>NZ_AP024900.1:0-316330 GCF_024347075.1 Vibrio rarus
GTGTCATCTTCGCTTTGGACTCAATGTTTGCAGCAACTTCAGCAAGAACTTCCTGCGACCGAATTCAGCATGTGGGTTCGACCACTACAGGCTGAGTTAAGCGGTAATACGCTTACCTTATTTGCCCCCAACCGATTTGTTTTGGATTGGGTACGGGATAAATACATCAATAGTATTAATCGTTACCTGCAAGAGTTCTGTGATAACGATATTCCTAGCCTTAGGTTTGAAGTCGGCAGTAAACCCATTTCTGCGCCACCAGTGGTGAAAAAAACTGCTGCAGATGTAGCGGCTGAGTTTTCTGCCCCTGCGCAATTAGCACAACGTAAGCCTGTACATAAAACTTGGGATAACGATAGAGATCTTTCAGACATCACTTATCGCTCCAATGTCAATGTTAAGCATCGCTTTAATAACTTTGTGGAAGGTAAATCTAACCAGTTGGGCTTGGCCGCTGCGCGACAAGTGTCTGATAACCCTGGTGCGGCATACAATCCATTGTTTCTTTATGGCGGTACGGGTTTAGGTAAAACACACCTATTGCATGCGGTAGGTAATGCCATCGTAGACAATAAGCCAAATGCTAAAGTGGTATATATGCACTCTGAGCGTTTTGTGCAGGATATGGTTAAAGCACTGCAAAACAACGCCATTGAAGAATTTAAGCGTTATTACCGAAGCGTGGACGCTCTGCTTATTGATGACATTCAATTTTTTGCCAACAAAGAGCGCTCTCAAGAAGAGTTCTTCCATACCTTTAATGCGTTATTAGAAGGCAATCAGCAAATTATCCTTACTTCTGACCGTTATCCAAAAGAGATAAACGGTGTAGAAGATCGTTTAAAATCTCGTTTTGGCTGGGGCTTAACGGTCGCCATTGAACCGCCAGAGCTAGAGACTCGCGTTGCGATTTTGATGAAAAAAGCGGAAGACCATCAAATTCACCTTGCTGACGAAGTGGCTTTCTTTATTGCCAAACGTCTGCGTTCAAATGTTCGTGAACTTGAAGGGGCCTTGAACCGTGTAATTGCCAATGCAAACTTTACCGGTCGTCCTATTACTATCGATTTTGTTCGAGAAGCTCTGCGTGACTTATTAGCACTGCAAGAAAAGCTCGTCACCATTGATAATATTCAAAAGACAGTGGCCGAATACTACAAAATTAAAATGGCGGATCTATTGTCTAAGCGTCGTTCACGCTCTGTGGCTCGTCCTCGCCAGTTAGCAATGGCATTAGCCAAAGAGTTAACCAACCATAGCTTACCGGAAATCGGTGATGCGTTTGGTGGTCGTGACCATACCACAGTGTTGCACGCTTGCCGTAAAATAGAACAGCTTAAAGAAGAGAGTCATGATATTAAAGAAGACTACTCGAACCTTATCCGTACCCTTTCATCGTAATAGGTAATTAATAGAATGAAATTCACTATTAATCGTCAGTTTCTTATCAAGCCACTACAACAAGTGTCTGGTGCTCTTGCTGGTCGTCCCGCTTTACCTATTTTAGGTAATGTATTACTCAAAGTGGACAATGGCGTCTTATCGATGACAGCCACCGATCTTGAGGTGGAGTTAATTAGCCAAGTTCAACTAGAAAATGACTTTGAACCGGGTAGCATTACAGTGCCTTCTCGTAAGTTTTTCGATATCTGCCGTGGTTTGCCAGATAATGCTGATATTACCCTTTCGGTTGATGCTGAACGCGTAGTGGTTCGCTCGGGTCGCAGTCGCTTTTCTTTAGCGAGTCTACCGGCCATTGATTTTCCTAACATTGAAGATTGGCAGTCGGATATTGAATTGACCTTGACGCAAGGCCACTTACGCGGGCTAATAGAAAAAACACAATTTTCTATGGCTAACCAAGATGTGCGTTACTACTTAAACGGCATGTTGTTTGACATTGATGGCGAGACTTTGCGCTCTGTGGCCACCGATGGCCACCGGATGGCTGTTTCAGATACAACTTTGGGCGAGAGCCACTCTCAACAGCAAGTGATCATACCGCGCAAGGGTGTGCTTGAGTTGATGAAGATTCTTGATCAACCTGAAGAATCGGTCACGTTATTGATTGGCTCTTCCAATATTCGCGTCAGCGTGACTAATTTTGTGTTCACTTCTAAGTTGGTGGATGGTCGCTTCCCAGATTATCGCCGGGTTATGCCACAAAACACCACTAAGACCGTGATTGCCGATTGTGAAGGGTTACGCCAAGCCTTTTCCCGTGCCGCTATCTTATCTAATGAAAAATTCCGTGGTGTTCGGGTTAATCTTTCTAGCGGCACCATGCAAATTACCGCTAATAACCCTGAGCAAGAAGAAGCGCAAGAAGTGGTGGATGTGGATTATCAAGGTGACGATCTAGAGATTGGTTTCAATGTAAGCTATGTGTTGGATGTGCTTAACGCACTACGTTGCGACAAGGTTTGTTTTTCTATGTCTGATGCCAACGCCAGCGCCCTAATTGAGAATGCTGACGATGCCAGCGCTCAATATGTGGTTATGCCAATCCGTCTATAACGGTATGCCTTTACATCGCCTCATCATTAAACAGTTTCGAAATATACAAGCCTGCGACGTTCGCCCGTCGTCAGGCTTTAATTTTCTCATAGGAGAGAATGGCAGCGGCAAAACCAGCATACTGGAAGCCATTTATCTGCTTGGGCATGGTCGGTCATTTAAAAGTTCTATCACCGGACGCATTATTCAGCATCAATGTGACGAACTGTTTGTGCATGGCCGAATGCAGAATCCGCAAAACTTTGAGTTGCCTATAGGCATTAACAAGCGTCGTGACGGTACCACTGAGGTTAAGATAGCCGGGGAGTCAGGACAAAAGTTAGCCGAACTGGCCAAGGTTCTACCTTTGCAACTTATTCACCCTGAAGGTTTTGATCTGCTTACTGATGGTCCTAAACACCGTCGAGCATTTATTGATTGGGGTGTTTTTCATTGTGAACCTCAGTTTTATGAAGCGTGGGGTCGGGTAAAGCGTTTGAACAAGCAACGTAACGCATTGCTCAAAACCGCCACTGGCTATCAAGAGCTCAGTTATTGGGATCAAGAATTAGCCAGATTAGCGGAAATGATTTCTCAA
The DNA here is from genome assembly GCF_024347075.1 of Vibrio rarus. Taxonomy (NCBI): domain Bacteria; kingdom Pseudomonadati; phylum Pseudomonadota; class Gammaproteobacteria; order Vibrionales; family Vibrionaceae; genus Vibrio; species Vibrio rarus. The sequence continues at coordinate 3,095 of NZ_AP024900.1, forward strand.
TGGCGTGCACAATATGTGACCCAGCTTAAAGAGGTGGCGGAGCCTCTGTGTAAAGATTTTCTGGCTGAGTTTGATGTGTCTATCTCTTTTTACCAAGGGTGGGAGAAGGGTGCGGATTATGCGGAATTATTAGAAAGAAATTTCGAGAGAGATCAGCACCTTGGCTATACTTTTAGTGGCCCAAATAAGGCTGACCTTAAAATTAGAGTAAACGGCACGCCAGTAGAAGATATCTTGTCTCGTGGTCAGCTCAAACTCTTGGTGTGTGCCCTGAGGGTTGCTCAAGGTCAACACCTAACAAAATTAACGCAAAAGCAATGTATTTACTTGATTGATGACTTTGCCTCAGAGCTTGATAGTCAACGTAGAGCACGCTTAGCGGACTGTTTAAAGGAAACCGGAGCACAAGTATTTGTCAGCTCTATAACAGAAAGCCAAATTGCGGAAATGAACAGCGAAAATAGCAAGATGTTTCATGTGGAACGTGGCAAAATAGAGGCAGTAAAGTAAGGGGCTGAATGTAGGTTGGGCCCTGTAACGTAGCAAGGTAAATTATACATATTTGACCAAAAGTCAGGATTTAAGTGGATGAGGGCGATTAACCCTTAAATTAACCATTTATCTCTACCTGTGCTACTTCAAGCGCCGAGAGGTTTACCCCTTGGTTTTAGAACATATTCAATATAGATGGTTATTATCAGTATTTGCTCGCTCACCGGTTTTACTTAGGATGAGAGCAACATGGATGATACATAGGCCCAAATAGAGAGTAACTCATGGCAGAAAATTACGATTCATCGAGTATTAAAGTACTAAAAGGTCTGGATGCGGTTCGTAAACGTCCAGGTATGTACATAGGTGATACAGACGACGGAACAGGTCTTCATCACATGGTATTCGAGGTAGTGGATAACTCAATTGATGAAGCGTTAGCAGGTCACTGTAACGACATTATTGTGACTATCCATGACGACGATTCAGTTTCTGTTCGAGATGACGGTCGTGGTATTCCAACTGAATTACACGAAGAAGAACAAGTTTCTGCTGCAGAGGTTATCATGACCGTTCTGCACGCCGGAGGTAAGTTTGATGATAACTCGTACAAGGTTTCGGGTGGTCTGCACGGTGTTGGTGTTTCAGTTGTAAACGCACTGTCTAAGAAAGTGGCTCTTACTATCAAACGTGGTGGTCATGTTTATACTCAAACTTACCGTCATGGTGAGCCTGAGGCTCCATTGGCCGCTGTAGGTGATACTGAGGAAACCGGTACCGAAATCCGTTTTTGGCCAAGTGAAGAGACCTTCACTAATATTGTATTTTACTACGATATTCTAGCTAAGCGTTTACGTGAGCTATCTTTCTTGAACTCTGGTGTATCTATTCGTCTTGTTGATGAGCGTGAAGAAGACAAATCAGATCACTTTAGATTTGAAGGTGGTATTCAGGCATTTGTTGACCATCTAAACACCAACAAAACACCAATTATTCAGAAAATTTTCCATTTTGATAGCGAGCGCGATGACGGTATCACCGTTGAAGTGGCAATGCAGTGGAACGATGGCTTCCAAGAAAACATCTTCTGTTTCACCAATAACATTCCGCAAAGGGATGGCGGTACTCACTTAGCGGGCTTCCGCTCTGCTCTAACGCGTACCTTAAACACATTCATGGATAAAGAAGGCTTTTCTAAGAAAGCCAAAGCGTCTACCTCTGGTGATGATGCCCGTGAAGGTTTGACAGCGGTTATCTCTGTGAAGGTGCCAGATCCTAAGTTCTCAAGCCAAACCAAAGACAAATTGGTTTCCTCTGAAGTGAAATCTGCGGTTGAATCCGCTATGGGCGAGAAGCTATCTGAGTTCCTTGTTGAGAACCCAGGTGAAGCAAAAATTGTTTGTGGCAAAATCATTGATGCAGCTCGTGCTCGTGAAGCAGCGCGTAAAGCTCGTGAAATGACTCGTCGTAAAGGCGCATTAGATTTAGCCGGTCTGCCAGGTAAACTAGCGGATTGCCAAGAGAAAGATCCTGCTCTTTCCGAGCTATACATAGTGGAAGGGGACTCTGCTGGCGGCTCAGCCAAGCAGGGGCGTAACCGTAAAAACCAAGCAATTTTGCCACTAAAAGGTAAGATTCTAAACGTTGAGAAAGCGCGCTTTGATAAAATGCTCTCTTCTCAAGAAGTCGCAACGCTGATTACGGCACTTGGCTGTGGTATTGGTCGTGACGAATACAACCCAGACAAACTGCGTTATCACAACATCATCATCATGACCGATGCCGATGTGGATGGTTCGCACATCCGTACTTTGCTATTGACCTTCTTCTACCGTCAAATGCCTGAGCTTATTGAGCGTGGTTACATCTACATTGCTCAGCCGCCACTTTATAAAGTGAAAAAAGGTAAGCAAGAGCAGTATATTAAAGATGAAGATGCAATGACCCAGTACCAAACAGCACTTGCGTTAGATAACGCAGCTCTGTTTGTAAACGATCATGCTCCAGCTTTAGCCGGTGAACCACTTGAAGCCTTAGTAACTCAGTTTAACCAAGCAACTAAGTTAGTTGAACGTATGGCTCGTCAATTGCCAAAAGCACTAGTAGAAGAGTTTATCTACGTGCCTCGCCTTACGCCTGAACAGTGCCAAGATGAAGCTCTTGTTACTGCTTGGGGTGAGCGTTTAATTGCACAACTTAATGCTAAAGAAGTGGGCGCAAGTCAGTACAGCTTAGAAGTTGAAAAACACCAAGAGCTTAATGTTTGTCTACCTAAAGTTGTGGTTCGCACGCACGGTGTTCACTATGAATACGTCATTAGCCGTGAGTTACTAGCAACGAAAGAATATGACAAACTAGCAGCACTTTCTGAAGCGTTAGAAGGTCTACTTGAAGACGGTGCCTACGTGAAACGTGGCGAACGTACTGCGCAAGTAACGACTTTCTTAGAGGTACTGGAATGGCTAGCTAAAGAGTCTCGTCGTGGTCTTTCATTACAGCGTTACAAAGGTCTAGGTGAGATGAACCCTGATCAACTTTGGGAAACCACTATGGACCCAGACACACGCCGCATGATGCAAGTGACTATTGATGATGCGGTAGGTGCTGATCAGTTGTTTACGACTCTAATGGGTGATCACGTTGAACCACGTCGTCGCTTCATTGAAGATAACGCACTAAAAGTAGCTAACTTAGACGTGTAATCGTTACGATTTAGTCTCGTTTAAAGTCATAACATTATAAAAAGCACTGCCTAATCAGGTGGTGCTTTTTTATTAAATAAACAAAAAATCCCTTTTATGCCTTGAAAGATCACTTGCCCATCCTTATATCTAGTTATGAAGAGGATGCCTAACGGGTCTTCTGAATCGCTTTACTCACTTCGCTCTTATGAGGAAACAGAGAAAGCACACACTTTAATTTGTTGAAACCATGTCCTTGATGGAATGGCTACGACACCCTTAATTCACCACTCTGAATTAAGGCTATTGCTAGAAACAGGATAGTATTATGAGAACTGTAGATTTCACTCCTTTGTACCGCAACGCTATTGGCTTTGATCGTCTATTAAATATGATGGAATCATCATCGACCAAGAATGCTTCTGCGGGATACCCTCCTTACAATATCGAACAGCAAGACGAAAATAACTACCGTATTACTATGGCAGTTGCGGGCTTTGCTGATGAGCAACTAGATATTACTCAAAAAGAAAATATGCTCATTGTTCGAGGGGAGCGCAACGCTGAAGAAGGCAAACAATACATTTATCAAGGTATTGCTGAACGCGATTTTGAGCGTAAATTCCAATTAGCCGATTACGTTAAAGTAGTTGGAGCTACAATGGAAAATGGCTTGTTGCATATTGATTTACAACGAGAAATACCTGAAGCGATGCAACCGCGTAAAATTGCTATAAATGGTAGCAAACTCATTGACGGCTAGTAGCGCTGAGTAATGAGAATATAAGCAAAGTAGTGAAAGAGCGCCTCAGGCGCTCTTTTTGATCTAGGAGTGATCCGGTTAAATAGGTTTTATTTTGAAACTGTGTTGCAAACGTTACTGTGTATTGGCATACGCCTTAGCCACTTCCTCGGCGATGATATTAATGCCTTTTTGCATGTCGTCGTCATTTTGCACATAGTTCATTCTTAAGCATTGCTGTGAATGCACCCACTGGTCTTTTTGGCCAAAAAAGAAATACTCTCCCGGAACAATCAATACACCTCTGGCTTTCAAGCGCTGATATAGTTCCATTGTGGTGATTGGCAGTTCATCAAACCATAACCAAAGAAATATTGCCCCTTCGGGTTTGTGGATTCTAAATCTCGGTTCGTCAATTGCAGACTGTAGTAATGAGATAGCGCGTGCCGATTTTTCCTTATAAAAAGGTCGGATAACGTCATTACTTAACCTAAGTAGATCGTTGGACTCTATCATGTGTTGAGCAACGGTAGGTCCAATACTGCCAGGAGCCAATCCAATAATGCCGTTGATGTTTGTTAAAGCTTGGGTGATGGCTTGGTTGGCAATCACTATGCCGCAGCGTAACCCCGGTAAACCTAGTTTGGATAGGCTCATGCATAAAATAGTGTTGTCATTCCAAAACGGCGTAGCTTGTTCAAAGACAATATTTGGAAATGGCGTGCCATAGGCGTTGTCGAGAATCAGTGGAATATTGTGTTTTTTAGCCAGTGCATCGAGCTTGTACACTTCCTCGTCAGTTAACAAGTTCCCTGTAGGGTTTGTGGGTCTAGAGGCGCAAATCGCCGCCACAGAGTCATCAATCTCTATTTGTGAAAAGTCCACATGATATTTAAATTGTCGCTCACTGAGCAACTCAATTTCAGGTTTGTACGAGACAAAAATATCATCGGCAAGGCCGGAGTCGCTGTAGCCAATATACTCTGGAGCTAACGGAAGTAGGATCTTTTTATGGCTACCGTCAGGTTGCTGACCGGCAAGCAAGTTAAACAGATAGAAAAACGCACTTTGGCTCCCGTTGGTGAGTGAGATATTTTTCTCGCTAATATCCCAGCCGTAGGTTTGATTCAGCAGTTTAGCCAGCGCCTTTACAAAGCTGTTTTTACCCTGTGGTCCATCGTAGTTGGCCATGGCAGAAACGAGTTCACCGCTGCTGAGCATGCTTGACGTTATGCTAGAAAAATAATCCAACATCTCTGGGATGGATGCGGGATTGCCTCCACCAAGCATTAAAGCTCCAGGTGTACGTAACCCATCGTTCAGGTCGTCCATTAATCGAGTAATACCAGAGTAACGGTTAAATTTTTCCCCGAAGTTTGAATAGGTTTTGCTAGATGACATGTAAGGCCCTGACAATTATCAAAAATAATAGTAAAGAGACAAACATTAGCTTAGTGAGTGGGGGAGACTCAATAGAAAAGAATGAAAAGTGAGAGAAGAGGCTCAGCAACAGGTTGCTGAGCCTTTTATTACTATTTCTGTAGTAAAGAAATATCAGCAATCTGTAAGAACAGATTACGCAGTTTGTTCAGCATAGTTAAACGGTTCTTTTTCAGCGCTTCGTCGTCGGCCATAACCATCACGTTATCGAAGAAGGCATCCACAGGTTCGCGTAGATCAGCCAGTTGACTAAGAGCTAACTGGTAATTACCGGTAGCAAAAGCAGGCTCTAGTGCTTCAGTCATGACTTCAACGCTTTCTGCGAGTGCTTTTTCCGCATCTTCTTGTAGCAGGGCAAGGTCGATCTCTGCAGATAGCTCGCCATCAAACTTAGCTAGGATATTGCCCACACGCTTGTTAGCTGCGGCTAGTGCGTCTGCTGCTTCCAAACCACGGAAGTGAGATACCGCTTTAACGCGCTGATCAAAATCAGCGGGTTTAGTTGGGCGACGTGCCAGAACTGCTTGGATAATATCAACACTGAAACCAGCATCTTGATACCAAGCGCGGAAACGACCCAGCATAAAGTCAATGACATCCGCTTCTACGTTCTCGTTAGTCAACTTATCACCAAGCTGTTCTTTTGCTTGGTGGATAAGGTCAACAAGGTCTAAGTTGTAGCCGTTTTCAACGATAATACGTAGCACACCTAATGATGCGCGACGTAGTGCAAATGGATCAGAACCTTTCGGTGCTTGACCAATACCGAAGATACCCACAATAGTATCTAGCTTATCCGCCATTGCCACAGCAGATGAGATACCAGTGCTAGGAAGAGTGTCACCAGCAAAACGAGGCATGTATTGCTCGTATAGTGCTAGGGCTACTTGCTCATCTTCACCGTCGTGGGTTGCATAGTGCATGCCCATTACGCCCTGCGTATCAGTGAACTCAAATACCATAGAGGTCATTAGGTCACATTTAGCAAGTAAACCAGCACGAGTGGCTTTTTCAACGTCAGCACCGATTTGTTTTGCGATATAGCCTGACAACGCGGTAATGCGGTCGGTTTTATCTTTGATAGTACCAAGTTGCTTTTGGAAGATAGCTTGTTCTAGCTCTGGAAGACGATCGATAAGCGGACGCTTACGGTCAGTGTTAAAGAAGAACTCAGCATCGGCTAGACGAGGGCGTACAACCTTCTCGTTACCTTCGATTACATGGCGAGGCTCTTTAGATTCGATATTAGAAACGAAGATAAAGTTAGGTAGTAGCTTCTTGTTTTCGTTAGTGACTTCGTGTGAATAAACAGGGAAGTACTTTTGGTCGCCTTTCATGGTGTACACCAAAGCTTCAGAAGGTACTTTCAGGAACTCTTCTTCAAACTTCGCTGTTAACACGACAGGCCATTCAACCAATGAGGTTACTTCTTCAACAAGCTCATCGTCTAGGTCTGCAATGCCGCCGACTGCCGCAGCCGCCTTTTTAGAATCAGCAAGGATAATAGCTTTACGAGCATCGTAATCTGCCATCACCTTACCGCGCTCTTCCAAAATAGCTGGGTATTGGTCCGCTGAATCGATAGTGAATTCTTGCTCACCCATGAAACGGTGTCCACGGATAGTTCTTGCTGATGCAACGCCTAGGATTTCACCTTCTACTAATTCATCACCAAGTAATACAGTTAATGTTTTTACGGGACGAATAAAGTGAATGTCAGAGTTACCCCAGCGCATTACTTTAGGAATAGGCAGACCGGTTAAGGCTTTAGCTGCGATATCCATCACCAATTCTTGAACTGGTTTGCCAGCAACTTCTTGTTTGAAAAGAAGCCATTCGCCTTTGTCTGTTTTTAGACGATCGGCTTGCTCAACAGTGATGCCGTTACCACGAGCCCAGCCTTGAGCCGCTTTCGTTGGGTTGCCTTCTGCATCAAATGCAACAGAAATAGCCGGACCGCGTTTTTCAACAACCTTGTCCGCTTGGCCTTCTGCCAGTTGAGTCACTTTAAGTGCTAGACGACGAGGAGCTGCGTACCATTTGATGCCTTCGTGAGAAAGCTCAGCGGCTTTTAAGCCTGCTTCAAAGTTCGCTGCAAATGCTTCTGCTAGAGAGCGAAGCGCTTTTGGTGGTAGCTCTTCAGTACCTAACTCAATTAGAAAATTCTTCGCCATGATTATTTTTCCTCGTTCTTTTGCGCAGTTCGGCACATAGGGAAGCCAAGAGCTTCACGTGACGCGTAGTACGCTTCGGCAACTGCTTTAGTTAGGTTGCGAATACGAAGAATATAGCGTTGACGCTCTGTTACTGAGATAGCTTTACGTGCATCAAGCAAGTTGAATGCGTGACCCGCTTTTAGAATGCGTTCGTAAGCAGGAAGAGGTAGCGGTTTTTCTAACGCCAACAACTCCTGACACTCTTTTTCGCACTGTTCGAAGAAGCCAAGTAGAAAATCCACATCGGCATGTTCGAAGTTATAAGTAGATTGCTCCACTTCGTTTTGATGGAAGATATCACCGTAAGTAACGTGAGCGCCATCCGGTGCAACGTTCCATACTAAGTCGTATACTGAATCTACTTCTTGGATGTACATCGCTAGACGTTCAATACCATAAGTGATCTCACCGGTAACAGGTTTACATTCAAGGCCACCAACTTGTTGGAAGTAAGTAAACTGTGTCACTTCCATACCGTTTAGCCAAACTTCCCAGCCTAGACCCCAAGCCCCCAGTGTTGGGTTTTCCCAGTTGTCTTCAACGAAACGAATATCGTGAACTAATGGATCGATACCAAGAACCTCAAGAGAGCCTAGGTACAACTCTTGGATATTATCCGGAGAAGGTTTTAGAGCGACTTGAAATTGATAGTAGTGCTGTAGGCGGTTCGGGTTTTCCCCATAACGTCCGTCAGTAGGACGACGAGATGGTTGAACGTATGCCGTTGACATTGGCTCTGGGCCAAGTGCACGTAGACACGTCATTGGGTGAGAGGTGCCAGCACCTACTTCCATATCTAATGGTTGAACAATGGTGCAACCGTTTTGAGCCCAATAATCCTGCAGCGCGAGGATCATTCCCTGGAAGGTTTTGATATCGTATTTATGCATAGTCGTTTCGCGCGATTCTTTTGCTGAAAATGAAATAACTTAGAATTATACCGAGTTATTGAGACGGGTAGTAGTGAAAAAACAGGCAATTCGTCAGAGAGGAAAGTAATCCAACAAAAATACGTCTTTTATGTAAAGTGGTTTGCAGTGATGAATGAGAGGCTAAAGGCGGTAATTAGCCTTAGATTGCTGATAATAAAGACAATTGCCGGGGGTTGAGTGTGTGAGACACTGTTTTATCTGCAAATGAACAGACTCGTTATGCAACGATGATCGCTATTAATATAAAGCAGGAGAAAGAAAAAGGATGATGCAATGCCGCAATAGCCCCTGCTATAAGTGGTGGCAAGGGTTTATAAGGCTAAGCGAGCCCTTTTTTTATGAGGTACTGAAAAGGAGTACTGTCTGTTTGCTCAGCAAGAAGTTGATGATCCATAAAGCGACAAAAGCTTGGAATATCACGCACGGTAGATGGGTCATCGGCTTTCACTAATAAGATCTCACCGTCTTGCATTGTACGAATGGTTTTTCTTACCATCATAACAGGCTCAGGACAGCGTAACCCTTCGGCTTCTAGAATGTGTTGAGCTAATTCTGAATTAATCGACATATTTGCCTCCCTCAAAAACGAGATCGCGATCATACTTGAGTGTAAAAAATATTCAATATCAACTTGGCAATTCTCTATGCAAGGTATAAAGTTAAATTAACTCAGCGTTAACATTTATTTAACGATAAAGCAGGGCAGATATTCCGACACTCCTATTTCTTGGGCTTTCCCGTACTTGATGCGGGATTTTTTTTGCCTAAAATTTATCATTTTACCCTGCTATTTATGAGAACGATCTTACTGAGGTAGGTATAACTGATACTATGAAGAAAAGCTGTGTGGTGTTTGAGGTTATATGGAATTAGAAGATATTTATCGCCGAGATCTGAACTTATTAATCGCCTTACGCGTTTTGGTCGAGGAGGGGAGCGTAAGTCGTGCAGCGGTACGATTGAATTTAAGCCAATCGGCCATGAGTCGCGTTCTTGGCCGTTTGCGTGAGTTATTGGGTGACCCTCTATTTACTCGCAATGGGCAAAATCTAATTGCGACAGAAAAGGCGCTATTAATTAATCAGCAGATACAGTTTCCCTTAGAGGCGATTCGTGATCTATTAACCCCGACTGACTTTGATCCCACCCAGTGTAAGCAACGTTTTATCGTCGCGACGACAGATTATGCTATGCAGACAATTTTGCCGTTTGCGTTACCCAAGATATACGCACAAGCCCCGAATATATCTTTAGATTTCCAACCCTTACAACATGACAATATCTACTATCAGTTAACGGCAGAAAGAGCGGATATGGCGATTTGTCGTCCTGCTTCTGATTTAGAACCATTACGCAGAGAAGTGCTCGGTAAAGTTGGCGTCAGTTGTTTGTTATCTAAATACCATCCCTTAGCCGATAAAACATTAACCATAAATGATTTTTTGACCTTACCCCATGCTCTGATCGCTATTAGTGATGGTGTGAAATCATTACTCGATGAGAGCCTGAATTGTCATGGGCGGATGAACTTGATTTTACGTGCTTATCACTTAGAAGCCGCGTTGGCGATAGTGGATCGTTTACCATTAGTTATCACGGTACCTGCCGATTTGGCTTATTTGGTTTCAGAGCGATACGACTTAGTGGTTAAGCCATTACCATTTGAATTTATCCCGTTTGATTATTCACTTATTTGGCATTCAAGATGTGATACTTCACCGGCGCAAAAGTGGCTAAGAGGGATGTTGAAAAGTGAGTGTGGGAGATTAATTGAAAAGCGAGTGATGGATATGGGGTTAGAGTAAGCCAGCGAATAATTCGCTGGCTTGTAGATTGCTGCCCCCAGCAAACTAACTCACTTTAATAACAACACGACCAGTAATTTGACCATTCGTAATGTCATTAGCTGCTTGTATTGCGTCTTCCAAATTAATCAATTTGGTTGCTTGCTCGTAGTATGATGCAGGCAGTAGCTCCACTAAACGTTGCCAAGCTTGAATGCGTTTTTCTCGTGGACACATTACAGAGTCAACACCTTGTAGGCGCACGTTACGCAGAATAAACGGCATTACAGTGGCAGGTAGATCGAAGCCACCAGCTAGACCACATGCAGCGACTACGCCGTTATAGTTCATTTGTGTTAGTACTTTAGCGAGTACTTTACTACCTACGGTATCAACCGCTGCTGCCCATACTTGGCGCTCTAATGGTTTGGCTGGTTCTTCAAGTTCAGAGCGTTCTACAATGCGAGACGCGCCAAGGCTTTTCAGTAGCTCACCATTTTGAGACGCGCGGCCTGTTACTGCCGCTACAGAGTAACCAAGTTGGCTAAGCAAAGTAACAGCAACGCTGCCGACACCGCCACTAGCACCTGTTACAAGTACTTCGCCGTCTTCAGGTTTTACACCACCATCTACAATAGCTTGTACACAAAGCATAGCGGTAAAGCCTGCTGTACCCACGCTCATTGCTTGCTGGCCTGATAGTCCATCAACAAGAGGAACTAACCAGTCACCTTTAAGACGTGCTTTTTCTGACATGCCACCCCAATGATTCTCACCGACCCCCCAGCCAGTAAGAACAACTTTATCACCGGCTTGATAACGAGCGTCTTCTGACGTTGTTACAGTACCTACTAAGTCGATACCCGGAACCATAGGGAAGTTGCGAATGATTTTTCCTTTGCCAGTAATAGCAAGGCCATCTTTATAGTTCAGTGATGAATAATCTACAGCAACTTCTACGTCACCCTCTGGTAGTTGTGATTCATCAACTTGCTCAATCGCTGCAAGGGTTTTTTTATCTTCTTGGTTTAGAACAAGTGCTTTAAACATGAGTAACTCCAAAGGGTTGATGTATTTGGTTACTAATCAGTTTAGAGAATGATTTGAAATAAAAACAATGATTTGTCAGCATTCTAATTATGCATTTTATGCATTGTTTATTATTAATGCATGATGTAAGAGCCAAAGGCTACCCTATAACTGAGATAGAGTAGCCAATAATAGCTGCGCTGTTTTTAACCCGCTCAGGCTAGCCCTGTTTTATTTTGACGCTATGGCCGCTCAAATACAGTGGCGATGCCTTGGCCTAAGCCGATACACATAGTAGCAAGGCCATATTTTGCTTGTTTGCTTTCCATTAGGTTAATTAATGTTGTTGAGATTCGTGTTCCTGAGCAACCTAGTGGGTGGCCTAAGGCAATCGCCCCTCCATTGAGATTGACTTTCTCATCAAGCACATCAAGTACGCCTAAGTCTTTAGCTACAGGAAGTGCTTGAGCGGCAAACGCTTCGTTGAGTTCAATCACATCCATATCGTCAATGGTGAGTCCGGCTCGTTGTAGCGCTTTATGGGTTGCGGGAACCGGGCCATATCCCATAATGGCAGGGTCACAACCAGCAATGGCCATTGATTTGACCTTTGCTCTTATGGTTAAGCCAAGCTCTATTGCTTTTTCTTCACTCATAATGAGCATGGCAGAAGCGCCATCAGAGAGTGCAGAAGAAGAGCCTGCAGTCACACTACCGTTGGCAGGATCAAACACAGGCCTTAGTTGTGATAAGCCTTCTACTGTCGTTTCTGGGCGAATCACTTCATCATAGTCTAAGGAAATGAGTGAGCCGTCAGTGGCATGAGCTTCTGTAGGATATATCTCAGACTTAAACGCGCCATTAAGTGTGGCTTGATGTGCTCTGGCATGAGATCTCGCCGCGAATTCATCTTGTTGCTCTCTTGGAATGCTATGCAGTTTCCCTAGCATTTCTGCGGTCAGTCCCATCATTGCAGAAGCTTTAGCTACGTTTTTACTTAACCCGTTATGAAAATCAACACCGTGATTCATTGGCACATGACCCATATGCTCCACGCCACCCACAATACAAATATCTGCATCGCCAACCATAATGGAGCGACTGGCATCATGTAGTGCTTGCATGGATGAACCACAAAGCCGATTTACCGTCACAGCGCCCACCTCTATAGGTAAGCCTGCAAGCAATGCAGCATTTCTTGCCACATTAAATCCCTGCTCCAAAGTTTGTTGCACACATCCCCAGTAAATGTCTTCTATTTGAGTTGGGTTAAGGGCAGGGTTTCTGCTTAATAGACCTCTCATTAGGTGCGCAGATAGATCTTCTGCTCGTACATGGCGAAAGGCCCCGCCCTTTGAGCGTCCCATTGGTGTTCGAATGCAATCAACAATTACGACATTTTTCATTTTTAATCCCTCTCACTGATTACAGGCTGGTGGCTTGTTGGTTGGCGTAAAAAGTCTCGCCAGAATCGGCCATGGCGTAGAGCATCTTCGGTGCTTGGTACAGTGGTCCTAATGATTGGTATTGTTCACAAAGTGCTAGGTAGTGATTAATACCTAGACTGTCTAAGTAACGGAAAGCCCCACCCCTAAATGGAGGGAACCCTAAGCCATAGACTAGAGCCATATCAGCCTCTTGTGGCGATGCAATAATGTGTTCTTCAAGGCACAGTACTACTTCGTTGATCATTGGTATCATCATTCTATGTAGCAGTTCTTCATCACTGAATTGTTGTTGAGGGGCATTTAGGGTTGCCAGTTGTTTTAGTACTTCTGGATTGAAGATCTTTTGTGGGTTCCCTTTTTTATCTGGTTGATATTCATAAAATCCAAGGCCATTTTTTTGTCCGTAGCGCTTGCATTCAAAGAGGACATCAATGGCATCAACGCTGTGTTTCGCCATGCGCTCAGGGAATCCATCGGCCATTACTTGCTGGGCGTGATGTGCAGTATCTAAACCGACGACATCAAGAAGATAGGCCGGCCCCATTGGCCAACCAAACTGACGCTCCATGACTTTATCTATATGCTGAAAGTCAGCGCCGTCATTTACGAGTTGGCTAAATCCATTTAAATAAGGGAAGAGAACGCGGTTAACGAAAAAGCCTGGGCAATCATTGACCACAATAGGGGATTTGCCCATTTTTGCTGCATAGGCAACCACTCGATTGACTGTTTCATCCGAGGTTTTTTCTCCACGAATGATCTCCACAAGAGGCATACGGTGGACAGGGTTAAAAAAGTGCATACCACAGAAGTTTTCTGGTCGTTGTAGCGATTGGGCTAACAGGTTTATTGGGATAGTACTGGTGTTGGATGTGATAACCGCATCTTGCTTGGCGTGTAGTTCGACTTCCGCTAGTACGCTGCCCTTAATTTTAGGGTTTTCAACAACGGCTTCTATGATGACATCTGCTTGTTCAATACCGGCATAATGCAAACTTGGAGTAATAGAACCAAGTACTTGAGTTAATTTGTTTGGTGTCAGGCGACCTCGTTCAAGTCGCTTATTAAGAAGTTTAGCTGCCTCGTTAATGCCTAGATCAAGAGAAGACTGAGCGATGTCTTTCATTAGCACTGGCACGCCTTTTAGAGCGGATTGATAAGCGATACCCCCACCCATTATACCCGCACCTAACACTCCAGCCCGTTGGGTGGATTTATTGGAGGCGGTGGCGGCCTGCTTAGCCAACCCTTTGATGTACTGGTCGTTTAAGAACAGGCCAACCAAAGAAGTTGCGACATCTGTTTGAGTGAGAGTGATGAAGTTTTCTCTTTCAATATCTAATGCTTGATCACGAGAAAAGCGTGCCGCACTTTCAATGGTTTTCACTGCCATCATAGGAGCAGGATAATGAGGCCCTGCCTTTTGTGCCACAAGCCCTTTGGCGGTGGTAAAACTCATCATGGCTTCTAGCTTACTAAGACGCAGTGGTGAGGTTTTTTGTTGGCGACGACGACGCCAATCAATAGCGCCACTATTGGCATCGTTAATTAAAGATATTGCTGATTCGAATAATGCATCTGTTTCGACGATGGCATCAATCAAACCAATGCTCAGTAATTGTTGTGCGCGTTTTGCGCTGCCGGAAGTAATGATCTCCATCGCATTATCGGCACCAATTAGGCGAGGGAGTCGTACTGTGCCACCAAATCCAGGCATGATGCCTAGTTTAGTTTCGGGTAAGCCAATATTGGCAGTGTTGTCTGCTAGTCGGAAGTCGGTGGCTAAAATAGCCTCACAGCCCCCACCTAGAGCATGACCTTTGATGATAGAGACCGTTGGGACGAGCAGATCTTCTAGGTTATTGAAAATGGAGTTTGCAAACTGTAACCATTGATCTAGCTCTTGCTTTGGCTTGGCGAATAGCCCTAGAAATTCAGTGATATCCGCGCCAACGATAAAGGACTCTTTATCACTACTGATGATGACCCCTTTTAGTGTGGCGTGTTGTTGTAAAGATTTAATGCCAATGTCTAAGGCTTCAAGTGTTTTCAGATCGAGTTTATTGACTGATTTATCCCCACAAAAGCATATTTCAACTATGCCATTTTGGTGTTCTTTAACCGTGAGGGTCTCTGCTTGATAGATCATCCTTGTTCTCCATGAGTCGATTGAGCTTGATATGCGCGACAATTACCGTGGTAAGACCAGACAATTTTGACTATGTTGCAGATAAATTTCAATACATTTATTCAACAATTCATTAACAACCGTTATTAGGGACACTATTAGGGACACTATTAGTAGAAATGACTTCTCGTGATAAACTGTATGGATTACCTCAAAAAATATAGTTCTAATGAATGCTTCTCCATATCTAGTACCTGCGAAAGCGACCATTTCTGAAGAAGAAATTAAGAAGAGTCACTTTATTACCTACTTGGCTCACACTCCATCCATTGAAGAAGCCAAAGCGTTTGTAGATGAAATAAAGGCCAAACATAATGATGCAAGACACAATTGCTGGGCGTTTGTGGCAGGGCGTCCTGAAGATTCGATGAAGTGGGGCTTTAGTGATGATGGAGAACCATCGGGTACTGCAGGTAAACCCATACTTGCTCAGTTAACGGGTTCTGGTGTCGGTGAAATAACAGCTGTAGTCACTCGCTACTACGGGGGGATTCGTCTAGGAACGGGTGGATTGGTTAAGGCTTATGGTGGTGGTGTGCAACTCGCCTTAAAGCAGCTAGAAACCATACAAAAGAAGATTACAACTCAGTTGGTAGTAGAGGTGGATTATTCCCTTATATCACTAACTCAGTCAATTATGGCGCAATATGGAGCTGTTGAAGTATCGGCAACTTATGACGTCAGCGCCAAACTGACCGTGGAAATTGAAGTGCTAAATGAAAGTGACTTTATTCTCACCATGACCAATAAAACCGGGGCGAGAGCCTTAATTTCAAGGATGAGCTAACCTTAGTATGCAGTTTCGTTCCATTATCCGAATAGTAGGTCTGCTACTTGCGCTATTTAGTATCTCTATGCTGGCACCGGCAGGGGTGGCTCTCATCTATAGAGATGGCGCTGGTGTGCCTTTTGTGTTGACCTTCATTATATTGCTTTGCTGTGGTTTTTCTTGTTGGTTCCCTAACCGCCACCATAAGCGCGATTTAAAAGCTCGTGATGGCTTTTTAATTGTGGTGTTGTTCTGGACGGTGATTGGCAGTGCGGGTGCATTACCTTTTCTTGTTATTGATACGGCTTCCGTTAATGTGGCGGATGCTTTTTTTGAATCCTTCTCCGCGTTAACTACCACTGGCGCAACGGTCATCGTTGGTTTGGATGATCTGCCTAAAGCGATTCTGTTTTATCGACAGTTTTTGCAGTGGTTTGGTGGGATGGGGATCATTGTTTTAGCGGTAGCAATATTACCTGTTCTGGGTATTGGTGGTATGCAGTTATACCGAGCTGAAATTCCAGGCCCGGTCAAAGACAGTAAAATGACCCCAAGAATTGCGGAGACGGCCAAGGCTCTTTGGTATATCTATTTAAGCCTAACGGTTGCTTGTGCCATTGCTTTTTGGATGGCAGGAATGACCGCCTTTGATGCTATCGGGCATAGCTTCTCAACCATTGCTATTGGTGGTTTTTCGACTCATGATGCAAGTATGGCTTACTTTGACAGTTACGCAGTTAACATGATCACAGTGGTCTTCTTACTGATCTCTGCGTGTAATTACTCTCTGCACTTTGCGGCTTTCGCATCTGGAGGCGTACACCCTAAGTATTACTTAAAAGACCCCGAATTTAGAGCGTTTATTTTCGTACAGGTGATGTTGTTTGCTATCTGCTTTTTAGTCCTGCTTAACCATCAAAGCTATGAATCTTATTATGAAGCATTTGATCAGGCGCTGTTCCAAAGTGTGTCTATATCCACGACAGCGGGGTTTACTACCACAGGGTTTGCGCAATGGCCTATCTTCTTACCTGTTTTATTGCTGTTTTCATCATTCATTGGTGGCTGTGCTGGTTCAACGGGTGGTGGGATGAAAGTAATCAGAATATTACTTCTAACCTTGCAAGGGTTGCGAGAGCTGAAACGTTTGGTTCACCCGCGAGCTGTCTTTATGATTAAATTAGGCAATAAAGCTCTCTCATCTAAAGTAATAGATGCGGTTTGGGGGTTTTTCTCTGCTTATGCTTTGGTGTTCGTCATATGTATGTTGGCATTGATAGCAACAGGAATGGATGAGCTAACTGCATTTTCTGCCGTTGCTTCAACTTTGAATAACTTGGGCCCCGGTTTAGGGGAAGTGTCATTACATTATGGAGATATAAGCGACGCCGCTAAGTGGGTGCTGGTGGTATCTATGTTATTTGGTCGCTTAGAAGTATTTACCCTCTTAATTCTATTTACTCCCGCATTTTGGAAAAGTTAAGGAACACCATTGAAATTGAAAAAGGCAGCTTTACTGTATTCCACCACTGATGGCCAAACTCGTAAAATTTTGGCTCACATAGAAGGTGAGTTAGAAGGGTTTGAGTGTGAAACTATGGATATAGCGTCAATAGATAGCATTGACTTGTTAGACTTTGATCGGGTGGTGATTGGCGCATCGGTGCGTTATGGGCGATTAAGTAAGATACTGTATCAGTTTATTCAAAAGCACCTTGAACAATTAGAGCAAATAAATGTGGCTTTCTTTTGCGTAAATCTTACTGCAAGAAAAGAAGAGCAAGGTAAAGATACGCCTGAAGGCAGTGCTTATATCAAAACGTTTTTACAGAAGTCACCTTGGCAGCCAAAGCTTATTGGTGTGTTTGCCGGCGCACTTCTTTACCCAAGATATAATGTGTTCGATAAATTTATGATTCGTTTCATTATGTCTATGACAGGTGGAGAGACAGATACAACCAAAGAGGTGGAGTACACCAATTGGAAGAAAGTCTCTTTATTTACAAAAAACATACTAGATATGGATGGAAAATAGGCTCTTTTTTAGCCTAACGGCGTAAAATTAATCGAACAAAGAATAAATTGGAAAAAATGGAGAAAAACGCTTGCCAATATGATGAGCATCTCTATAATGCGCCCCACTGACACGGCAACAGCGACAACGCTTCGCAGTGTTTCAGTAGGCTAAGTAGCTGGACAATTTGAGTTTAACTTCTCTTCGAAAATAAATTCAAAAAAGTGTTTGACACTGAAGTTCAAAGCGCTAGAATAGCCGTCCACTTGAGAGGTAAGCCTCGAAAGTACGCTCTTTAACAATTTAAACCTATCAATCTGTGTGGGCACTCGTTGATGATAATCGAAAAGATTTATCAATGAACTGAGTGACCAATTTGATACTTCGGTATCGAGCACAGTCAATTCATTATCGTTCTGTTGGAACGATAATAGCTTTAAAATTACTTCTTACTTTCGAGTAAGGAACAGTTTTGAAGTCAGTATTCATTGAGCCGTTCTTCGGAACACAAAAACTTTAATTGAAGAGTTTGATCATGGCTCAGATTGAACGCTGGCGGCAGGCCTAACACATGCAAGTCGAGCGGAAACGACAACATTGACCCTTCGGGTGATTTATTGGGCGTCGAGCGGCGGACGGGTGAGTAATGCCTGGGAAATTGCCCTGATGTGGGGGATAACTATTGGAAACGATAGCTAATACCGCATGACGTCTACGGACCAAAGAGGGGGACCTTCGGGCCTCTCGCTTCAGGATATGCCCAGGTGGGATTAGCTAGTTGGTGAGGTAATGGCTCACCAAGGCGACGATCCCTAGCTGGTCTGAGAGGATGATCAGCCACACTGGAACTGAGACACGGTCCAGACTCCTACGGGAGGCAGCAGTGGGGAATATTGCACAATGGGCGCAAGCCTGATGCAGCCATGCCGCGTGTATGAAGAAGGCCTTCGGGTTGTAAAGTACTTTCAGTCGTGAGGAAGGCATATAAGTTAATAGCTTATGTGTTTGACGTTAGCGACAGAAGAAGCACCGGCTAACTCCGTGCCAGCAGCCGCGGTAATACGGAGGGTGCGAGCGTTAATCGGAATTACTGGGCGTAAAGCGCATGCAGGTGGTTTGTTAAGTCAGATGTGAAAGCCCGGGGCTCAACCTCGGAACCGCATTTGAAACTGGCAGGCTAGAGTACTGTAGAGGGGGGTAGAATTTCAGGTGTAGCGGTGAAATGCGTAGAGATCTGAAGGAATACCAGTGGCGAAGGCGGCCCCCTGGACAGATACTGACACTCAGATGCGAAAGCGTGGGGAGCAAACAGGATTAGATACCCTGGTAGTCCACGCCGTAAACGATGTCTACTTGGAGGTTGTGGCCTTGAGCCGTGGCTTTCGGAGCTAACGCGTTAAGTAGACCGCCTGGGGAGTACGGTCGCAAGATTAAAACTCAAATGAATTGACGGGGGCCCGCACAAGCGGTGGAGCATGTGGTTTAATTCGATGCAACGCGAAGAACCTTACCTACTCTTGACATCCAGAGAACTTTTCAGAGATGAATTGGTGCCTTCGGGAACTCTGAGACAGGTGCTGCATGGCTGTCGTCAGCTCGTGTTGTGAAATGTTGGGTTAAGTCCCGCAACGAGCGCAACCCTTATCCTTGTTTGCCAGCACGTAATGGTGGGAACTCCAGGGAGACTGCCGGTGATAAACCGGAGGAAGGTGGGGACGACGTCAAGTCATCATGGCCCTTACGAGTAGGGCTACACACGTGCTACAATGGCGCATACAGAGGGCGGCCAACCAGCGATGGTGAGCGAATCCCAAAAAGTGCGTCGTAGTCCGGATTGGAGTCTGCAACTCGACTCCATGAAGTCGGAATCGCTAGTAATCGTGAATCAGAATGTCACGGTGAATACGTTCCCGGGCCTTGTACACACCGCCCGTCACACCATGGGAGTGGGCTGCAAAAGAAGTGGGTAGTTTAACCTTTCGGGGAGGACGCTCACCACTTTGTGGTTCATGACTGGGGTGAAGTCGTAACAAGGTAGCCCTAGGGGAACCTGGGGCTGGATCACCTCCTTATACGATGATTACTCACGATGAGTGTCCACACAGATTGATATGGTTTAGAAAAGAGAAAGATAAATCAATAATATTGAGTTATTTATGCAAAGCAGTTTTTCTTAGTTCAAGGAAGGCAAGCGATGAAGGAAGGAGCATACATGAGTATGTGACTGACTGAAGAGCGCAGTCCTGACGCGGAAATAAGGAAAAATGCGTAGCAGAAATGGGTCTGTAGCTCAGCTGGTTAGAGCGCTCGCCTGATAAGCGGGAGGTCGGTGGTTCAAGTCCACTCAGACCCACCAATCTTTCTGATAGCTGCGTTAACTAGCGCGTTGCATACTAAGGTATGCGGCCTTACTAGTTGCCTTGCTCTCAAAAAGATTACATATAACTGATTTATCTCATCTACAGATGGGGCTATAGCTCAGCTGGGAGAGCGCCTGCCTTGCACGCAGGAGGTCTGCGGTTCGATCCCGCATAGCTCCACCATCTTTAAGTGTTCTTATTTCTTTTAAATAGAAAGTAGAATCTTTAAAAATGGTTTCGAAAGAAATTCATGCTCTTTAACAATTTGGAAAGCTGACGAATATTGTTTGATTAACAATATTCAAATTTAAAAGTTCTCAAATCCTAAGTCTTTAAGATTTAGGTACCAACACACATTCAAGTGTTCTTGGGAATAACATCATTGCCTGATGTTATTCAAATTTGAGTCCGGCAAAATCGAATGTTATCTCGCTCATAATAAAGAGATAACGCACCTTGGAAACGTCATACTACGCTGTAGCAAGCGTATTGCGTTAGCAAGACCCTTTGGGGTTGTATGGTTAAGTGACTAAGCGTACACGGTGGATGCCTTGGCAGTCAGAGGCGATGAAAGACGTAATAACTTGCGATAAGCCCAGATTAGGTAGTAATAACCATTTGAGTCTGGGATTTCTGAATGGGGAAACCCACCTGCATAAGCAGGTATCATTAACTGAATACATAGGTTAATGAGGCAAACCCGGGGAACTGAAACATCTAAGTACCCGGAGGAAGAGAAATCAACCGAGATTCCGAAAGTAGCGGCGAGCGAAATTGGATTAGCCCTTAAGCTTTTAATGACACAGACGAAGGCTCTGGAAAGTGCCGCAATAAAGGGTGATAGCCCCGTAGTCGACATGTTGTTTAAAGTGAAATCGAGTAAGGCGGGACACGTGATATCCTGTTTGAACATGGGGGGACCATCCTCCAAGGCTAAATACTACTGACTGACCGATAGTGAACCAGTACCGTGAGGGAAAGGCGAAAAGAACCCCTGTGAGGGGAGTGAAATAGAACCTGAAACCGTGTACGTACAAGCAGTAGGAGCGCCTCGAAGCGTGACTGCGTACCTTTTGTATAATGGGTCAGCGACTTAATTTTAGTAGCAAGGTTAACCGAATAGGGGAGCCGTAGGGAAACCGAGTCTTAACTGGGCGTCGAGTTGCTAGGATTAGACCCGAAACCAGGTGATCTAGCCATGGGCAGGTTGAAGGTTGAGTAACATCAACTGGAGGACCGAACCGACTAATGTTGAAAAATTAGCGGATGACTTGTGGCTAGGGGTGAAAGGCCAATCAAACCTGGAGATAGCTGGTTCTCCCCGAAAGCTATTTAGGTAGCGCCTCGGACGAATACCAATGGGGGTAGAGCACTGTTAAGGCTAGGGGGTCATCCCGACTTACCAACCCTTTGCAAACTCCGAATACCATTGAGTACTATCCGGGAGACACACGGCGGGTGCTAACGTCCGTCGTGGAGAGGGAAACAACCCAGACCGCCAGCTAAGGTCCCAAAGTATAGCTAAGTGGGAAACGATGTGGGAAGGCTTAGACAGCCAGGATGTTGGCTTAGAAGCAGCCATCATTTAAAGAAAGCGTAATAGCTCACTGGTCGAGTCGGCCTGCGCGGAAGATGTAACGGGGCTAAGCTATACACCGAAGCTGCGGCTGCATACTTTGTATGCGGGGTAGGGGAGCGTTCTGTAAGCGGTTGAAGGTGGTCTGTAAGGGCTGCTGGACGTATCAGAAGTGCGAATGCTGACATGAGTAACGATAAAGGGAGTGAAAAACTCCCTCGCCGGAAGACCAAGGGTTCCTGTCCAACGTTAATCGGGGCAGGGTAAGTCGACCCCTAAGGCGAGGCCGAAAGGCGTAGTCGATGGGAAACGGGTTAATATTCCCGTACTTCTTATAATTGCGATGGGGGGACGGAGAAGGCTAGGTGGGCCTGGCGATGGTTGTCCAGGTTCAAGTAAGTAGGCGGGTGGTTTAGGTAAATCCGGACCACTGTTAACGCTGAGATACGATGTCGAGTCGCTACGTGCGATGAAGTCATTGATGCCATACTTCCAGGAAAAGCCTCTAAGCTTCAGATTATAAGGAATCGTACTCCAAACCGACACAGGTGGTCGGGTAGAGAATACCAAGGCGCTTGAGAGAACTCGGGTGAAGGAACTAGGCAAAATGGTACCGTAACTTCGGGAGAAGGTACGCTCTTGGCGGTGAAGTCCCTTGCGGATGGAGCTACTAGGAGTCGCAGATACCAGGTGGCTGCAACTGTTTATTAAAAACACAGCACTGTGCAAAATCGTAAGATGACGTATACGGTGTGACGCCTGCCCGGTGCCGGAAGGTTAATTGATGGGGTTAGACTTAGGTCGAAGCTCTTGATCGAAGCCCCGGTAAACGGCGGCCGTAACTATAACGGTCCTAAGGTAGCGAAATTCCTTGTCGGGTAAGTTCCGACCTGCACGAATGGCGTAATGATGGCCACGCTGTCTCCACCCGAGACTCAGTGAAATTGAAATCGCTGTGAAGATGCAGTGTACCCGCGGCTAGACGGAAAGACCCCGTGAACCTTTACTACAGCTTGGCACTGAACATTGACCCTACATGTGTAGGATAGGTGGGAGCCTTTGAAACCTCGTCGCTAGATGGGGTGGAGGCAATCTTGAAATACCACCCTTGTAGTGTTGATGTTCTAACTTAGACCCCTAATCGGGGTTGAGGACAGTGCCTGGTGGGTAGTTTGACTGGGGCGGTCTCCTCCCAAAGAGTAACGGAGGAGCACGAAGGTGGGCTAAACACGGTTGGACATCGTGTGGTTAGTGCAATGGCATAAGCCCGCTTGACTGCGAGAATGACAATTCGAGCAGGTGCGAAAGCAGGTCATAGTGATCCGGTGGTTCTGAATGGAAGGGCCATCGCTCAACGGATAAAAGGTACTCCGGGGATAACAGGCTGATACCGCCCAAGAGTTCATATCGACGGCGGTGTTTGGCACCTCGATGTCGGCTCATCACATCCTGGGGCTGAAGTCGGTCCCAAGGGTATGGCTGTTCGCCATTTAAAGTGGTACGCGAGCTGGGTTTAGAACGTCGTGAGACAGTTCGGTCCCTATCTGCCGTGGGCGTTGGAAGATTGAAGGGGGCTGCTCCTAGTACGAGAGGACCGGAGTGGACGAACCTCTGGTGTTCGGGTTGTCATGCCAATGGCATTGCCCGGTAGCTAAGTTCGGAATCGATAAGCGCTGAAAGCATCTAAGCGCGAAGCGAGCCCTGAGATGAGTCTTCCCTGGCACTTTAAGTGTCCTAAAGGGTTGTTCGAGACTAGAACGTTGATAGGCAGGGTGTGTAAGTGCTGCGAGGCATTGAGCTAACCTGTACTAATTGCCCGTGAGGCTTAACCATACAACACCCAAGGGGTTTTGTGGACTCAAAGAAAGAACAGATTGAATGTGTATATAGACTTTTAAATAACAGTTTTCCGAATTATTAATATCTGCGTTATGCGGGTATTACAAAATTTGCTTGGCGACCATAGCATTGTGGACCCACCTGATTCCATGCCGAACTCAGAAGTGAAACACAATAGCGCCGATGGTAGTGTGGGGCTTCCCCATGTGAGAGTAGGACATCGCCAGGCTCCTATTTATTTTCACTTTTTTAAAAAGTGAAGACAAAAGGTATAAATTGTTGCTGTAACTTGCATCTTTCGATTATGCGATGCTCATGTACTAACGTACACTGCGCTTCTCTAATCAAAATCTGCGGCGCTACAACAACAATTTAAAGTTCAAAGCAGTCTTGATGTAAGACTTTGAATGAAGAAATAACCTTATAGGTTTTATAGCCTGTAAGTATGGACGCTCACTTAGTGAGTTGACCACTGCGGAGTGGTAGTTCAGTTGGTTAGAATACCGGCCTGTCACGCCGGGGGTCGCGGGTTCGAGTCCCGTCCACTCCGCCACTTATTTTAGAGAACCTCGCTTTGCGAGGTTTTTCTGAATCTGAAGTTTGATAATGTTTAGACTTCAACACAGTTTTAGGGGTGTAGCTCCAATTGGCAGAGCAGCGGATTCCAAATCCGCGTGTTGGGAGTTCGAATCTCTCCACCCCTGCCATAATCAAGGCTCTAACAGTAATGTTAGGGCCTTTTTTACGTTCTTAAGTAGGAGAAAAGAGCAACGGATTCCCCTTATACCATTCTGCCTAAAAATATGATCTAATTACATCATTCGAATATAGCTCACTTAACCGATATGAATGACTTAAGAAATACTGACTTTAAATCACTTGCCCGTAAACAAAAGTCGAATCAAATGAAGATGCGTTTACTTGCACTTTCTCACATACAAGATGGTCACTCACGAACACAAACTGCCAAGTTTCTTAAAGTGAGCCGAACAAGTGTTAATAAGTGGGTCGCCACTTTTCTTGAGCAAGGATTTGAAGGTCTAAAAGATAAACCTAGAACAGGTCGACGTTCTTATCTTTCATCTGCGCAAAAGCAGCAGTTATCCATATTTATTAATGAAAATTCCGTCAAACCATCAGGTGGTCGCCTGACTGGCATGGATGTCCGTAGTTATATCGAAGATCATTTTGGCAAAACGTATCACCTTGATTCCGTCTATGTACTACTGAAAAAGCTCGGCTTTTCATGGATAACCTCACGCTCAAAGCATCCTAAGCAATCCAAGCAAACCCAAGAAGATTTTAAAAAAATTCCAAATCGAAACGATCTTTAAGATCCCCGGCCATGTTGCTTTGAATACTGTCGATGTTTGGTTTCAAGACGAAGCTCGATTTGGTCAACAGAACACAACGACCAAATTATGGGCGACGAAAGGAACAAGGCCAGAAGCCATCCAGCAAAAACAATTTGAATACAGTTACCTATTTGGTTCCGTATGCCCTGGTCGAGGGATTGGTGAAGCTCTCGTTGTTCCGTGTGCCAATAAAGAAGTCATGCAATTGCATCTAGAGCAAGTCTCGAAAGCAACGTTATCTGGCAGGCACGCGTTAGTGGTTATGGATGGTGCAGGGTGGCACACGGAAGAGTTAGCAGACAATTTAGAGAATGTTTCGATTCTCAAAATTCCACCATATGCACCAGAGTTGAACCCTATAGAGCAAGTGTGGAGTTGGATGAGGCAGCATCACTTGGCGAATAAAACATTTACTGGTTTCAATGACATCGTAGATTGCGTAAGTAAGGCATGGAATGACTTCTTAGCCCTACCAGAACGAGTTACAAACATGTGCACAAGACAGTGGATTAATCTGACCAACTAATTAAGCAGAATGGTATTATACCAATTATACCAATTACATTAATTTTATGATCTAATGATTCATGTTTAAGGAGTGCCTATGAATCATGATTTTCAACGTCTAATCAATGCCACATCTAATGCTAGACTTAGAGTTCGTTATCTTGCTATTTCCCATTTTATTGATGGAAAAAACCGCACTGAGATCGCTCTCTACCTCAAGGTTAGTAGGGTGAGTGTGAATAAATGGGTTAAAGCTTATCTAGATGATGGGCTTGAAGGACTTCAAGAAAAACCACACTCAGGAAGACCTCACCGCCTAACTGAAGAGCAAAGACTGCAGCTTAAAAATCATGTTACAGACCACGCTATTAACGCTAGTGGAGGTCGCCTACAAGCAAAAGACATTGGCCTCTATATAGAAAGTAATTTTGGAATAAAGTACCAACAATCAGGTGTTTATCGGCTACTACATGAAATAGGTTTAAGCTGGATTACGACTCGGTCTAAGCATCCGAAACAATCAATTGAAGCCCAAGAAGCTTTTAAAAAAATTCCAAATCGAAACGATCCTTAAGATCCCTGGGCATATCCACTTAAAAGAAGTACTTGTTTGGTTTCAAGATGAAGCTAGATTTGGTCAACGCAATACCACAACCAAGATTTGGGCAGAAAAAGGGACTCGACCTAGAGCCGTTCAGCAGCAGCAATTCGAGTACGCTTATTTGTTTGGAGCCGTTTGTATCAATACGGGCGAAGCTGAAGCTATTGTTTCACCGCTAAGCAATATGGAGGTAATGACGAAGCACCTTGAATTAATCTCGACTGCGACCCCTACAGGCAAACATTCCGTGGTTATTATGGATCAAGCAAGCTGGCATCAAACATATTTAGCCAATCATTTTAAAAACATCACGATAATCCATATTCCGCCATACTCACCAGAATTAAACCCGATAGAGCAAGTTTGGCAATGGCTTCGACAGTACAAGCTAGCGAATAGGTGTTTTGAAAACTATAACGATATAGTGAACTCAGTATGTAGCGCTTGGAATAGTTTTTGTGAAGATAAACGCAGGGTCCAATCTCTCTGTTTTAGAGATTGGACTCAATTGATAAATTAATTAATGGAATTGGTATAACAGTAATGTTAGAGCCTTTTTTACGTTCTTAAGTAAGAGAAAAGAGCAGCGGATTCCCCTACATAAGAGCGCACGTGTTTGGAGTTCGAATCTCTCCACCCCTGCCATGATTAAGGCTCATATCGATAGATATGGGCCTTTTTTACGTTCTTAAGTAGGAGAAAAGAGTAGCGGATTCCCCTACATAAGAGCGCGCGTGTTGGGAATTCGAATCTCTCCACCCCTGTCATTATTAATGCTCTAATAGTAAATATTTTAATGAAGTAATAGTGGGGTAGGTAAGGCTTGCTTGAGGGTTTGCAGTAAGGGGGGGGTCTTTGTATTTAAATAGCTAAAGCATTGAGGGTGAATAGGATCTTGGTGGTGTGACTGTTGTTGTCGCTGTGTAGATCAATTTAAAGCAATTAAGCCGTTGTGTGGCTTAATTGCTTTGAGTTTTTTGGCGTTACTTACTCAATAAGAGTAATGCTTTTTGTGATACCTCATTGGCCGCATTGGTGTAGTCTTGTTGGTGTAGTGCGTTGGCAAGTTGACCGTAGTCGTGTGCACTTGGACGCAGTTTTAATGCGGATTCAAAGTAACCTTGAGCATCAGCCCATTTTGCTTCTAACATGAGAATTTGCCCAATAACACTATATAAGTCTGCATTGTTGTCGAACTTCTTCTCTAGCTTTTTAAGGTGTTTAAGCACTGAGTGCCAGTCGGTGATGTTTAGGGTGACAAATATATTGAGTAATTCGGCTTGTGGAGATTTTTCAGTGGCTTCAGTGAGTACTGTAATCGCGGTTGAATCTGCTCCTCGTGCAATGAGTGCAGAAGCAAAGGTTACGATTACCTCGCTTTCTGCTTGCATACTTCTTGATAGGCTATCCCAGTAGCGAATAATGCCATCCACACCTTGTTGGGTGGATAATTCGGTGATTCGTCCAGCGTGTGCCTTCACTGACAGAGAGTAAGACTCGGCTTTGGATATCCCCTTGACCTTTTTTAGTGTTGGAAGCAATTCTAGTAGTGGTTGCCAGCAATTTAATTGGATGTAGCACACTTTTAACAGATTAAGTAATCGAGGATTTTCAGGGTAATCGTGTTTTAAGCTAGATAGAACATCAAAAGCACTGGCAAAGTCGCCCTCTGCCATTGCTTGCTTACCTTTGGTTAATCCAATGGCTAGGTCTGAGTGTTGCTGTTTTGCAGCGAGTGCAAAGTACTTATCGCGTTTATCATGTTTACCCAATTCGTGAGCTGCTTCTGCGGCAACTAAGTAGCAAAGTAGGGGCATGTCGTGAGAGTTAGACCAGCGTGTGACCTTTTTCTCTGCAGTATGCCAATCCCCTTCGATAAGTTTGATGATGCCCTCATTGGTTAAGCGGCGGGCTTTTCTCATTTTCCTATTACTGAACCAATTCCAAGTGGCGCTGGAAGCTTTAAGGGAACGTTTAATTAAGAATTCAGCGAGGAACAGTGCGACCAAAGCTCCAATCACAAAGATCACTAGGGTGGTGACACTCATTTCTATGGTGTAGTTGGCTAATGAAATCAGGACATATCCTTGTTGGCCTGCGTATTGTGTACCGACAAACAGTCCTACACCAAGAGCGATAAAAACAAAGAGTAGACGAATCATTTGTTTTCCTCCGTCGCAATTGTCGTTACTTCTCTACGTAGACGTTCACGAATAATATCTGCAATCAGCTGACTAGTTTCCAGTTTAGCTGGAAAGGCTAAGTCAACCTTTGCTTTAGAAAGCGTTGCCAGTGAGTTATCAAACTCTGTAACAGATTTTGCATCTTGATCAAGATAGGTTTGGCTCCACTCTAAGGCGACGTTCAGGCTTTTTTGGTAAATCGCCTCTTGTTCTGAGTAGGTGGCTTTAATTGCTGTTTCAAGTTTTGCTTTGATATTTTCGCGTAAGTAAAAGTGTTGCTGTGGTGATAACAAAGGTACCGCGCTACCATCCCTTACTCTGAATGTAATGAAATGCTCTGCGAAATTCGTCAATGAAGTTGAAAGGTTACTCTTCCAGTCTTGGATATCCTTAGAAACATGCTTTTCTGCAGTATCTGGTGTTTCTGGCAAGATGGCGTTAGCCAATGGCAGTGTATCAACCTGCTCTTGCAGTGCGATTAATTGTAATGCGATGCCGTCTTTATCAACTAAAGGTAAACCTCGCAGTTTTGTTATGTCATTAGCCATAGCTTGGCGTAGTGGTACAAGGCTTGGGTCATTGAGGGTTGCGATGCGTTGGTCGGCAGCTTCCATTAACTTGGTTGCGGTAACTAAGTCATGCTCTAAGAACAGCTTACGTCCAGCGAGTTTAACTAAGTAGTCTGCTTCGGCTAACAGCCAATCATTAGGGCGACGGCCTTTGACATCGGAGATGGCTAACTGAAGGCTTTCGATACTTTTTTGTTGTTGCGCCATTAAGACTTCGGTTCTATTAACGGCTTCATCAGCCGCTTTGCTGCTGGCTTGTTGTGTTTCTTGTAGTTGGTTATTAATGGTTTTTTGTGCTGTGACGAGTTGGCTAGAGACCGAGGAGAGTTGCTGTTGTAGAGCTTGGTTTTGTTGATTTATATAAAAAAAACCGCCCCCAGTCGTGATTAAAGAGATGATCACAGCAGCAATGGCAATGCGTTTTGCTTGCTTGTTGGGTTGAGCATTTTTATTCGACTTCTCGTTCTTCGAGGCCGGTGCTTTTTTTGGCTTAGGCGAAGTTGCAACGGGCTCACTCTTGCTAACTTGATTGTCGTTATCGAGTTTTTTGTCGTCAGTCATTATATTTTCCTATGTAATTCGCCTTGAATGCTGTTAACGATGGTTTGATTGGATGCACCTTGTAGATTATGGATATGAACAAAGCCTAGCTGTAAGGCTAATTGCACAATCCGATCACTGGGAACCATCAACTTTAAAGAGTGTAACCAATTTTTATGCTGGGTAGGTATTTGTTGTGCAAAGAATTTTAATTGTTCAAAACTGGTAACGATTAAAGTATCTATTTTTAGTTGCTGCCAACCCGTTACCTCCTTATGCCCATCAAAGTGATTCCATTGGCGAAAGTAGCTTTCAATATAAGCCACTTGAGCGCCCGACCGCTGTAGTTCCTCGAAGATAAGCTCTCGACCGCCATCCCCACGTAAGATGGATATTTTGCGGTTTTTTAATGGCTGACGTGATAATAATTCGAGTAAGCCCTCACTATCTTCAGAGGAAGGGAAGTTTGGCTGATGTTGAGCGGTGCTGTGTAAGCAAGAGGCCGTCTTAGATCCAATCGCAAAGTACAAGCCTAATGGAGGCCAGCTTTTTCCGTTTTGTTTGAGCCACAGATCGGCATAGGAAACGGCAGGTTGGCTAACGGCGATGATAATTTCAGAATCGAGCAGGTGTGCAAGGTTGGCCGAAGTGAGTGTAGATTGTTGGAATGAAACAACGGAGCAGTATTGGCTTACTACTCCTAGTTGTTGCAAGGCGCTACAGAGTTCCTTGGCCGCTGGTTGAGGTCGGACAATGAGCGCCTTCATCTCATTTAGCCTTGGCTATATACTTGGCTAAGAATGTCTTTTGCCCCGTCACGCAATAGTTCTTGAGCTAGCGCCTCGCCTAGGGCGACAGCTTGTGAGCGTTCTCCGCGGATTTCTGCTTTGATAATTTCACTACCATCGGGTCTTCCGACTAACCCTCTTAGATAGAGTTGGTTGTCAGGAGTAATAACGCAATAACTACCAATTGGTACTTGGCAACCGCCTTCAAGGGCAAGGTTCATTGCGCGCTCAGCAAGCACTCGGTCAGAGGTATCACGGTCGTTGAGCGGTTGGATTAATTGTAAAATACGTTCATCCTCAACACGACACTCAATGCCAACGGCTCCTTGCCCTACAGCAGGAAGAGAGGATTCTGGTTCAAGGTAACTGGCAATTCGCTGTTCCAGTTCGAGTCTTTTTAATCCAGCAGCAGCAAGGATTATGGCATCATATTGGCCGTCATCCAGTTTACCTAGACGGGTGCCAACATTACCGCGTAATTCTTTGATAATGAGATCGGGGCGAGCAGCGCTGATTTGGCATTGGCGGCGCAAACTGCAAGTTCCCACCACTGACCCTAGTGGCAGCTCATCAATATTATTGTAAGTATTGGAAACAAAGGCATCTCTTGGATCTTCGCGCTGACAAATGACGGCAAGCCCCAGCCCTTCAGGGAAATCCACTGGCACATCTTTCATAGAGTGCACAGCAATATCGGCGCGCCCTTCTAGCATGGCGACTTCTAACTCTTTTACAAATAACCCTTTACCACCCACTTTAGCTAATGGGGTGTCTAGGATGATATCTCCCTTAGTCACCATAGTGACCAGTTCAACATTCAAATCGGCATGAATGCTCTCTAGACGAGATTTAACATAGTGTGCTTGCCATAAGGCAAGAGGGCTTTTTCTAGTGGCTATTCGTAGAGTTTGTTTTTGCATAATTGAGCTAACAAGATGAGAGATAAATAGATTCTATCATTGCTTGCCATAATTATTCATCTGCTAGAAGACAAGGGGGTGATGCGGGTTGAGATAATTTTAATTTTCATGCTTGTATGTGACTGCTGTCACGTTGGTTGAGCGTAATTGATGTCATTGATGTGACCTTTTGTTGCTTTCAGTTATCCTGCTTTGCTCAGCGCTACCACACATTGCGAATGGGCGATTTTCTTTACCTACTAACCATAAAGTGTTAAATTGGTCACGTTTTGTGAGGTTTTAGTGTAAAATTAAAGCGCTCATCGTTTTCATATTTATATTTGGGAAGTTGAATTGCTGGAATACACTCGTACATTAATCGATAGACTCGATACGTTGAATGACCAACGTAAACATCGTGCTCTAGATATGATGGATGTTCAGGGCAAGCATGTATTTTCGCTTATCCCTCTTTTACTGCATTATAATCACTCTTCCCTAGCAGGTTACACCTGTGAATCTGTGCCTTGTGGCATCTTTGATTTTTCTCCAGATATTAACCAACAAGCCTTTTTACAAGGTCGTGCTCGCACTTGTGGGGAAGACATTCCAGCCCCAGTCGATGTCGAAATCTTGGCACTCTATACTATGGGCAGCACGTCTTCTATTGGACAAAGCCTAACCAGTGATCTTGATATTTGGGTGTGTGTTTCTCCGGAGATGCCTGCAAATAAGCGCAATGCGTTAGCGGACAAATGCTTACAGATTACCGAATGGGCACAGCAGCAAGGCGTTGAAGCTAACTTTTTTTTGATGGACGATCAGCGCTTTAAAGTGTCCAACAAAAGCGAAGCTATGACGGGCGACAACTGCGGTTCTTCGCAGCACATGTTGTTATTGGATGAGTTCTATCGTTCAGCCATGCGCATGGCCGGTCAGCGATTATTGTGGAACATCGTTCCTCCTGAAATGGAAGGATGTTATGAGCAGTACGTCCAAGGGTTGTGCCAAAGTGGTGATATTAACTGCAATGAGTGGCTCGATTTTGGGCAACTTAATGCTATCCCAGCAGAAGAATATTTTGGCTCGAGCCTTTGGCAATTATTCAAAAGTATCGATTCACCTTATAAATCGGTGTTAAAGGCCATTCTTCTTGAGGCCTACTCTTGGGAATACCCGCAAACGCAATTGTTAAGTATTGATATAAAACGTCGCTTTTTTTCTGATCAGCCCGATTTACACGGCATGGATACTTATTACGCCATGCTGGAAAAAGTGACGAGTTACTTGCAAAAAATTGGCGACCAATCTCGCCTTGATTTGGTGCGCCGTTGCTTTTATCTCAAAACACATGAAAAGCTCTCCCAAGAACCTAAGCTAGGCTCGGTAATTTGGCGTCGTAACTTGATGCAAAAAATGGTCGTAGATTGGGGTTGGAGCGAGCATGATATCGCTGAGCTCGATACTCGTCGAGATTGGAAGGTTGAGCGTGTTAAAGTTGTACATCGTAACCTTCTTGATGCTTTGATGGAAAGTTACCGTAACTTAATTCAATTTGCCCGCCGCAATGACATAACCTCGGTTATTAGTCCTCAAGATATTTCGATTCTCGCGCGTAAACTTTATGCCGCTTTTGAAGTGTTGCCGGGTAAAGTGACTTTGCTTAATCAGCAGATCTCTCCTGATTTACATGAATCAGACTTGAGCTTTATTCAAGTTGAGGAAGGGCGAAGTAACCCGCAAGGTTGGTATCTATATAAGCAACCTTTGCAAGCTAAGTACATTATTGGACAAGCACCCATAGAGCATCACTTATCTCTAAGTAAGCTCGTTGCTTGGTCGTTTTTCAATGGTTTGATTACCGAGTCTACTCGTTTACATTCCGTTGTACGTAGTGCTGACATCGATATTGATAAGCTCTATCAGATGGTGAGTGACCTGAAGAACACTTTCTCGTTACGTAAACGCCGTCCAACTATGGAAGCCTTAGCGAGCCCTTGTGAAATTAGCCAGTTAGCGATGTTTGTTAACCTGGAGAACGATCCAACAGAAAAACTGTGCCAGCGACAGGTAAAAAAAGACAGACGCAGCGTTAACCTTTTCTCATGTGGAAAAGATGGCAAGAGCATGATTGGCAGTGTAGATCTGGTGTATAGAAACTCTTGGCATGAGGTGCGAACACTGCATTTCCGTGGTGAAACTAGCATTTTAGACGCCCTAAAAACCATCTTAGGTAAAATGCACCAAGATGCGCTACATCCTGAATCGATTGATGTATTTTGCTATAGCAAAAATTTCAGAGGCTTGATGCGCAACACTGTGTATCAATTACTTGCCGAGTGTATCGAACTACGTTTGAAGCCGGTTGAGCAAGAGAAACGCCGACGCTTTAAGGCGATTGGGGTTGGCAAGAAAATGTACGGTTTGTTCTTTGAACGCCGTGGCGTGTCCGTCCAAACGTTAGAAAACTCAGTGGATTTTTATCAGAGCATTTCAACCAATAAGTTGACGGGCTCTCCTCTTGAAAAGCTGAATAAAGAGCGCGATTTCTCTTTGCCTGATGTCATTGATGGATTTGCCAGTGAGGGACTGATCCAGTTCTTCTTTGAAGATACCGAAGGTGGCTTTAATATCTACGTCTTAGATGAGAATAACGTTGCAGAGGCGTACCACCGAAATGGTGAAGATAAAAATAATGTAGTGAGCGAGATTAATAACTTTTATACCAATGACTCTGATGTGATTGGAGAAAAAGCGAATTTTAATTTGCCACAATATTATCAAATTGTTCATCAGCACGATCAAGATAGCTTCATCGTGCCATACCGCAGTGATAACAACTTGCACTCAACGCCTTCAGCCATTGTAGGTGCTTAGCATGAAGTAGACTGACTTTTACGGCCAGTCTATCTCTTCACCCGCTTGCTTTTCACATTCCGCTTTCACTAGAGACAACAACTCAAAACCGGTCTTGGAACACATCCAAGCCCCATCTTGTAAAGAAAAGTGAAAACCTCCAGATTTAGAAGCAAGCCAGATCTCACGCATAGGCTCTTGCTTATTGATGATAATTTGCGTTCTATCTTCAAACTCTAAGGTCATTACGTTACCAGATATCTCAAAATCAATATCGGCGCCAGATTCTTCTATGGCTTGCTCAATTTTTTCGAGTTGTGCATCGGCCAATTGGTGAAACTCACTATCCTTCATGCATAGTTCCTATTGCTTTTATTAGTAGTGGTGCGATTATAGAGGTAAGTTTTAATATATCACCAACATCAACATGAAAAAAATTATCTCGTTATTGTGTTTAGGTTCAACATTACTCTTAGCCGGTTGTGGTCAAACTGGCCCTCTATATATGCCTAATGACTCGGGGCAGGATACTCCCGAACAGCCAGTACAATAGCTATTGAAGAAAGGAAAGAATCTTGGATTATTTTAATTATAAGGACGATGGTCAGCTTTGGGCTGAAGGTGTCTCTCTTGCTCAAGTGGCGGAACAGTTTGGTACGCCAACTTATGTGTACTCGCGAGCAACTTTAGAGCGCCATTGGAATGCTTTTGACCAATCTGTTGGTGAGTTCCCACATTTAGTTTGTTATGCAGTAAAAGCAAACTCCAACTTAGGCGTATTGAACGCCTTAGCTCGACTTGGCTCTGGTTTTGATATTGTGTCATTAGGTGAACTAGAGCGTGTGGTTGCCGCCGGTGGCGATCCATCAAAAGTGGTGTTCTCTGGCGTAGGTAAAACCGCCGTAGAGATTAAGCGAGCGCTAGAACTAAACATAAAATGCTTTAACGTAGAGTCAGAGCCGGAACTTGAACGCATTAGCCAAGTGGCTGCGCAATGCGGCAAAGTTGCTCCTATTTCTTTGCGAATTAACCCTGATGTTGATGCAAAAACACACCCTTATATATCAACAGGTTTGCGTGATAATAAATTTGGTATTGCCTTCGATCAAGCCCCGCGCGTGTATCAAGTAGCACAGAAAATGCCTAATCTAAATGTGGTGGGTATTGATTGTCACATTGGTTCTCAATTGACCGATATAGACCCTTTTATTGATGCCGTTGACCGCTTATTAGGTTTGATTGATAACTTGAAAGCACAAGGCATTACCATTAAGCACTTAGATGTAGGGGGAGGTTTAGGGGTCGTGTATCGAGACGAAATGCCGCCACAACCTTCGGACTACGCCAAAGCACTGTTGGCTCGTTTAGTTAATCATCCTGATATTGAGTTAATCTTTGAGCCAGGCCGAGCCATTGCCGCGAATGCGGGTGTGTTGCTAACTAAGGTCGAGTTCTTGAAATATACCGAGCATAAAAACTTTGCAATTATTGATGCGGCAATGAACGACCTTATGCGTCCAGCATTATATCAAGCGTGGCAAGATATTGTTCCGTTGTGCCCTCGAGAAGGTGAGACAACCACTTATGATTTAGTGGGTCCTGTGTGCGAAACGGGTGACTTCTTAGGTAAAGATAGAAACCTCGTTTTACAACAAAACGACTTATTAGCAGTACGCTCTGCAGGCGCTTATGGCTTCACTATGTCTTCAAACTACAATTCGCGTCCGAGAGTGGCAGAGGTCATGATTGACGGCGAAGAGATGCATCTTATTCGTCAACGTGAAAGCATTGAAAGTTTGTGGCAATTAGAAAGTATATTACCGGAGTAATCGAACAACATGCATTTCCATTTCTCTAAAATGCACGGATTAGGTAACGACTTTATGGTCGTTGACTGCATTACTCAAAATATATTCTTTTCTCCAGAATTGATTCGTCGTCTTGCTGATCGTCATACAGGGGTAGGCTTCGACCAACTGCTTGTGGTGGAAGCGCCTTATGATCCTGAAACCGATTTTCATTACCGTATTTTTAATGCGGATGGTTCTGAAGTTGAACAGTGCGGTAATGGTGCACGTTGTTTTGCCCGCTTTGTAGCGATGAAAGGTTTGACGAACAAGTACAGCATTAGTGTGAGCACTAAAAAAGGCAAGATGTTACTCAATTTGGCTGAGGACGATGAAGTCCGAGTCAACATGGGGGTGCCGGAACTTGAACCTAGTAAGATCCCTTTTAAGGCGAAACAAAAAGAGAAAACGTACATCCTGCGTGTAGGACAGCAAACGCTGTTTTGTGGGGCTGTGAGCATGGGTAATCCGCATGTTGTGACAACGGTGGATGACGTAGCATCAGCTAATGTCGAAGAGCTAGGGCCACTACTTGAATCTCACGAGCGTTTCCCCGAGCGAGTGAATGCCGGCTTTATGCAGGTGATTGATCGCAATAAAATTGCCCTTCGAGTTTATGAACGCGGCGCGGGAGAAACTCAGGCTTGTGGTAGTGGTGCTTGTGCTGCGGTTGCGGTGGGCATCTTACAGGGAGCCTTAGATGAAACGGTTCAAGTGCAGCTTACGGGTGGGAAATTAGTCATAGAATGGGCTGGACCTGGGCAACCATTGTATATGACAGGTAGTGCAACCCACGTTTTTGATGGCCAGATCAGCTGTTAAGTATAAGGATGAGCATTGGATTCCACAGCAAAAGAGTACCTTAGCCCTGCCGATATAGAGCAGTTCTTGTTGGATAACCCTGATTTCTTTGTCGGCAGAGAGCACCTTGTTGACTCTTTAACTATTCCGCACCAGCGCCAAGGTGCGGTTTCTTTATTTGAGTTACAACGAAGTCGTCTGCGTGAACAAGTACAGCAACTTGCCGATCAAAAAAATGAATTAATGGCAGTGACTCAGCGTAATGATGGTGTTTTTCGTCAGTTTATGGCTTTAGAAAAACGAGTTATGCGGGTGCATAATGCCGAGCAACTGATGAGTGAGTTACAACACCAAGCGGCGGAGCTTGATTTAAAAGTAGTGATTGGGGTTGTAGGGCATAGCTATGCAGAGCTGGCTCTTAAGCAAAGTAATTGGGCCTTGTTTAGTGAAAATAACATCGCTGATAAATACGCTTATTTAGGGCGAATTAAGCGCAGTGACCGTGAATTGATCTTTAAGGAAGGGACTCCTGTTTCTGAGCTTGGTTCGTATGCGGTGATCCCATTTGAACATCCTAATATAGAAGGGTTCCTGTGTTTTTGTAGTGAGGATGGTAGTCGATTTCAGCCAAGCCAAGACACGCTCTATTTGAATCACCTAGCTATGGTGATAGCCTACCAACTTAATCAATTACAATGGCAAAAGGTGGCAACACTGCATGTCCCAACCAATATCTAGCGTTTATCAAGTTTGGATCGACGCTTTCATTGCCTATCTCCATAATGAAAGAGGCATGAGTGAGCACACACAAAAAAACTATCAAAAACAGTTAACCATTATTGCCTTACAGCTGACGAGTTTTGGTGTAGAGAGTTGGCAAAAGCTTGATGTACCTTGGGTTAGACAGGTCGCAGCAAAAGGAGCCCGAGAAGGGCTAAAGCCGAATAGCTTAGCCACTCGCATGTCCTGCTTGCGCAGCTTTTTGGACTATTTGGTGTTAAAAGGTGAACTGGTGGCAAACCCAGCCAAAGGCATCAGCACTCCGCGCAATCATAAGCGACTGCCTAAAAATTTAGATGTTGATGAGACTGGGCAGTTACTCGATATTGATATGGACGATCCATTAGCCATTCGTGATAGATCCATCATGGAGTTAATGTATGGCACTGGGATGCGTTTGTCTGAATTGATCCAACTCAATGTTAAAAATGTACTCGGTGACCGTGGAGAGATTCGGGTCATTGGTAAGGGCAACAAAGAGCGAATAGTGCCTTTTAGTGGTGAGGCTAAGCGTTGGGTGTTGCTGTGGCTGAATACTCGTCCAAGCTTGCTGAAAATGGAAGAAGAAGCATTATTTATTTCCAAAAGAGGCACTCGAATATCGCATCGCAATGTACAGAAAAGAATGTCGGAATGGGGCATTAAGCAAGGGGTATCCAGTCATATTACCCCACATAAATTGCGCCACTCGTTTGCTACTCATATTTTAGAATCCAGTGGAAACTTACGTGCAGTGCAAGAAATGCTGGGCCATGAAAGTTTATCTACCACTCAGGTGTACACTCACCTAGACTTTCAACACCTTGCTCAAGCTTACGATAAAGCCCACCCTAGGGCGAAAAAGAAACCGGAGTCTTAATGCGTTTTTATCGAAGCCTAAACCCCATACAAGCGATGACCTTCGATTTGGATGATACCTTATACGATAATCATCCTGTCATTAGGCGCTTAGAACGGGATTTAAGAGTGTGGTTAAATCAACGCTTCCCATTACTACAAAAATACACGGAAAGTGACTGGCATGCTTGGAAGCGACAAGCATTGCAGCATAACGAGCTTTGTCGCCATGACGTCACTTTAGCGAGAGAGACACAACTGGCGTTTGCCTTTGACGAGATTGGCCTCGCTAAGCCAAGCCAAGCTGAGGCGGTTAAACTGACCATGCATCAGGTGGCGATTTTGCGAAATCGTGTAGAGATACCCGAAGCCACTTTTAACACTCTTGATAAGCTCGTGCGTCGATTGCCCTTGCTTGCTATAACCAATGGTAACGTGGATCTACAGCGGATAGGCTTGCAAGACTACTTTATCGATACGTTAAAAGCCGGGCCAAATGGCGCAGCGAAACCTCACCCAGATATGTTTGCCCAAGCGACCAGTATATTGGACGTGCCTGCCTCTTCTATACTGCACGTTGGGGATCATTTATATAGTGATGTACTCGGCGCTAAAAATGCGGGGTTGCAAGCCGCGTGGTTAAACAACTCAGCACTGGGTATTGAGTCGTTTAGTCAGGGGAAAATATTACCCGATGTGGAATTCACCGCCATTGAACAGCTACTGTATTTTGTTTGATTTAATCGCGTGGCCGTTTCTATCGGCTTGGAAGACCTGCAAGTAATAGTGTAAAAAATCATCAAGCTGTTGCGCTTGTTGATGTCGCCCTTCTGTACGCATCAGTTCTGTACCGACTTCACAGGTGCATAGATTACCTTCGTTTTGATTTCTTCTCAGGGTGTAGTTAGACGTTCCCGTTGGCTGCAGATGACATTGAGGTAATGCCTGTAACCAAGGGCTTTTCCGCCACATCTTT
Organism: Vibrio rarus; assembly: GCF_024347075.1. Classification (NCBI taxonomy): domain Bacteria; kingdom Pseudomonadati; phylum Pseudomonadota; class Gammaproteobacteria; order Vibrionales; family Vibrionaceae; genus Vibrio; species Vibrio rarus. Next base: position 42,144 of record NZ_AP024900.1, read on the forward strand.
TTTGCTTCCTGCCAAGTGGCATCGAGCACGATATACAAAGGTTGTTCTGCTGACCTTTGATGATGACACTCTGTTATGGGTTGACTGTGCTCACTGGGAAATACTAACAGCGGATTTGGGTGTTCATCTATCAGAGTTAGCAACTCTTGGGGTGGCTCGGTTCTGCTCCACACAAATTGCTCTGCTGTGGATAAGGCGCTCAGCAATATCTTTCCCGTATTAGTGGCTCTGTTTAACTCATTGGGGTGGCACAGCAGTGCCACCTGGATAGAGTGCTGAAATTTTGGGTATTGCTCACACAGGCAGTGATGCTGAAACCCGCACACTGAACAGGCCATTACTGAGCCTTTTTCAGTGTGAGACCACCGTTGGTCAGTGGGTAAGTGGCGCCATTAATGCTTTCGTGCTGTGTAGATAGCGTATCTCCTTGTGCTTCAAACTCTCGAATGGCAATGACTTTTTGCCCTTGGTAGAAAACAGAGGTGACTTGGATGAGACCGCTATTGAGTGTTTGCCAGTGGCCTTTTTCTACGACATCGCTACTGCCATCACTATAAGAGTATCGGTTTTCGGCTTGGTGGTCGGCAAATAGGGTTAGAGTGATATTGGTACTGCTGTCTAAGTGTTGGGTGTATTGACCAATAAATTGCTCATCGACATGATTGGAATCGGTACGGCAACCAATGAGTGTTTTATCTTCGAGCTGTAATTGTGCACTCCAGCCATACACAGAGTCACTCATAGAGTCTCGACATACTTGCTGCTGGATATTGAGCTGACCTTTTGTTAACTGATAGTGTGAGCCATCGACATCTTGCTCTAGATTCGTCACAGGGAAAACCTGCGCTTGTTTCGCTTGAGTTAGGCTAACTGCATAGTTAGACACGGTGGCCGACCACGATGGTTCGTTGCCAAATACGCGATCTTCATGGAGTGGTTGCTGACAGCGTTGGGGGTTTTCCGCACTAATAATATTAAATTCCGTAACCACAAACTGGCTAGCAAACTCTTCAGCTAAGCCTGCAGTCGCAGGTTCAAAGTAGCCAAACACTTCCGCATACATAGGCTGATATGGTTTTGACTTTATGGATTCGGCCGCATTAAAGACAGCCTCTGGTAGTTTTAACCAATAAGTGGTATTGCTGTTGCAGGGTTGTATAGTGCGTGACTCATGCCCAATAACCACTTGGCCTCGCAATAGCACTCGTGCTGGCGCGTCGATATTGGGGAGCCGTGGTTGCGACGGTAATGCATCGTTTTCGATGCTAGTGACTGTGTTTTGCTGAGGCTCGGTACTACTACAACCGAGCAACATCATTGACGTTACAATAGCAAACAGTGCGCTTTTTTTCATTATTTAGCCTGCCGATGGGCGATGAGAGTAATATCTATATTAACAGGTGTTTAAGCAGATAGTGAGCCACAGCATCATCTTCATGGCTACCAATGACTTCATGATTAGGTAGAGCCGCTTTAACTTTGGGATGAGCGGTTTGCATCACTTTACCCATGCCAGCCATAGAGAGCATTTCTGCGTCATTCATGCCGTCACCAAACGCAATGCAATTGGTTAGTTGTTTATTTAATGAGTTAGCGACGGCTTGTAATGCATGCCCTTTTGATACATTGCCCTGCATCACCTCAAGACACCAAGGAGTAGAGAAGGCCACGTTTAACTTATCGGCAAACTGGCTATTGAGCTGAGCTTCAAATTGGGCAAGATGTTCATGATCTTTATGGGTGAAGAACAGCTTGGCAATGTTCTCTTTAGGGGCGTTACTGTCATCAAATAGAGAAAAAGCGAAGCCTGAAGATTGGCTAAATGCTAATAGTTGTTCATCCGCTTGATTGACCCACCATTGTTCATCTTGATACATGTGAATAATGATGTCAGGGTCCTGACGCATAATATCGACCACCCCTTGAACGTATTCAGCATTGACGTTCTGACTGTACATTAGGTTGCCATCAATATCGTGCACACGGGCGCCATTAGAGGTAATCATATAGGCGGGGATACCAACGGTGTCTTTAATATAAGACACATCAACATGATGACGACCTGTGGCAAAAATAAAGGTAAAGCCTTGTTCATTTAATTGCTTTAACGTCTGCTTGGTAAAGGCTGAGAGCTGGTGGTCAGGGGCGAGTAGCGTGCCGTCTAAATCAGACGCAACAATCGAAATGTTTGTAAAGTCGGTATTGTTCAAGGTTATGCCCTATATTGGTGTTTGATGCTTAGTCATAGTACGTGATAAGTGCATAAGGAAAGAGGGTAAATCGTGCTTTCCTCTTTTCCTCATTTATTGGGCAAAAAAGCCGAATATGGCATCTAACGCCTGATTTCTTGCGGGATCTTTCTCTACTAACACTTCATGCCTAGCATCAGCAATGGGTAGCAAAATAGCATCTTGGCGTGTGTGGCTAAGCTGAGCAATAAAGTGATTTTGTGCATTATTGTCCACAATAGTATCTTGGGTAGCCTGTAGCAAAAGCAGTGGAATATTGATCTGAGTTGCCTCTTTAACACATTGCTCGCAACCGAGTATGGCCTGCCAAACCCATTGTGTGCTTGGGCCGCCCATTTGAATGTCTTTATTGTCATCAAAGAGGTTTGCCGACCATTCAAATCTCAGTTCACTATGGCTGAGATTGTTGTCTATAAAGGGGGTTCTCTGGTAAGAGGATTGCCCTATTGCGTAATGAGGATGTTTTTTCCAACGCATTAATGTTTTGCATAGAGGTTTGGCGATGGCGCGTAATGGTGAGGGCATATTAATGCCAAACATTGGGGCGCTAAGGGCGATGGCATGAAACGGGTGTGTGGGATGACTTTGGATATAACGAGTTGAAATAGCCCCTCCCATAGAGTGAGCAAGTATGAAGCGGCGACTGTAGCGATTAAAATTAAAATGCTCAACTAGGCTGTGGAGATCATCTACATAGTCTTGAAAATCCTCTACATGCCCCATGTGCGGGTCATCTAACAGTCGCTCTGATCGGCCCTGACCGCGATGATCATAAGAGTAAATATCAAACCCCTGACGGAACAAATCAAAAAAGAGTTCCTGATAACGTTCGGCACTTTCTGTACGCCCATTGACCATTAAAATCGCTTTGTTATGAGCGGGAGAGGTGAGGCTAATCCAAGAGAGCTTTTTATTATCTTTGCCATGAATAAACCCTTGTTGCCGATTGCTCCAAAAGCTGGCAATAGGGTATTTCATTTGATGTTGGTAGTCGTGCTCCTGAGTACAGACATCCATCGCGTTATTTGGCATTGCATTCGTTCCCTGTTCACGTTACAACAGCATAACATTCTACAATGATAGTGAAAATAGGAACCAATATGGAGTTGAAAATTTGGTTAGCCTACCTTGTAACGGCGATCATTTTTAGCTTGGCGCCGGGCTCGGGTACCGTGAATTCTATTGCCAATGGTATTAATTTTGGTATGCGAAAATCATTATCGGCCATCCTTGGATTACAGTTGGGTTTAGCCTTTCATATTGTCTTGGTGGGTGCCGGTATTGGTGCTTTGGTGGCTCAGTCTGCTGTTGCTTTTAGTGTCATTAAGTGGGTAGGGGTTGTGTACCTTGTCTACCTTGGTGTGCAAAAGTGGCGAGATTGCAAAGGCTTCAAATTGGCCAGTTGTCAGCAGCAAGTATCCAGTGGGTTTTTATTAAAACAGGCGGTATTTATTAACCTAACTAACCCTAAATCCATCGTATTTTTGGTGGCACTATTTCCTCAGTTTATTAATCCGCAATTACCTCAACTCCCTCAGTTAGCCATTTTAGGGGTGACGACTATTGTGATTGATGCCTTGGTGATGCTCGGTTATACCGGTTTGGCGGCGCAAATGGGACGCTTTATTCGTTCTGACAAAGTGATTGGTAAGCTAAATAAGATATTTGGTTCTATGTTTGTGGGTTGTGGTGTGTTGCTAGCAGCAGCCAAAGGGTAACCACACTTTTTCAGTAAATACTTTTTGTTACATTAAGATTTGATGACACCAACACATTTTACTTGTTGGTGTCTTTTTTTTGTCTAATATATGTGGATATCCACATATGGTTATTTGGTCATGCTTATGTTGCCCCATCAATTTTTTAAATTACTTGCTGATGAAACGCGATTACGTAGCTTGCTACTTATTGCTAGAGAAGGAGACGTCTGTGTGTGTGAGTTAACGCATGCTTTACAAGAAAGTCAGTCTAAAGTCTCTCGTCATTTAGCTCAAATGCGGCACAGTGGAATTTTAGTCGATGAGCGACGTGGTCAATGGGTGTATTACCATATAGCCAAAGATCTCCCCGGCTGGGCAAGTAATATTATCGCAGGGTTAAAAGACTCTAATTGCTTAAAGCAGCAGTACATAAAAGACGCAGAAAGACTAAAACACTTAGACAATAAATCCTGTATATAGCGGGCAATTTGAAATGCTTACCTACCAAAAAGTAAAGGATAGAGAATGACTATTAAAATCGGGATTAACGGCTTTGGTCGTATTGGACGTTTGGCTTTAAGGGCGTCATTTGACTGGCCTGAAGTTGAATTTGTACAAATTAATGACGTGGCAGGTGACGCAAAAACACTGGCTCATTTGTTGGAGTTCGATTCCGTTCAAGGACGTTGGCATCATCCTGTGACCTTAGATGGTCAGAACATCATCATCAATGGGCAAGCTGTGAGAACCACTCAACAGCGCGATATTGAGGCGGTGGATTGGTCTGAGTGTGACGTGGTTCTTGAGGCAACGGGAGTGCACCGTAAAACCTCTTTGCTTAATAAATATTTAGATCAAGGGGTGAAACGGGTGGTGGTTTCTGCTCCTGTTAAAGAGCAAGGTGTCGCTAATATTGTCGTGGGGGTGAATGATGCAATCTTCGAACCTAACAAGCATAAAATAGTCACAGCGGCATCATGCACAACAAATTGTTTAGCGCCGGTGGTTAAAGTTATTCATGAGAAGTTGGGTATTGAGCAAGCGGCCTTTACTACGATTCATGATTTGACCAATACACAAACCATCCTTGATGCACCGCATAAAGATTTACGCCGTGCGCGTGCATGTGGCATGAGCCTTATTCCAACGACTACGGGATCGGCAACCGCTATTGTAGAGATTTTTCCTGAATTGGAAGGTCGAATTAATGGGCATGCGGTGCGCGTGCCTCTCGCGAATGCATCATTAACGGACATCATTTTTGATGTTAAGCGTGATACCACGGCCGAAGAAGTGAATGAACTACTTAAACACGCATCAGAGAATGAATTGAAAGGTATTCTTGGCTTTGAACCGCGCCCATTAGTCTCCATTGACTATAAAGGTGATCAACGTTCAACCATAGTGGATGGTCTCTCTACTATGGTGGTGGGGACGCGTATGCTGAAAATTTACGCTTGGTATGATAATGAAATGGGCTATGCGACTCGTACTGCCGAACTCGTGCGCACGGTTGGTTTAGCGGATAAGTAAATATTAATTATGGTGTTGTGTAGAGGAAAAATAAAATGACTCATCCTACTTGGGAACTTGCTATCGATCACGGAGCAGCATTAATACTGACTCCATGCCCTGGAACCAAAACATTAGGTCTTGATGAGTCTCTTGCTCAGTTAAAAGAACAGGGTGTAGAGGCGATTGTTACGGCTATCAATACACAAGAGATGGCCGATAAAAATGTGCAGGCTTTAGGCGATAAAGCCTTAGAGTTAGACATGCAATGGTTTCATCTTCCTATTGAAGACGACAGTGTACCGGATGTTGAATTTGCCAAACGTTGGGCGCAGGTGAGCCCTGAGATCCATAATATTATTAAGCACAGTGGTAAGATTGCGCTACATTGCATGGGGGGTTCGGGGCGAACAGGCTTGCTTGCCGCCCACATATTGTTGGAGCTTAATTGGTCTTTACCCAAAGTGATCACCAGTGTAAAAGAACTGCGCCCAGGTGCATTCACTAAGCCAGTACAAGTTAACTATGTTGAAGCACTCACACACAGTTATTAATACGGCTGATAGTTTGATGGGTGAGGTAACGAGATGCTATCAACGTTAGATAAAAGTGTTCGCCAATATATGTTGGTGACATTCAACTATTGGAACTTCACTTTAACCGATGGTGCTTTGCGTATGCTGGTGGTGCTGTATTTCTATGATTTAGGGTACGGCAGTTTGGCCATCGCGTCGCTATTCTTGTTTTATGAGTTTTTTGGGGTAGTGACTAATCTTGTTGGCGGATGGCTTGGGGCAAGGCTTGGTTTAAATCGCACTATGAATGTGGGGTTGGCCATGCAAATAGCGGCGTTACTGATGCTGGCTATGCCCGCTGCGTGGTTAACGATTCCTTGGGTGATGGCGGCACAAGCTTTTTCTGGTATTGCGAAAGATCTTAATAAAATGAGCGCCAAAAGCGCCATAAAAACCTTAGTTCCTGATGAGAAGCAAGGTGCCTTATATAAGTGGGTGGCCATTTTAACCGGCTCGAAAAATGCACTAAAAGGCGCGGGTTTTTTTATGGGTGGCCTTTTACTTTCGGGGTTAGGTTTTCAAGGAGCCGTGCTCGCTATGGCGACGGTGCTGTGTTTTGTGTTGCTATGTAGTTTGTTTTATTTAGAAAACGATATGGGCAAGGCGAAGAATAAACCGAAGTTTACTCAACTATTTTCTAAGTCTGAAAGTATTAACGTTTTATCGGCGGCAAGGTTATTTTTGTTTGGCGCAAGAGACGTATGGTTTGTGGTTGCCCTACCGATTTATTTAGGCAGTGTATTTGGCTGGAACCACTCAATGGTGGGCGGTTTTCTAGCGATTTGGGTCATTGCTTATGGGGTCGTTCAAGGTGTTGCGCCGAACATTACCGGCAAGGCTCAAGGGAAAGTGCCAGATGGTAAAGTCGCGTTACTATGGGTGGTCTTGCTATCCATTGTGACCGGTGCCATTGCATATGGTGTACAAATTGGCTGGCACCCTGAGTGGGTAATCGTGGGTGGCCTGTTAATCTTTGGCGCTATATTTGCGGTCAACTCCTCCTTACATTCTTACTTAATCGTCAGTTATGCAAAGGGTGATGGGGTGTCGATGGATGTTGGTTTTTATTATATGGCCAATGCGTTAGGACGCTTAATTGGAACGGTTCTCTCGGGGTGGGTTTTCCAAATAGCGGGGTTAGCGGCCTGTCTTTGGGTGTCGTTTGCCTTTCTTGTTTTAGCGAGCCTTATATCGCTAAAACTCCCTCAATGGCGACCACAAGAAACAAAAAAAGCTGGCTAGGTTTCCTTAGCCAGCTTTTTTATTGCTATGATGTTTGTGGCATAACAAAGGGAAGTGTGGCGAATGAGACAAAGGGTATTATTTTTTGATCTTGCCAGATGTGTCGCTGCCATCGCAGTGATCGCAATTCATGTATTAGCGCCATATCGGAATCAATATGGTGAGATCCCATTTGAGCAATGGTTTACTGCAATAAGTGTTAATAGTGTGAGTCGCTGGGCTGTACCTGTATTTATTTTAATTTCAGGGGCTTTAATGCTCAGTGATAAAAGGCCGTTTGATTTTCAGTACTATGTGAAACGTCGCCTAGGAAAGGTATTGATTCCTTTTATCGTATGGTCGTTCTTTTACGCTTATCTGTCTGGGTGGAGTGTTGCTGGGTTTGATGGGAGTCATGCCATGCAGGTGCTTATCGCCGGTTTGGATCATGCCACCTATTATCATTTGGGTTTTTTCTATTATTTCATTCCGTTGTATTTCGTTATCCCATTTTTACAAATAATGGTGCGTCGTTTTGATGACAAGGCGCTATATGCTTTGACCGCCTTGTGGCTATTGAGTAGCACGCTGTTCTTATTGCGTATTGATGGGATGTGGAGTCACTCATTGTGGTTATATGCAGGCTTGCTCCCCCTTGGCTATATCTTGTATCAAAAGGTGCCATTAACTAAAGCGAATGTGACGATGTTTACCTTGCTGGGGGTGGTGGCTTTTATCGTGACCATCTATCAGGTCACTCACCTTACGATACAAGCTGAGGAGTACACGTTTGGTCGTTGGCTCTCTTATAAGACTTTAAATACGGTATTAGCGGCCAGTATGATATTTATGCTCTGTCGCTATTTTGGAGAGGGGCTCCCTGCTACAGCCAATAAAGTCGTCGGCTTTATTAGTGCTCATAGCTTAGGCATTTACATACTACATCCTATTTTTCTTTGGCCAATGCTGCAGTATGACTGGTATGACGGGCATCCAGCATGGGTGATACCTATGTGGATTGTTATCAGTGGAGGAGGAGCCTTGTTGATCAGTTGGCTAATTTCCCGTACCCGCAAGCTCGCTTGGCTACTGCCATAGGTTGAGTGTTAGCGTTTTAGGGTAAATCCTAAAAAGGTTTCCCCTTGGTGAGTGAGTTCACCACGGTAGCCAGGTAAGAGTGCGTGATAGTAATGAATGCCTACCTTAAAATCGCGTTTTGAGCGTAAAGGGCCTTTTTGTACGCTTATCCAGTATTCCTGACCTTGCGTTGCTGATTCACTATCAGAGATCTGAGTGATTTTCTTATCAATTATCGTCACCGTCGCCGTTTGTTCTGTGGGCGCTGTATTAGGGCCACGTCTGCGTTTGATTAAGTAAATTAACGCTGTAATGGTAAAGCTTGTGATAAGCAGCGCAGTAAATAGTGATGTTGGCATAATACACCTCATTTTTTGCCAAGCAGTGTAGCTTGTTGCTGTTTTGGGAGAGCGCGCCAGATAAGGGAACGTGATCCATATTTTAATAGGCAGTAAAAAATGACGCTTGAGTCACAGAACCCGATTGAACTGCACCAATTTGCAATGGTCTTATCTATAACAAGATACTAGTTTTCAAATACTTGCTAAGCTTGATAATACTTTATGGTTAATCTGCCCAACTATTTTTGTGGCGGAATAGAAAGACCAAGCACTTATTCGGCTTGGCTTAAATGCAGTTATAGAGCTCATTCTGTTATTTGGTTTGAGTAGGGGAGAGGGATGTCAGATATTGATCAAGTGGTCACACGAACAAGACGTATTGAGGGGCTATTACGTACCCGCTTTCATGCTCGTGGCCGAGGGCTTCATCAGTTAATCACCGATAGTGAAGAGCGCTTGCCTCGTGAGGTGATTGCGAAACTGCGTTATGTGGCTACTGTGCGCAATAAGATGCTGCAGGAAGATAACTTTGAGTTAGAAGATAGAAAGCAGTTTGTGCAGATATGCACTTTGTGTGAGAAAGAGCTAACACCGAGAAGTGGGCGTTTTATTTGGGGAGTGGCGATTGCTCTCATGACTTTACTGACGGTCGCCGCAGCCTTCTTTTATTATGTTAATTGGGCAGAATTTAGTGTCCATCTTTAGGTTGGATCTTTTGATTTGGGATAATGCCTTTCGCTTGTATGCTTGCTAGAGTTAGCCCAAATAATTAGGAGTTTCTATGTCTGTACATGCACACAAAATATTAAATCAACTGCGCGAGCAACCAATGACAAAAGCAGAGCTGAATGCTTGGGTGGCGACAGAGTTTGGTGAGAACACAGAGTTTCGAACTTGCAGTAAAGAAGGTTTTGATTTCGATGCTATCCTCACTTTTTTCTTATCAAGAGAAAAAATTGTGCTTGATGGCGATAAATTCAAAGTGAATGAATCTAACATTTGCTCTCATAACTAATATTTTTCTTCTTTCTGTAATGAAAAGTCCCAATGATTGGGACTTTTTTTTGTGCCGTACATTGGTCATTTCTCTCATTTTCTCTGATTTTTAATCCCTGCGTATTCATCTTCTATTTTGGTTTTGGTGTTGTTTATCGTCTGCTTTTCAATGAAATAAATGCCGTAATAGACTGATTTTAATTCATTTATCGGTATTTTGTTTTGTCTGTGAAGTTTGACTTGTTTTGCATAAATATTGCCAAGGAAGTGCATATAAGTGATGTGTTTTTATTGCTTCATTATGTGTCGGGCTAGCTGTAACAAAGGCTTACAGATATGGGGATATTATCCGCTGTTAATTTTATGGATAATTATGCAAAATATTGGTTTTAGATGTTACTAATCATCTCTTGCTTGACGATAAAGCCAATTTTTATTCTTTAAATGTTGCTTTTGTGTGTCTTTTTTGCCAAATTATGCGTCTAACGCAATATTTATAATTGTGTTCTGAACGAAGACGCCACAGAAAGGCGCAAACTGAATATGCAATCAGTACGTTCATTTCGAATGGATTCAACTTACAGACAAGGCAGAAAACTGTCCAGCAGTAGAGGTCTGGTAATGTCATTATTAGAAGTAAAAAACCTTCGCATTGAGTACCCGTCAAGGCACGGTGTTCACGCAGCAGTAAAATCCCTCTCTTTCAATATTGAGCGTGGCGAAATTGTGGGTGTTGTTGGTGAGTCAGGTGCGGGAAAATCGACCGTCGGTAACGGTGTTATTGATCTATTGAGCCCTCCTGGGGTCATTGCCGGTGGTGAAGTATTTTTAGATGGAGAGAAAATCTCCGGACTATCGTCACAAAAAATGCGTCAAGTACGCGGGTCTAAAATAGGGTTTATTTTTCAAGATCCTATGACCTCTTTAAACCCATTATTTACCGTAGAACATCAATTAAAAGAAACCATTCATGCCAATATGAATGTCTCTGACGAAGAGGCGTATAGACGCTCTTTAGAGTTGATGAATAAGGTGGGTATTCCTCAGCCAGAGAACCGCTTAAAGCAATATCCTCACCAATTTTCTGGTGGTATGCGTCAGCGCGTTGTTATTGCTATTGCCTTAGCCGGTGAGCCCGATCTGATTATTGCCGATGAGCCAACTACGGCATTGGACGTTTCTATTCAAGATCAAATACTGACTCTGATTCGTGATTTATGCATTCAGCAAAACGTCGGTTGCATGTTAGTCACGCACGATATGGGCGTGGTTTCGAACGTAACTGACCGCGTTGCAGTGATGTACCGAGGCGATCTTGTTGAATTTGGAGCAACCAGCAAAGTACTGGGCGACCCAGATCATCCCTATACCCGAAGCCTTATCTCGGCAGTGCCTCGTTCGGATGTGAAATTAGACCGATTCCCATTAGTGAGTTATATCGAAGAGGCCACAGAGCATGCCCCGTTAGATGTGAAAAATCACTGGCTGGGTCAAAGCCAAGATCAGCGAAATTATACGGGACCACTATTAAATGTGGAGAATGTCGATCTTCGTTTTATCACTAAAGATTCCTTATTTGAAAGTCGCAGAGAGTATGTTCAAGCATCCAATGATGTCAGCTTTAAAGTGTTTGAAGGTGAGACGTTTGGCTTAGTGGGCGAATCCGGCTCAGGTAAGTCAACTATCGCCCGTGTCATTGCTGGTTTGTATGCTCCTGATGCAGGTAAAGTGACTTTTGAGGGGATTGATTTAACGGGCTTAAAGAACGAAAAACAGCGTCGTCCAATGCGTCGCCAAATGCAGATGGTATTCCAAAACCCTTATACCTCTATGAATCCGCGCATGAAGATTTTCGATATCATTGCTGAGCCTATCCGCTTTCACAAATTGACCGCCAATGAAACGGAAACTCGTCAGATCGTCAATGATCTGTTGGATCATGTTGGTTTGGGGCGCATGGCGGCGGTGAAGTACCCTCATGAATTTTCTGGTGGTCAGCGTCAGCGTATTTCTATTGCGCGAGCCCTTGCTACTCGCCCAAGGTTATTGATTTGTGATGAGCCTACCTCAGCACTGGATGTGTCGGTGCAGGCGCAAATCTTGAACCTTCTGAAAGACCTGCAGGATGAACTGAATTTAACCATGTTGTTTATCAGTCACGATTTACCTGTTATTCGCCAGATGTGTGACCGCATTGGTGTGATGCAAAAAGGGACCTTATTAGAAGTTGCGCCTACGGAGCAATTATTTAAGTCGCCACAACATGAGTACAGCCAACATTTAATCTCATTAATGCCCGAGTTCAAAGGTTTGCGCGAAGGCAGTGATGAAGTCGCAGAATTAGCTTAGTCGTTTAAGCAATTGCTCTTAGAGCACAAAACACAGCACACAAACAGCAAACATAATAGGGATTACATCCCGCATGAAGGAGTTATGCAATGAAAACCATTAAGACCAAATTGGCTGTAGCACTTGCAGTCGCTGGCCTTGCCTTTAACGTAGCCGCCGCAGATATCAAAGTCGCTTATGATGCTGATCCTGTCTCTCTTGATCCACAAGAGCAGCTATCTGGCGGTACGCTTCAGTTATCACATATGATTTTTGATCCATTGGTACGTTATAAGCAGGATTTGTCGTTTGAACCTCGCTTAGCCACTAAGTGGGAGCGTATCAATGAGACAACTATGCGTTTTACCCTGCGCCAAGGTGTTAAATTTCATTCAGGTAATACACTAACAGCTGATGATGTGGTGTGGACCTTTGCTCGTTTGAAAGATTCTCCAGACTTTAAAGCAATTTTTGCCCCATTTGAAAAAGTGACAAAAGTTGATGACTACACATTTGATCTTGTTTCTAAAGGTGCTTTCCCGCTAGTTCTACAGACAGCGGCTTATATTTTCCCTATGGATAGCAAGTTCTACACAGGTAAAACCGCAGACGGTAAAGACAAATCTGAGATTGTGAAGCACGGTAACTCCTTTGCTTCAACTCACGTATCAGGTACGGGTCCATTTATCGTTACATCTCGTGAGCAAGGCGTAAAAGTAGAATTTAAACGTTTTGATGGTTACTGGGATAAAGAGTCAAAAGGCAACGTTGATCATCTAACACTCGTGCCAATCAAGGAAGATGCGACTCGTGTGGCTGCACTACTTTCTGGTGGCGTGGACATGATTGCTCCGGTATCACCTAACGATCATAAACGTGTTGAGTCGGCTAAAGGCGTTGACCTAGTGACGCTACCGGGCACGCGTTTAATCTCTTTGCAAATGAATCAAAACAGCAACCCAGCGCTTAAAGATGTGCGCGTTCGTCAAGCTATCGTATATGCCATCAACAATGACGGTATTGCTAAGAAAATCATGAAAGGGTTTGCGACTACTGCAGGCCAGCAAGGTCCTGAAGGTTACGCTGGCTATGTGGCTGAACTTCAGCCTCGCTATGACTTGAAAAAAGCGAAGCAACTTATGAAAGAAGCCGGTTATGCCGATGGTTTCTCTCTTACCATGATTGCACCAAACAACCGTTACGTGAACGATGCAAAAATTGCCCAAGCAGCCGCAGCAATGTTGGCGAAAATTGGCATCCGTGTCGATCTGAAAACAATGCCTAAAGCGCAATACTGGCCTGAGTTTGATAAGTGTGCAGCAGACATGCTAATGATTGGTTGGCACGCTGATACAGAAGATTCAGCAAACTTCACTGAGTTCTTAACCATGACTCGCAATGAAGAAACAGGTAAAGGTCAGTACAACTGTGGCCATTACTCTAACCCTGAGGTGGATAAACTAGTAGAAGCGGCGAACGTGGAAACTGATCCGGCGAAACGCGCTCAGATGCTACAAAAAGTAGAGAAGACTTTGTACGATGAGGCGGCATTTGTACCACTACATTGGCAGAACCTTGCATGGGGTGCGAAATCTAATGTTGAGATCAAGCCAATCGTGAACGCAATGAACTTCCCTTACTTTGGCGATCTAGTTGTTAAATAACAATTAATACAATAAAAAGGCACGCTTTTTACACAAAAGCGTGCCTTTGTTGCCAAGAGTGACGTTTTAAAGGCGCAGCAATGTGGCTTTTGGTACCTGATTTTGTTTCAGTCGGATCAGGTACCATTTTTGAGACTGAAAGCTGTTAGATTGGAAAAAAGGGGCAAAGGAATGTTTTCGTTTCTAGTCAAGCGCCTATATCAGGCACTGGTAGTGATGTTTGTGATCAGTTTGGTGGCGTTTGCTATCCAAGATAATCTTGGTGATCCCTTACGTGAATTAGTGGGTCAGTCGGTATCTCAAGCCGAGCGCCAAGCTCTGCGTGATGAACTGGGCTTAAATGATCCGTTTATAACAAAATACACTCGATTTATTACTGCTGCCGTGCAGGGTGATTTGGGTACGTCGTATTTCTTCAAACGTCCCGCTGTGGATGTGATTCTTGATAAGCTAGTGGCAACGTTGGAGCTAGTATTTGGTGCAACTGCGATTATTGTGGTGCTCTCCATTCCACTCGGGGTCTATTCGGCAATAAATCCGAAAAGCTTATTCACCAAAGTGGTCATGGCCATGAGTTCGGTAGGGATTTCGATACCGGTATTCTTGACCGCGATAATGCTGATGTACATTTTCTCCATCACTTTAGGCTGGCTTCCGTCCTATGGACGAGGGGAAACGGCGAATATCCTCGGCTGGGAGTCGGGCTTTTTCACCGTTGATGGATTTAAGCATTTAGTACTGCCTTGCGTTTCTTTGGCATCCATCATGTTACCTCTGTTTATCCGTTTGGTTCGCTCTGAAATGCTGGAAGTGTTGAGCTCAGAATACATTAAATTTGGTAAGGCTAAAGGTCTGCCACTTAAGAAAATCCATTATCAACACGCGCTGAAAAACACCCTTTTACCTGTGTTGACGGTAGGGGGCGTGCAGATAGGTACTATGGTGGCATACACCATATTAACGGAAACGGTCTTCCAGTGGCCGGGTACAGGGTTCCTGTTCCTTGAAGCTATCAACCGTGTTGATACGCCGTTGATCACCGCTTACGTTATTTTTGTAGGGCTCATTTTTGTGGTGACGAATACCATTGTTGACCTGCTGTATGGCTTAATTAACCCAACCGTCAATATCACCGGCAAAGGAGCATAATCATGGAACAAACAGCACAAGCTCCAAGTCGTTGGCAGCGTTTTAAAAGCTCAGATATTGTTTATTATTTTTTGCGCGACAAAGTGGCGATGTTCTCCGCTTTTGTTTTCGCTTGTTTTTTGCTGGCGGCTCTTGCTGCGCCAATTATTGCGCCCTCTGACCCATACGACCTGACATCTATCGATATTATGAACTCAGAGTTGCCCCCATCTTGGATGGAAGAGGGGGATGCACAGTTTGTTTTAGGTACCGATGAGCAAGGCCGTGATATTTTTTCAACCATACTGTATGGCTCAAGACTGTCCCTCACTATTGGTTTTCTTGCGGTAGGCTTACAGCTAGTTTTAGGCATTGTGATTGGTTTGTCAGCGGGTTACTTCGGTGGTCGCATTGATAGCTTCTTGATGCGTTTTGCCGATATTCAGTTGTCGTTTTCTACCATGATGGTAGCGATTATTGTCTCTGCCATATTTAAAGCCAGTTTTGGTAGTGCTTTTTACAGTGAGTATGCGGTGATCATGCTGGTGGTGATTATCGGTGTGGCTGAGTGGCCTCAATATGCTCGAACGATACGAGCCTCTGTATTGGCGGAAAAGAAAAAAGAGTACGTGGAAGCTGCGCGAGTGATGGGCTTTAAAGCACCTAGAATCATGTTCCGCCATATTTTACCTAACTGTTTATCACCTATTTTGGTGATTTCAACGGTGCAGATTGCTAATGCTATTATGTCGGAAGCGGCGCTGTCGTTTCTTGGTTTAGGTCTCCCAGTTGATCAGCCTTCATTAGGGGCGCTGATCAGTACCGGCTTTAATTACATTTTCTCTGGAGCATGGTGGATTACCGCTTTCCCAGGCATTGTATTGGTGACGTTAGTGTTGGTGATTAACCTGCTAGGTGATTGGCTACGTGATGTGTTTAACCCGAAATTGTACAAAGGTTAAATCGAACCACTTTAGCTAAATATAACAACGCCCGATGATTTATCATTGGGCGTTTTTCGTTTCATGCCTAGTGCAGAGAATCATAGCTTCTGTAATTAAAACGACGCGGTTAAATATTGGCGAATAACTGAACAGTCAACTAACCTTTTGTAATGACTATCTAATGGCATTAGAGGAGGGGAGAAAATTGAAACGCATATTGCTACTCATCATGTATTCCTTTGCCTTGATGCTATTTGCGTTTAGTTCTGTGAGTGCGCAGGATTTTCTTTGTTCTGCAACCCAGAAGTCCTACGATACTCCTGCATTACTTGGTACTGAGTGTCCAATAGGTGTTTCCTTATTGGGAAAAACGGAGCCTACTTACCAGCACTCTACATTTTGGATTCAATGTGGCATTTATCTTGAAGAATTTACTTTGCAGCAGGTGAAATTAATTTACCCTAATGTCTCGCAGTCCATTTGGAATAAAGCGGAATCTATAGGTCGGCGTTGCTTGATTGGGCCTTATCACGACTTTGCACAAGTCAATTTAGAGTTGAGCCAACTGAGAACGATCAGTGGTTTTGAAACCTCTTTTATAAGAGAGGTGAGTAATACCTATCGTACTAAATAACGGGTCATTCTAGCTTGTTAAAATACTCGATAACTGCGCTAGAATTTTTGTTAGTAGAATAACGACTTATCGAAAAATTCTGCCCTGTTTTCGAGCGTTTTTCCTGCGCTATTTCTGATCACTTACTTAGTGTGATTAATGGTATCAGTAATAAAAAAGGATGGCTAAGACCAACCGTAGTAAGCCTCTAATCAGTCTAGCGAGTTAAAACTCTGGATAACCCCGTTGAAGTTTTTGATGGTGGAATCACTACTTATCAAAAATATTGGTTTTATTTTCAAGGTTTTTCCTGCGCTATTGCTGAACATTGACTTACAGTGCTTGGTATAAAAGCCATCCTTTTGCTTACTAGTCGCGTTATCACTTAAAGTGACAAACTACGGCTACAAGTGGGTTGTTACTGCGATTGGTGCCACTCACTTTAAATCGCGGTGGCATATGTATTAATTGTCAGCGATATAGGTTGCAGACGCCGCTCGCTGTGATTCATGAACATCAAACACTCCAGCATCTTGGTTCATTTTTATGGTTGCTGCCAAGTCTGGTTTTTTATGCTGACGCCTTTCGATAGATTCGCGACCGGTTTCAATGGCTTTGGCGATAGCTAATACGTTTCCATCATCAAAACGCTCTCCCATAACATAAGTGGATACCGGCGTTCCTTCTACGCTCGGTTGATACCAGTGCCATATACTCTTTATTGAACCATCTTTAGTTTCGTAACCAAAAGGAATTGAAGCGGAAGGAGCGCCCGCTGCAGCATAGATATTGGACATGCTTACCTCTGAGGCTAGCACCTGAAAATCATGATCTGCAAAGTAACTGGTTACCGTTTTCTCCCATCCTTTACGCTTCGCTTCTGCATAGTCTAGGCAGGTAGTACGTGACTTGGTGGTATTCGCTGAATTAACGATATCCGTTTGACCCCATGCCGCCCTTCTTTGTGGGTAGGCCTTATTAAACGCCATCAACTCGGCAACAGATTTGATGGGCATGTTTTCTGCCTCAGCCATATCCGCAAAATCAAAATTAAACTCGCAGTTTAAGTCCAGCAATGGCACATTGGTGTTGCTTGGGGGGATGTCCACCACTTCATAGCTAACGCCGACACTATCTAAAGCGGCTTTCATATCCGCCAGCCATGTTGCTGATCCAGACTCAGCCCCATATACATACCCATTAGCGTACAGACCTACTTTAATATTTTGATAGACGGATGGTTTTAAGTACTCCGAATAATCAACGCTAGGCTTATCTTTCACTTCTAAATAGAGTGGGTCATTTACATCCACATCAGCCAGCACATTAAGCTCTACGGCTGCATCTTCAACGCTTCTTGCCATTGGGCCGGCACTATCTTGCGACGAGGCTAAAGGAATGATGTGTGAGCGTGACACTAGACCAATACTAGGTTTAAACCCTACAACCGAGTTGAGTTCAGATGGTGCATTAATAGAGCCTTGGGTTTCAGTACCAACGGTAATCGTTGCAAACTCGGCTGCCGCGGCCACACCAGAACCAGAGCTTGACCCTAGCACACTATAAAATCCATAGGGATTACGTGTTTGGCCACCCACATTACTAAATCCGTTGGGATCTAAACTGGTAAAGAAGTTGGCGTTCTCAGACAAGTTAGTTTTACCCAAAATAACAGCACCAGCATCACGTAAGCGTTTAACAATATGCGCGTCATGGGCGGGATCCCAATCCAGTAACGCGACCATTCCGCCGGTGGTATGCATTCTATCGTTGGTCGCAATGTTGTCTTTAATAAGAACAGGTATCCCCAGCATATCCGAAGATGCTTTGCCTGCTGCGCGAACCTGATCTGCGTAGCGAGCCAGAGCTAATGCGTCTGGGTTAAGCTCAAGTACTGAGTTCAGTTTGTTGATGTCATACTTACCAATGCGTACTAAATAAAATTTAGTTAGGTCAACGGAGGTAAGTTGTCCATCCTTCATCGCCTGCTGCAATTCATTAATAGTGTGCCCCAAGATCAAAGGTGCAAAGGCATCGTAATCAAACCCTGCTAGCGTCTCATCAAATTGTTTAAAATTACGATACACTTTCCCATAATAATCTGCCGGCTCTGAGGTCGCCTCAAATCCATCCTTTTTGTGTTGATCTGGGGTGGCCTGATCCGCTTTGATATCAGTCCAACCTTCTATATCAGAGATAAACTGATATGGGTCAGGCTTTTGAGTGGCGGGATAGGACGGTTGCTCAGGGACGGTTGTCGTAGGTGAATCTGTTGTAGCAGGTGAGGTAGTGACTGAAGATGTTGTTGGCTGTGAGGTATCTTTGCTAGTTTGCGTATCTGGGGCGCTCTTATCTGCACCACAACCTGATAACACGACGCTTGTAGCCAATGCGAGAAGAGACAGATTAAATTTCATGTAAATTCCTTGTAGATAAATTCCAATTTCCACAAGTCACTTGCATGTAGCGTACCATTTGTGCCAAAACACGATAAAAAAGTCATTTTACATAGAAATTAGCGGTAAAAAGCAACTTTTAATATAAAACTGGTTTCATTAAAATCTTATATTGACACCTCATTGCAGACGAAAATCGACCAACACTTAAATACCAGTAAAATCACATTTGCACCATTTAAAACACATATTTCTCACATTGCACCAATGTGGATATTGACTATATCTAGAATAAGTTAGACGGATTAGAGGCTTACTATGAAGGGTATTATCGGCATGGAGAACAGAAAAGGCATAAAAAAACCACTGGCTACATACATAACCAGTGGTTGAATCTTAGGAGTGCAAGGTGTTTTCCTTACCTCATAGTAACGAATTCCTCTGAACCCGTAGGGTGTATTGCGACTACTGAGTCAAAGTCTGCTTTGGTTGCGCCCATTTTCATTGCTACAGCAAAGCCTTGGATCATTTCATCAACAGTAAAGCCGATGCCGTGAAGGCCGACAACTTGCTCGTTATCACCAGCACAAACTAGCTTCATTTTGCATGGTTGACGGTGCTTGGTTACCGCAGAGTACATGGCAGTAAAGCCAGAGGTGTAAACTTTCACATTGCCTTCGCCGTATTGGTCGATAGCTTGTTGCTCTGTTAGGCCAATGGTGCCAATTGGTGGGTGGCTAAATACCACTGTTGGGATTAGGCTGTAGTCCATTTTTGCGTCTGGCTTGTTGTTAAATAAACGCTCAGATAGCTGACGACCCGCTTTTACTGCAACAGGTGTTAGCTCAACGCCACCTTCCATGATGTCACCAACACAGTAGACGCCACTAACATTGGTTTCTTGGTATTCATTAACCTTAATGTAGCCACGTTGGTTGGTTTCAACGCCACTGTTATTTAGGTTAATAGCATCCGTTGCAGGATGACGCCCAATAGCCCAAATAAGCTGGTCTACATTATGAGTGTTACCGTTTTCTAAATGTAGAGTTAGGCTACCATCGGCTTCTTTCACCACTTCTTTTGGTACTGAGTGGGTATGTAGCGTTGGCCCTTCTGCTGCCATAACCTCAGTTAAAGTGTCGATGATCATAGGATCAAAGCTACGCAAAGGAGACGCTTTACGCACAAATAGGTCCGTTTGTGTGCCTAGTGCGCTTAGTACGCCGGCGATTTCAACAGCAATATAACCGGCACCCACAACAGCAACACGTTTAGGTTGTTCGTTTAGCTCAAAGAAGCCATTGGAATCAATGCCGTATTCCGCGCCAGGAATGTTAGGGATAGTTGGACGACCGCCTACCGCGATGAGAATATGATCGGCGGTATACAGTTCGCCGTCAACTTCGACGGTCTTTGCATCAACAAATTTAGCAAAGCCTTTAATCACGTTAACTTTGTTATTGCCTAGAACACGATCATAGGATTGATGAATGCGACCGATATAGGCTTGACGGCTTTCAACAAGTTTTGACCAACTAAAGTTTTTTAGGTTTACATCAAATCCATAATCTTCAGCGTAAAGGTTAATCGCTTCTGCGATTTGCGCGCCATGCCACATGACTTTTTTAGGTACACAGCCCACATTGACACAAGTGCCACCTAAGTCTTTTGCTTCGATAAGAGCGACTTTCGCCCCATACATAGATGCGCGGTTAGCGGAAGCAATACCGCCACTGCCGCCGCCAATACAGATATAGTCAAAATGTTGTGTTGCCATTAAATTCTCCAGAATCCTTAATGTCTTTATAGTTATATTGGGTGTGTTTATTCGGGTACAACCCATTCCACTTTACAATGACCCGTTGCAGGGGCAATCGCCTGTTTTAGTTCAGGCAAAATGTCTCGCATTTGGCTCTCTAGCTTCCAAGGAGGGTTGATAACTATCATGCCAGAGGCGGTCATGCCGCGTTCGTTAGTATCAGGGGATACCCCTAGTTCTATTTGCAATATTTTACGAATGCCAAGCCCTTGTAGGCCCTGCAGCATATCGTCAATATCGTAGCGATTGACCACAGGATACCAGATTGCATAGATCCCTGTTGCCCATCGTTTATAACTTTGAGCAATAGCTTGGACGACATCACTATATTCTTTGGCTAATTCATAAGGAGGGTCGATAAGTACCAATCCACGACGCTCTTTGGGTGGTAAGCTGCCTTTTAGGCGAGCAAATCCATCTTCTTTAAAAATTTTAACTTGGCGGTCGCGATGAAACTCTTGTTCGAGTAAAGGAAAATCGCTTGGGTGTAGTTCGGTAAGAACCATACGATCCCCTCGGCGAAGTTGCGCACGTGCAACCCGTGGAGAACCTGGGTAGTACCTTAGTTCATCGCTGTCATTTAGAGTACGTATAGACTCAAGGTAGCTTGAAAGCTCTGCGGGTAAATGGCTTTGCTGCCAAAGCTTGGCGATACCTTGTTTGTATTCACCCGTTTTTTCTGACCATTCATGAGTTAAGTCGTAACGGCCTACACCTGAATGAGTGTCGTGATAGACAAAAGGTTTATCTTTTTGCTTTAAAGCATCAAGGATAAGGCTTTGTACTATGTGTTTTAGCACATCGGCATGATTTCCAGCATGAAAGCTGTGACGGTAACTGAGCAAGGTAACTCCCCAAGTGGGTATGTGATGGGATGAATCAACATTATACTCGACTATTGAATTTTGCATAAGTCGTCACCATCTAAACAGATATATAACGAAAACATACAGGGAACCACTATGTCTAATCCGCTTCTTACTATCACGGATCTCCCACCATTCTCAGAGATCAAGCCAGAACATATTAAACCAGCAGTAGAAAAAGCGATTGCTGATTGTCGCAATAAGGTTGAGGAAGTCTTAAAAGACAATGCCCATCCAACCTGGGAAAATGTGTGCCTGCCTCTAGATGAGGTTGATGTGGTGCTTTCTCGTATGTGGTCACCTGTTAATCATCTGAATGCGGTTGTGAACAGTGAAGCGCTTCGTGATGCTTATGAAAGCTGCCTGCCGATACTATCTGAATATGGTACTTGGCTTGGTCAACATAAAGGTCTTTATGAGGCTTATAAAGCCATTCAAGCCGATGCGGATTTTGACAATTTAACCAAAGCACAGCAAAAATCGGTTAAAGATGCGCTACGTGACTTTGAATTATCAGGTATAGGCTTACCTGCGGATGAGCAACATCGTTACGGCGAAATTAGCAAACGTTTATCAGAACTGAGCTCTAAGTTTTCTAACAATGTGTTGGATGCCACTATGGGGTGGAGCAAACACATTACAGACGTTGCCGATCTCTCTGGTATGCCAGAATCTGCCCTAGAAGCGGCCAAAGCAGCAGCGCAAGCAAGAGAGTTGGATGGCTACTTGCTGACCTTGGAAATTCCTTCTTATGCGCCAGTGTTGACCTACTGTGATAATCAAGAGTTGCGTGCAGAAATGTACGAGGCTTATAACACTCGAGCTTCAGACCGCGGGCCAAATGCTAACCAATGGGATAACACGGACATCATCTCTGAAGTATTGAAATTGCGTCATGAGATTTCGCGTATGTTGGGCTTTGCCACCTTCAGTGAGCGTTCTATCGCAACGAAAATGGCTGAGACGACAGAGCAAGTGTTGGGCTTCTTAAATGATTTAGCCATTAAAGCGAAGCCACAAGGGGAGCGTGAAATTGAAGAGTTGCGTCAATTTGCCGAAAAAGAATACGGCGTGACGGAACTGAATTTGTGGGACATTGCTTACTACAGCGAAAAACAAAAGCAAAAGTTATTTAGTATTTCAGATGAAGACTTACGCCCTTACTTCCCTGAGCAAAAAGTGATTGCCGGTCTTTTTGAAGTGCTTGAGCGTGTCTTTGGTATGCAAGTAAAAGAGCGCAACGATGTGGATGTTTGGCATGAGTCCGTGCGTTTCTTTGATATTTTGACCCAAGAAGGCGAGTTAAGAGGTAGCTTCTATCTTGATCTTTATGCTCGTGAAAATAAACGCGGCGGTGCGTGGATGGATGAGTGTCGAGTACGTCGCACTTCTCTCTCTGGTGAGCTTGAAAACCCAGTAGCATACTTAACGTGTAACTTTAATAAACCAGTAGGTGATAAACCTGCCTTGTTTACTCACAATGAAGTAACGACGCTATTCCATGAGTTTGGCCATGGTATTCACCACATGCTTACGCAAATAGATGTGTCACCTGTCTCTGGCATCAATGGTGTTGCTTGGGATGCGGTTGAGCTACCAAGTCAGTTCCTTGAGAACTGGTGCTGGGAAGAAGATGCGTTAGCATTTATTTCGGGTCATTACGAGAGTGGTGAATCTTTACCTAAAGACATGTTAGATAAAATGTTGGCAGCGAAGAACTTCCAGTCAGCGATGTTTATTTTGCGTCAAATCGAATTTAGCTTGTTTGATTTTACGTTGCATACAGAATTTGATCCTGAGGTAGGTCCTCGAGTATTAGAGACTTTAGCGGAAGTGAAAGAAAAAGTGGCGGTATTACCTGGAGTTGAATGGAACCGTTTCCCTCATGCGTTTAGTCATATATTTGCAGGTGGATACAGTGCAGGCTATTACAGCTACTTATGGGCTGTAGTACTTTCTGCCGATGCTTACTCTCGCTTTGAAGAAGAGGGCATTTTTAACCAAGAAACGGGTCAAAGCTTCTTGAAGAATATTTTAGAGATGGGTGGCAGTGAAGAACCTATGGAGCTATTCAAGCGCTTCCGTGGTCGTGAGCCTAAAATTGATGCCTTGCTAAGACATGCAGGTATTGAGGCTTAATAGGCCAGCCGTCATTATGATAAGCCATCTCAATTGAGGTGGCTTTTTTATGGATTTACACTGCGATTAATGGGGTTTTGTAATGAGATTAATGTCTCTGTGGATTGGACTTCATCAATTGCTTGTAGCTTATTGATTAGAACATGCTGTAACTCTTCAATGGACTTACACATCAATTTTACAAAAATACTGTAGGCCCCTGTGGTGTAATAAGCTTCAACCACTTCATCTAAAGCATTCAGTTTTTCCAGTGCAGAGTGATAGTCTTTGGCTGCATTGAGATTAATGCCGATAAAACAACACACGTCGTAGCCGAGCTTTTTGGTGTTGACGATAACTTCTGTACCTTCAATTACCTCAGCTGCTTTCATCTTTTCTATACGCACATGAATGGTGGCAGGACTGACGTTGAAACGCTTACCCATTTCCGCATAAGGGGTTCGTGCATCTTCCATTAACGTTTTTAAAATGTCTTTATCTAATGGGTCGAGAATGGGGTTATTAGTCATTGAGTTTCCTTGAGAGACACAGATAAGAAGAATGCGGTAAACTAAGCCATATATACATAAAGGTCTACAGGCCCCTAAACTTTAGAGAGATGATGTTGCAGATTCAACTTTTAGCGCAATCCGCTGATAAACAAGTACAGATCCAAATCTTAGCTGAACGCTGGGGCTTGCAACATGATCCTGATAGCCAGTTTGCACTGCAATTAGGGGAGCGTCTAGAGCTTAAGAAGCTAGATGAGCCAAAATTGGGTTCAATTTGTGTTGATTTTGTCGCGGGAGCGGTGGCGCACCGTCGTAAGTTTGGTGGTGGTAAAGGGCAAGCTATTGCTAAAGCAGCAGGGCTTAATAAAGGTGCGACACCGAGTGTACTCGATGCTACCGCAGGGCTTGGGCGAGATGCTTTTGTATTAGCATCACTCGGTTGCAAAGTGCAGATGATAGAGCGTAACCCTGTCGTCGCCGCTTTGCTTGATGACGGATTGTCTCGCGCTAAGCAAGATGCGGAAATTGGAGGCTGGGTCACCGAGCGCATGTCTTTATTACATGCTTCCAGTTTGGATGCTCTATCGCAACTGGCTGTAGATGATCAGTTTCAATGTCCGGATGTGATTTATCTTGATCCTATGTATCCACATCCAGAAAACAAAAAAAAGAGTGCGCTGGTGAAAAAAGAGATGCGAGTTTTCCAAACCTTAGTGGGAGCGGATAATGATGCGGATGGCTTGTTAGCACCAGCGTTACAGTTGGCCACTAAGCGTGTTGTGGTGAAACGACCTGATTACGCGCAATGGCTTGATCAAGTTAAGCCGAGCATGGCTATTGAGACAAAGAAGAATCGTTTTGATGTTTATGTTTTATCGGCGATGACCGAGTAAAATACGATTAAAGAGTTGAAATAGACTCATAAAGTCGCTATATCTAAGTGGTAATCATTATTAGTTGCATTTAGGTGAAGAGTTGGTATGGCGACAAAAATGTGTGAATTTAATCGCAGAACAATAGAGCATAGCTTAGGGGCTATTTACGCTATTGTTGCCGAGCCTAAATTTATATGCCGTTCATGTGCCCGAGTCGCGGGAAGTGAACAAAACCTGTGTAAACCCAGTGCAATCCCACCGAAAGCCTGCCTTGATAAGGTAGACACCCCTCAGTCAGATACTGCAACAGAGACGTGCGCTTTACTGTTAGAAGCTAAAGCCACCCGTCAATTACCTGAACTAAGCTTTAATGACGCTGCAAGAGCAAAACAGAGTGTGGCGGATACCGATGAGCAACATCAGTTACATGAAAAGCATTTGAAGAAGCAGCGAAAAATGCTGAAGAAGCAGAAAAAGATGTATAAAAAACTCAGTAAAATAGTGCGCAAAGAGCAAAAATTACTGAAGAAACGCAGTGAACTTGATGCGCATTTAAGTGAAATGGTCGAGGCTGCATCTTTACATGCAACCTCGAAGCATCTTCACTAGTCTTCTAGTGGCACAACTAATAGATCGATTGGCATGTCACTAATCATGCGTCGAGTATTGGATAGTAACTTGCCCCAAAAATCATGATGATGCCCACAAACAACGAGGTCAAACTCACGCTCTTGAATTGCACCATATAACTCTTCAGCCAAGTCACCACGCCCTACTAGCATGATCTTGACGGGATAATCCAGTTTGTCACTTAAGTCTTTAAGTTTTTGATTAGAGAGCTTAGTTGAGGCGACTTGAGTATCTACCAAGTTTACATCTATGAGTCCTGAGTAAACTTCACTGTAATTGACATCGATATGAATAAAAGAAAGATCGGCACCAAGGGCTTTAGCCAGTTTGGCAGCTCGGTTGGCTAAGTACTCACTATGGTCCCCTAGGTCTAAGGCAACAACGATATGTTTATAGCTCATGACTGGCTCCTTGTTAGAACGGTTAATAAATTGTCTGTAATTTTATTTTAGCAGGGAGTGCTACAATTTTTGTTGGAGTGATCTTAAGTTGAAGCATTGGTCTCACAAAATAAAGAGAATTTTGATTTAAAGCAAAGTCTGTTAATTTAGAGTGCATCGCCACATGATATATTCGCCAAATAATATTTGAGACATAAAGAAGAGGAACGTCTTATGCTGTCACAACAGATGGTCGAAAATTTAAACGCACAAATAAACCTAGAATTTTTCTCATCCAATCTATACTTACAAATGAGTGCTTGGTGTGAAGATAAAGGTTTTGAAGGTGCAGCAGAGTTTATGCGTCAACATGCCACTGAAGAAATGGAGCACATGCAACGTCTTTTTACTTATGTAAGTGAGACGGGAGCCATGCCAATTCTTGGGGCAATTGAAGCGCCAAAACATCAGTTTGCCAGCTTGGGCGAAGTATTTCGTGAGACCTATGAGCATGAGTGCATGATCACTGAACAGATCAATAAACTTGCTCATGTTGCCTTCACCAGCCAAGACTACTCAACGTTCAATTTCTTACAGTGGTATGTGGCAGAGCAACACGAAGAAGAGAAATTGTTTAAAGGGATTTTAGACAAGCTAGAGTTAGTTGGTGAAAACGGTCAAGCACTGTTCTTTATCGACAAAGACCTAGCAACTATGGCTAAAGAAGGTTCATCCTCTGTTATGGATGTGGCGGCTGAGTAACGTATCCGTACTCGACTAAGCAACTGATTCACACTGGTTGTCTATGCCACTCCTAGAGGAAGTAGGGAGGAATAGAGATGATCAGTGGGGATTTGATTATTTTTGCGCTTATGATTGTGAGTGCCGTGAATTTTATGCGGTATATCAGCACATTAAGGGCTCTAATCTTTGTTATGCGAGAAGCACATCCGTTACTTTATCAGCAGGTAGACGGTAGAGGTTTCTTTACTACGCAGGGTAATGTAGTAAAGCAATTTAGATTGTTTCATTACTTAAAAAGTAAAGAATATTCACAGCATCATGACCCTGTATTCGTAGATAAATGCGACAAGGTACGAGAGTTGTTTGTTTTAAGCTGTGCTTTGTTAGGAGTCACTTTGTTGGCGGCCTTTAGCGTATAAACGAAAATCTTGTTTGAAAGTCTGCCTAGCATCTGGGTAGAATGTGCTTCTTTAGAAGGGTATGCGAGTATTCGCATGCCCTTTGTTGTTTTGATGGTTTGAGTATATAGAGAATGAGTGAACACTTTGATGTGGTGATTATTGGTGCGGGTGCCGCCGGATTAATGTGTGCTGCGCAAGCAGGAAAACGCAATAGGCGAGTGCTGGTGGTCGATCATGCTAAAAAGCCAGGTCGTAAAATCCTTATCTCTGGTGGGGGTCGTTGCAATTTTAGCAACTACGATGTGTCACCCTCGAACTTTATATGCAGCAATCCACATTTTGTAAAGTCAGCCTTATCGCAATACACCAATTGGGATTTTATCTCTATGGTCAGTCAGCATGGCATTGAATTTGAAGAGCGTGACCACGGGCAGCTCTTTTGTATCGATTCGGCAAAACAGATAGTGCAGATGCTACTCGATGAGTGCGATCCAGCTTGGGTACAATTTCAGTATCAGGTGGCGGTAAGCGATATACAAAAAACAGATCAGGGTTTTACTTTATTGACCAATGGTCAGAAAGTGAGTTGCGACTCCTTAGTTGTGGCGACAGGAGGCTTGTCCATGCCTAAACTGGGGGCAACACCATTGGGTTACCAAGTGGCCGAGCAGTTTGGATTGGATATCGTTCCCACAACCGCAGGCTTAGTGCCCTTCACACTGCACAAACAAGATAAGCTCGATTTTAGCGAGCTATCAGGTATTGCCATTCCTGCTGAAATTACCGCAGAAGACGGCACCGTATTTAAAGAAGCCTTACTGTTTACCCATAGAGGATTATCAGGCCCGGCGGTGCTACAAATATCCTCATATTGGCGAGCGGGTCAAAAGGTAACAGTAAATCTAGTACCAGAAGCGGATATCTTGCAATTGTTAATGCAAAACCGTGAACATCACCCTAACCAATCGTTAAAGAACACCTTATCTAAAGTGCTCCCTAAGCGTTTAATTGACGTTATGATTGAGCGTAAATTATTAGTGGATAAGCCATTAAAACAGCTAGATCATAAAGAATATGACGCTATCGTTACCGCGCTAGAGCAGTGGCAAATTGTACCTAATGGAACGGAGGGTTACCGAACCGCCGAGGTCACATTAGGTGGAGTGAACACTGATCACCTGTCGTCTAAAACGATGGAATGTAAAACCATTGCTGGCTTGTACTTCGTTGGTGAAGTCATGGACGTTACGGGTTGGTTAGGAGGTTTTAACTTTTGCTGGTGTTGGAGTTCGGGATATGTTGCTGGACAAAGGGTATAATTGTGTGTAGAGACAATAAAGTTAGCCCGTAAGCAAAATAGTTTGCCCACAACACATAACTCTTTGTTTTAGCTGATAGGTTTTTACGGCTGTTGAGCCAATGCCTTTAACTGAACTGGACGAAACTTACCCCCTTACGGGCGAACTATATTGTCATTCGCATAGATTTAACGGGCAATCTCTATTGTTCCTGTACAGTATCACTGATACCAAAAAAACCTGTATCAATCAGTGGTTCGATTTGACCTGACAACACAATCATACAAGCACCCTAAACTCACTTTTGGACATAAACGAGTCAGTGATTTTGCTAAATTAGCAATTGATGAATTAACGCAGCTTAGGTGTTGCAATATAGCTGTAATCGCATTGATGCCACCTACAACTGAAGAACCTCTATAAAATCGGGAGTTACTCCTATTCCATTCGGCTGATGGACAAAAGTATTTTAAGATCTTTGCAACATTAGGAACATATGGATAACTTTAAGTACTGGAAAGTTGTTCGGTGAGGCGTCAAGTATTACTGTTATTGATCAACAAGCTGCCGTGTTGGAAGCCTTAGACAAGATTAGACGATAGCTCTTTCAGGTGATAGAAATAGTTTGGGCTTAGCAACTTGATTACAACGACGAGAGAGCTCATGAACCTCGGATATACACCTTCAACAGCGCATCCAGTACATTTAGAAAACTCTACTGTTGAACTATACGATTAACGTGTAAGCTCTCAGCCTTTTTGAGTTGGAAAGTATCAGCCCAACAGTAATAATCACAGAAAAAAACGGAATAAAACCATAAAAATCAGAATCTTACGCTGATAATAAACTGCTTTGCTGTTGTGGTTTAGAAATCACAAATTTAAATATATCATTAAAGATACATCTTGATATGATTGAGGTGACACTAACTGAACCACAGACTAGTTAGTGTCGGCGCTAACGGTCTGTTGCAGCAGACCGTTAGAGCATCTCTCAATATAAAATGATGAACCCATTGCTTTTAAAGGTGAAAACCTTGACGCATCAAGCTACCACACTAAAACAAACTGATTAAAAAACCACACATCAAGGGACAATTCCATCGATCTTCGCCTTTCCATATAGCCAAACACACTGATTCCGCACAAAAAACCAGCTACGACGGATGGCTCCCAAGCGATAATTAAGCAGGCTCTAAAAGAGACAAGAAAAAGAAGAAAAAGAGGAGGGGATTAAACTGCAATAACAGGGAAGGGGAGGAAGGGGCATTCAAACCAAACCGCGATAACAACACAGCGTCAAATCCAACCACAAGAAACAAGAGAGCGCCCAGCAGCAAACTAGAAACACCACTGGGACAAACTATTAAGAATCAAACTCCAAGAACCGATCCAAGTTCTTCAAATCATAGCGCGAAGCATCACCACCATAAGCATCAACCAGAACGTAAACACTTTGGACTATTGCTATATAAGCGGCAATCAGAGACCCCGGTGTGTCCAAATAAAAGTCATCTGTCATCTTAGCGTATATAGAGTGGACACTCGACGCCAGACCCAAACTAAGAGCTAAATCGCGAGCGGTCATACTCGAATATAAACGTTTGCTAATATACAACGACACCTCAGCACCATCAAACTGATAGCAATAAGTATCAACGTCAAAATCCTTGCTCACAAACAATCTATATTTAAGACCCGAACACCGAGAGAACACCTCCATCATCTTATATAAAGAAGACAGGCCTCGATGACCAACCGCAAGCCAGTCAAGCTCCCTGTATTGCTCCGCATCCAGCGAACCAAAGCGCACTGTATTTAGATTATCCATCAAAAGAAAATTCGAATACAAACGCTTACTGTCGAAGTAAATAGGCAGCGCCGCTAGCAGAACAGAACCCAGCAATAGATAGAAGTGCATAACTTCTATCTGACCACCATTTATATAGAGCAACACCACAAACAAAACCGCAATAATAAAAAGCGTGAACTTTAAAATACGAAGAGTACTTATCATAAACACTCCTCCGCATGTGCTGCGACACCCCCACGATATTTCGACTGCAATTGAATATGGACCGAGCCCTCATAATCCGCAAAAGAATCAACCACACGAGCCAAACCGTTTGTAGTCGCACCAAGCGACTTATGATCTATCTGGCTAGAGCTTAAATTTCCCGTAATAATACACTTAACGCCTACACCCAACCTAGTTAAGATTGCCTTTATAGCTTTCGGAGTGAGATTTTGCGCCTCCTCGATCAACACCACCTCGGAACCATACCAACTAGCACCCCGAATCGTATTTATACTAGTGAACGAGATCGACTCAGACTCAATCAGACCCTCAAGGTCATAACCCAACTCCGCAACAGCACAAACAACCCCCGGCACATAAGGAATTAACTTGTCGTTCATTTCACCAGGCAAAAAACCATCTTCCTCAACCAGAGGAGGCTTATTTTTCAGCACCCTAAGTGAACCAAATAAACCAGAATCTACACCTGAAAGAGCATGCGCAACACTCAAAATAGTCTTGCCGGAACCCGCGCCACCAGTCAGTATAACGAGATCAACATCATCCGACGACAGGGCATCAAATGCACATCGCTGCCGATCATCCCGTGCGCTTATAGTACCAATAGACTTCTTGCTAGCCACCCTCAAGTAAGCTCTACCCGTATCCCTATCAAATCGAGATATGTTATAGATCTCCCTTCCATCATCAATATAACAACCCACAACCAAAGCCTGCCTGTAAGACTCCGGTATGGTCATAACATAAAAACTCCCCTCAGAGGCACCATCGTAACCCCCCCAAAAGTCATCCTTAACTACAACCAAACCATCACAAGACAAACCCTCACCACTCGACGAATAACCAAAAAAACTCATTTCTGACTCTGACGCAAAAGGAACACCCATCGAGGTAGCTCGCAACCTCAAATTAAGATCATAAGTAAACAACCTTGGTTTTAAATCTGAATTTTCACTCGCTAGTAACTCCAACTCGGCGAGAATCTTATCGTCACCTTTTAGATCCGACACCTCAGCCAAATCAGCTCTTACCTCTACGACAACAGATCTGTTCGACGGATTCTCATAAACCAAAGAACCAGAGCCAAGCTCATTATCCTCAGTCATAATAAGAGCCAAATTCCTGACTGCTTGGCGAGCGGCGTAAGCTGACTCCCCACCACCAACCTTTAAATTATCGAGCTCCCTTAAAACCTCCAAGGAAACTGCTACACGGGCACTTCCCAGCTGATTTAAAACATCAGGGTGATTAATAAACACATTAGTATCAAGTAGCATTAACGGGTGTGACATAGCTAGATTCTCATTTTAAGTAACTACGCGTACTACGCCTCAAGCAAAAACAGGACCTAACAGTCATGCTTTTTTCACGCCACCAAAAGCCACTACAAACACAAACCCACACACAACACCAATTAAAAAAGCACTAAAACACACTCCTTCGAGGCAGCTCTCAATTTAATGGTCAAATTACTAACCCCTAAAGCACAAAAAGACAACACAAACACAATCAACCCAACAACAACAAAAACAACTCAAGCGTAAACTGTTGTTTTTATTGCACTTAAACACCTAAAACGAACCACCAATAACGGTCTACAAAACTCACACAAAGAAGCACTCAAACCCCAAAAAAAAACCAACAACCCACACAAAAACCACACTCACGACACAAAGAAGCACACAAAACCCGACACCACAAACGCTACCGGACATTCAACCCCAAGCTAAAGCATGATTTTTGCAACCACAAATCAAACAAAAAAAACCAACACCAAACCCTAAAATTAACGCAAAAACAGACTATATAAGGCAGCAACCACCACAACTAAAAGCCGCAAACGAATAAAAACAGAGTACAACTACTCTTATTTAGTTAATAACCTGTTACTTGCTACTGTATATCCTGTGGGTAAATATTGGAGAACGTGCCTGTCCGGTAGTGATTACGTGCTTGTCCGGTAGCAATTACGTGCCTGTCCGGTAGCAATTACGTGCCTGTCCGGTAGCAATTACGTGCTTGTCCGGTAGCAATTACGTGCTTGTCCGGTAGCAATTACGTGCTTGTCCGGTAGCAATTACGTGCTTGTCCGGTAGAAATTACTCTTTTTAAACAACAATTTAGATCATGCCCTAATAGATTCATTAGATCTATTAGGGTCTTTAGTACCCTTAGAATACATAGCTTCAATAGACCCTACAGAAAAGCAAGAATAAAAAAGAAAAAATAAAGAACTTATAAATTAACAAACAAAATATTTTTTGATCTGACAAAGAAAACATCTGCAAAGCACAAAATAAATGATCGTGTTGATCCTCTGTGGGTAAACCTCTAAACTGTACGATAATTACTATCCCTGATCGGATTTAAAGGAAAAACTAAGACCGTCATGAGTATTGCCCTGAGAACCGCAACACTACGATCGAACAAACCAATTCGTGGGAATATCGTTTTATTCGAAGACTACAAGAACTTGGAGCACTCGATTGACGAACTCAGAGACGCAATGCCAAACCTCAGCACTGCATATTTCGAAACACTCGAAGTAATCTGCAACTACAGCTACGCTATAGAATTCCTAACATCAGATCTCATCGCTCAAAAACTAAATAAAACAGCCAGAACAATAAACCGACAACTAGCATCCCTCGCGGAACTCAATATAATTGAGATCATGAACGACAAGCTCACCGTTGTCGTTGAAGTACCAAACCAAGAAAGTATCGATACCTTTCAGATCAAAGCGACAAGCAAAATTTACCGCCTTAGAAAACCAAACGAACTAAATAACGTCCAAAGAGCGGACCTGGCCATAAACACGACGACATCACCGCTAACAAAAAAAGAACGAACACTCAGGTCAACAACTGGCAGGATAAAGAACAAAGCCCTAGAAAAAGAAAACTCAGTCCACCGACTAACAGAATCCGAAGCCACTACACACCCCATTCTTCGCCAAAAAGGACATACAGGCATTGAGCGCCTAGCCGTATACGTTGAAAACAAGAACGCCATACCAAACACTCGCTCAATAAATCTCGGGGAAACAAACCATCGACCTATGTGGATAG
Organism: Vibrio rarus; assembly: GCF_024347075.1. Taxonomy (NCBI): domain Bacteria; kingdom Pseudomonadati; phylum Pseudomonadota; class Gammaproteobacteria; order Vibrionales; family Vibrionaceae; genus Vibrio; species Vibrio rarus. Next base: position 75,639 of record NZ_AP024900.1, read on the forward strand.
AAGCAGAATGCCAGAACGGAATCTTCTGCCATCTTGATCTCCCAATATACAAAGCACTAACGCACCTCACAATCAAATATCACAAAAATCGGCTACTAAACAACCCAAACTGGGTACCTATTAATTACACACCAATCAGCGTTGTTGACATCCTTAAACTAAAAGGCGTCAAGCGCGGGTCAGGTAGCTATGCTTCCGTCATCACATCAATACTCAGAATCGCTAACACCCAATACAACATCCTCACATCATCTCAAATTCCCGGATTCGAAGGTAATTTGTACGGGGTAGGTGAGGTACAGAAAATAGTTGCGTTCATTACAAACCTATCATCTACACCACCAAAAGTAGTCATTGATAAAAATGGCGATGAGCAACTTCAGTATGACAAAGTAACCAACCAATCCCGACTGTTAGCGATAAAATGGCCAGAGCCACTATTTGAGCAACTAATGACGGACAATCACGTTGCATACCCACCACTAATAATCAACGAAGATCCTTTCACGATCAAACTAGTTGATTACCTCAGATATTTGACCGCAAGATCTAGAACTAAAACAAACCGATCAGGCCAAATCTCATATGGCAATTTGACCCAAGAGTTTTTTGCAACACAACTTCAAGCAAGCTGCTCGCGTTACAAAAAAAAGCTATTTACACTACTAAAGACCTGCCTCTCCAAAAGAGCACCAACTACAGATCAATATAATGATCTAAATGGAGATTGGGTATGTGGCGAGCTTTACGGGATGTCTATCGCCATCAACTACAAGGAAGACACCGTAGAATATAAGCAAAATGAATCATTCCAAGAGGCAATCAACCCTCACCACCACGAAGGGTACAACCTCATGGCCGGGTCGCCCATAGTTGAAAACATGTTCTACACAGGCGTACTAAAACCCCTGCACAAATTGACCCCAATACACTTAATAAACCAACTCTTTGTAGCGAGCTTGAGCCTGCTGCATTCTGATTTTTCGCTGTTCAAGGTGCGTTTTTAGCTCATTTAATGCTGTACGGTGTGCTTGTTGTTGAGCTGGAGTGAGGCGTTCAAAGTCCATAGATTTTTGTATAAATTCTGCATGGAGTCTTTGATAACTACGTTGTGCATTTTGATACTCATCGGCCCAGTGATGCGTCTCTTTTAAGTAGTTTTGTACCTTCTTTGTGGCTTCGTTGCTGGCAACAGGGGGCTTTTTGATGGCGAGACGTACCGCTAGGCTCACGCTAGAAATTGCTAGCACGGAATACATAAAAAACATCATCGCTTAATCACCTCTCACTACCACGTTAAGTGCGAGGGGCATTTTGCCATTGTGTGAAAAATGCACAATACCGAGGTAGGTAATGTTATCTTTCATTTTTATGCGCACTCGGTCATATAAAGATGATGATTTTTAAATAAATGGTCAGAAATAGCGTCGGGAAACCCCCCTCGGTTTTAGATGGTTTTTTTGATAAGTCGTTATTTTATAATCAAAAAATGCACAAAAGTTATTAAGTACTTTAATTTGTCTGAACGAGCAATGGCTGATTACTACTGTTGTAATCGCGAGTGTACCGTTCAGTTTTAGATATTCATTCGATACCGCTTGTTACATTTGATTTGTTAATTAGTGAAATATCCACACGATTCCGTTGTAGGATCTGCTTTGCATTGTAATTGCTGAGTACTCTGAGCAATTACCCCATTTGTATGATTAAAATGAGATTGCACTGGGGAAGGAACCTGCTTAGCAATTGGTGATAACCCTAAAGTGAGAAATATGCCTAAACTAAATCCCCGTGACAACTCTTCATCTATTGATTCAACTCTTGATTTTTCACATTGTGATGAGGCGTTACAACCCCACTTTGAGGCGCCTACTGTTAAGCTGACCAAAAGCCCGTATTTAACGGAAAAAAGCGTTCAGCGTCGCTGGTCTGTACTCGATAACGAGCAAGCGAAACAGCATCTTTTTGATTCACATACCGAACAGCACATGCTGGACTACTCAAAGAATATTGAGCACTTTATTGGTACAGTTAAAGTGCCGGTAGGAATGGCAGGCCCTTTGCGAGTCAACGGATTATATGCGAAACAAGACTTTTTAGTTCCCTTAGCAACCTCAGAAGCCGCTTTAGTTGCCTCTTATAATCGTGGCTCGCAATTATTGACTGCCGCTGGTGGTGCCAGTGCCATGTTGCTTAATGAAGGTGTGACTCGTACACCGGCTTTTACTTTTTTTAATTTGAGCGAAGCCGGTCAGTTTGTCGCTTGGGTGGTGACTCAATATGCCACTTTCAAATCAATTGCAGAGCACACTACTTCACACGGGAAACTGAAGGATATTAGTGTCAATATTGAAGGTAACCATGTCTATTTAGTGTTTGAGTTTTTAACCGGTGATGCCTCAGGGCAAAACATGGTGACCATAGCAACGAATGCTGTATTGGAATATATTTTAGCTCATACCCCCATTGAACCAGAGCATGCTTTTCTTGATGGAAACTTATCAGGTGATAAAAAAGCCAATGCACAAGCCATGCGCAGTGTACGTGGAAAAAAAGTCACCGCAGAGGCACATATTCCCGCTGAGTTGATTGAGAAATACTTGCACACCACACCACAGAAAATGATGCAGTTTGCACAAATCACGACGGTTGGTGGTGCATTGAGTGGCACTATTGGCATTAATGCTCACTACGCCAATGCATTAGCCGCCTTGTATATAGCCTGTGGTCAAGATGCGGCATGTGTTGCGGAATCCGCTGTGGGTATGACTCGACTTGAAGTGGATAAAAACGGTGATTTGTATGCCAGTGTTACTTTGCCGAACTTAATGGTGGGTACTGTAGGTGGAGGCACAGGATTACCGAGTCAGAAAGCGTGCCTCGATTTGCTGGGCTTATATGGTAATGGCAAGTCGAAAGCGTTAGCCGAAGTGGCTGCGGCCCTTTGTCTTGCGGGGGAATTGTCTATTGTAGGTGCATTTTGTGCTGGGCACTTTTCTCGTGCCCATCATAAACTCGCCCGCAGCTAATCAGTTAACGACGTTGTTTTAGTTGCTGGATGCCCAGTCCAGCAACGATCAATAGCAAACCTAGCAAAGTGGAAGTATGTATTTCTTCGCCTAAAATTTGCCACAGCAACACTAAGGAAATAAACGGAGAGATAAAAATTAGGTTACTGATTCTTGCCGTATTTTGCGTTGCTTTCAGAGCGCCTAGCCACAATACAAATGTAATTCCCATTTCAAAAAGTCCTACATAAGTAACGGCAAGCCACCCCTTACCACTGATTTGCCAGCTTGCGCCTTCCCACACAGATAACGTAATCGCAAAGGGTATTGCTACTAAGAAGCCAAGCAATACCGCAATGACGGGATCGGCTTGATTCTTTGCATTTAAAATCCAATAACCCGCCCATAGCAAAGTAGACAGTAACGCCAACCCCACCCCAAGAGGACTGGCAAACGTGAGGCCAAATATATCCCCTTGTGTGGCAATAACAATGACCCCTAAATACCCTAAAAAGCAGGCAACCCAGTCTTGTGGGCGTATTTTTTGCCCCAGAAATACCGCTGCCATGAGGGTGAGTGTAATAGCCCAACTGTAATTAATAGGTTGCGCTTGTGAGGCGGGTAGTAGGTCATAAGCTTTGAACAGGATCAGATAATAGGCTAAGGGGTTGATGAGCCCTAGCATTAAATAGTAGAGCGGGTTCGCGCTAAAGGTGCTGATAATAGCGTGGGTTTTCTTTTGCATAATACAAACGACAAACAGGGCTATAGCCGAGACTAAGCTGGCACAGGTTAACATCTGAATGGGAGTAAATTCGGCCAAAGTCAGTTTAAAAGCCGTGGCCACTGTAGACCAAAGAAGGACGGCGCCCAGTCCTAGAGTAAATGCTTTGCGTTCGTTCATATATGAAGACGTATTCCGATTAGCAATAAATAGAAAATAGTGTTCAGTTTATAGATTTTACGCTTATGCGCCAGTGTGCAATCAAACAAGAGGAACTTAGTGAGTCATAGATACTCACACTTATGGTAACCTAAGGATATAGAACGTATTTCAGCAAAGACAAGTGCCAGCGTATACAGTAAACTTGCTGATTCGTTTGCTGTATGTTTTGCAAGCGCAGCCGAAAGGAATAGGCCAGTGGTACACTGTGTCCACCTCCTTTCGTTTGGAATATGAATTCAGAGATAGAACATGGATATGAGCGTTAAAGAACAACCCCAAGACCAAGCCTCACAAGATACTACCCATTTTGGCTTTAAAACAGTGGCTAAAGATGAAAAAGTGACCAAAGTGGCCGAGGTCTTTCATTCAGTTGCTAGTAAATATGACCTGATGAATGATTTGATGTCTGGTGGAATTCACCGCTTATGGAAACGCTTTACCATTGACTGCAGTGGAGCTCGCCCAGGACAACAAATTCTGGATCTTGGTGGGGGTACGGGTGACCTAACAGCCAAATTCTCGCGCATTGTTGGTGAGAAAGGGCATGTGGTATTAGCTGACATAAATAACTCAATGCTGAATGTCGGCCGAGACAAATTAAGAGATGTGGGCGTGGTAGGTAATGTTCATTACGTGCAAGCGAACGCAGAAGAACTCCCGTTTCCTGATGATTATTTTGACTGTATTACCATTAGCTTTTGCCTGCGTAATGTCACCGATAAAGATAAAGCGTTGCGCTCTATGTATCGCGTGTTGAAACCAGGGGGCCGCTTGTTGGTGTTGGAATTTTCTAAGCCAACGTTCTCAGCATTATCAAAAATTTATGATACGTATTCGTTTCATATTTTACCTAAGATTGGTGGCTTGATCGCCAATGACGCTGAAAGCTATCAATACTTAGCGGAGTCCATTCGCATGCACCCAGACCAAGAAACATTGGAAGGTATGATGCAAGAGGCCGGGTTTGAGCAAACCAATTATTACAACCTTACCGGTGGTATTGTCGCTTTGCACCGTGGCTATAAATTTTAGTGGAGTGCTAACATGCCTATAGATGCCCTAGTAACTGCAACGGTTGAAGCTTCATTTAATGCTTTAATAAAAGAGCAATTAGAGAGCCAAAAGCAATTGGCTCGTATGAAGGGATTAATTATTCGCTTGAATCTAAAAGAGCTGAATAAAAGCCTTATTTTTATTTGCAGCCAACAAGTTGATGTACTGGCTGCATTTGAAGGTAAGCCCGATTGTGAGTTGACCTTAAGCTTAACGGCACTAAGGGATTTACAGCAACAAGCGAATATTAATGATCTTTTTAAACAAGATAAAATATCAGTTGCTGGGGATATGCAGGTAGCGCAACAATTTGCCACGTTAATTCAGTTGAGTAAGCCGGATATAGCGGAAATGCTATCAAAGGTAGTGGGTGACGTAGCGGCACATACTTTAGTCAGTGGTGCTAAAAGCGGCTTGTCGTTTTTAAAAGCGAACAGTCAAAAACACACAACACATTTAAAGCATGCCATTACGGAAGAGTGGGAGTTAGCGCCTTCACCGTTAGCAGTGGCAAATTTTTGTGATCAGGTTACCGAGACCCAATCTCAGTTAACCTCCCTAGAGCAGCGTCTAGCACGGTTATTGGAGACTAAATGACCCCATCTGAGTTGAAGCGCCTTTATCTTATTACTCGAGTTCAATTGGAATATGGGCTTGATGAGTTGATACCGGAGCACGATCTCGCAAAATTTCCTCGCTTGGCTCGTAAAGCCCTTTTCTGGATTAACAATAAACACCCAGAGAAAGAGCTCGGTCATCGCCTGCGTTTAGCCTTACAAGAGTTAGGCCCAGTATGGATAAAGTTTGGGCAGATGATGTCCACTCGCCGAGATTTATTTCCACCTAAGATTGCTGACCAACTGGCGTTACTGCAAGACAGAGTTGACCCTTTTGATGGGCAACTGGCCAAGCAGCATATAGAGATGGCACTAGGTGGCCCAGTAGAAACTTGGTTTGATGACTTTGACGTTAATTGTTTGGCTTCCGCTTCGATAGCTCAGGTGCACACCGCTAAATTGAAAGAATCTGGCCGAGAGATCGTTTTAAAAATCATTCGTCCTGATATTCGTCCTATTATTAATGATGACATCAAATTGATGTACCGAATGGCTCGACTGCTAGCGAAAATAATTCCAGAGGCGCGTCGACTCAAGCCGGTAGAGGTGGTCGCTGAGTATGAGAAAACCTTACTTGATGAGTTAGATTTACGTCGAGAAGCCGCCAATGCCATGCAGCTTCGTCGTAACTTTGAAGGCAGTGAAGAGTTGTATGTTCCCGAGGTGATCGCGGATTTAAGTAGCCGCAACCTAATGGTATCCGAGCGCATATATGGCATTCAGGTGTCGGATATTGAGGGGCTACAGCGCAATGGTACCAACATGAAGTTGTTAGCAGAGCGTGGCGTGACGGTCTTTTTTACTCAGGTATTCCGAGACAGCTTTTTTCATGCGGATATGCATCCTGGCAATGTGTTTGTTCAGCCAGCTCACCCAGAAAACCCGCAATGGATTGGCTTAGATTGTGGCATTGTTGGTACGCTAAACTCTGACGACAAGCGGTATTTAGCAGAAAACCTCTTGGCTTTCTTTAATCGTGATTACGCTAAGGTAGCGCAGTTGCATGTGGATTCTGGCTGGGTACCAGCGGATACCAATGTGCAAGAGTTCGAATTTGCAATTCGCATGGTGTGTGAGCCCATTTTTGCTAAGCCATTGTGTGATATTTCATTTGGACATGTATTGCTTAATTTGTTTAATACCGCTCGCCGATACAATATGGAAGTGCAACCTCAACTGGTGTTATTGCAGAAGACATTATTGTATGTAGAAGGGTTAGGTAGACAGTTGTATCCTCAGCTTGATTTATGGTCAACAGCGAAACCATTTCTTGAAAAGTGGATGGGTGAGCAAGTCGGTCCGCAAGCAGTGGTCAATTCAATCAAAGAACGCGCTCCATTTTGGGCTGAAAAATTGCCAGAGTTGCCAGAATTACTGTACGAAAATTTGAAACATGGCAAGCAATTGTCTAGAAAAGTCGAGTATTTATATGAGGGATATCGACAAACGAAAAGACAACATGCCACAGGCCAATTTATGTTTGGAATAGGGGCTACATTTATCGTATGCTCGTCCATACTTTATGTTAATGATAACCCATTGATTTCTTCAGGGGTTGGCGGATTAGGGGTGTTGGCTTGGATGTTTAGTTGGCTAACCTACCGTAAATAATAATTTATAGAACGGAAACAAAGGTAGTAACACATGGGTGGAATTAGTATTTGGCAACTATTGATCATTGCAGTGATCGTGGTTTTATTATTTGGTACCAAAAAGCTTCGTGGTATGGGTGGCGATCTTGGCTCTGCAGTGAAGGGCTTCAAGAAAGCGATGTCTGATGACGACAGCACTTCTCAAGACTCAAAACCGGAAAAAGATGCTGACTTTGCCCAGAAAAACATTTCTGAAGAGAAAGTTGCTAAGCAGAGTGCAGAGAAGCAGAAAGACAAAGAGCAGGTTTAATCTGTGTTCGATATAGGTTTTTGGGAACTGATACTGATCTCTGTATTAGGCTTAGTTGTATTAGGTCCTGAGCGTCTCCCTGTGGCCATTCGTAGTGTAGCTCGCTTCGTCAATTCTGCTAAATCTATGGCAAATAATGTCAAAGAAGAGCTTGATCATGAGCTTAAAATCCACGAACTTCAGGAAAACCTGAAGAAAGCAGAAAATATGGGGATGAAAGATATGTCTCCAGAACTGCAGGAATCCGTGGAAGAATTAAAAGAGGCAGCTAAAAGTGTTCAACAGCCCTATAAGGCATCGAGCACCTCTAAACAGCCACCTTCTTCCCAGTCACAAGATTAATCAATAGGGGCTCTGTTGCCCCTATTGTCATTTATAGAGGTTTCTATGTCTTCGGTTGATTCCAACCAACCATTGATGAGCCATTTGATTGAGTTACGTACTCGTCTGTTGCGTGCCATTGGTGCGATAATGGTGGTGTTTTTGTGCTTGATTTACTTTTCAGGCCATATTTATGAATTTGTGTCAGCACCTTTAATCGATCGCCTACCTGAAGGCGCTACGATGATCGCAACTGATGTCGCTTCGCCTTTTTTTACACCACTTAAGTTGACTTTAATTGCGTCTGTTTTCATTGCGGTTCCGTTTGTGTTGTATCAAGTCTGGGCGTTTGTCGCTCCTGGTTTGTATAAACATGAGAAACGCTTGGTGATGCCGCTGATGTTTTCGAGTTCTCTGCTTTTTTATTGTGGAGTGGCTTTCGCGTATTTTGTCGTGTTCCCATTGGTGTTTGGTTTCTTTACCGCGATTTCATTGGGTGGGGTGGAGTTTGCCACGGATATTTCCAGTTATTTGGACTTTGTACTGGCTCTATTTTTAGCTTTTGGGATTGCGTTTGAAGTGCCGGTAGCGATTATCTTGCTCTGCTGGACGGGCGCAACAGACGTGGATACGCTGAAAAGAAAAAGACCCTTTGTAGTGGTTGGCGCATTTGTGATTGGCATGATGTTAACGCCTCCTGATATTATTTCGCAGACGTTACTGGCCATTCCAATGTTGTTATTGTTTGAAGTGGGTCTGTTTTTTGCGCGATTCTATACTAAAAGAGACGAGCAACCAGAAGAGCAGTAAACATTATTACTTATCTAAAGCCCCTAATTTAGGGGCTTTTTTATAGATTAACCTTTTATAAATTAAATAGCGTAACCGCATTATTGGTGGTTAGGGTGTCAATTTGTTGCAGGGTCAGTTGTCTGAGATCCGCTACTCGTTGAGCAATAAGTTGAGTGTAGGCGGGTTCATTACGTTTTCCGCGGTGAGGTGTTGGAGTAAGGTAGGGGCAATCTGTTTCTAGAATGACATAGTTCATATCTAGGTGTGGGATAACTTTGTCCATGCCCCCATTTTTAAAGGTAGATACCCCTCCAAGCCCTAAGTGAAAGCCGAGATCATTTATGGCTTTTGCTTCTGCAACACTGCCTCCAAAACAGTGAAATACACCGCGTAGCGAGCCGTCTTGTTCGTTTTTAAGCAATTGTAGGGTTTGCTCAATAGAGTCGCGAGTATGAATCACAACAGGTAAGTCTCTCTCTTTTGCCCAGTTGAGTTGAGTGACAAACGCATACTCTTGCTCTTGTTGAAAGGTTTTATCCCAGTAGAGGTCGATGCCAATTTCACCAACCGCAATAAAGTGATGTTTATCAAACCAGCTTTCTATTTCGCTTAAGGTTTGTTTTATGTCTTGGTCCACATAGCATGGGTGTAAGCCCATCATTGAGCGACAGATGTCAGGGTAGGCAGCCTCTGTTGCCAGCATAGGCTGGATGGAAGCTACGTCGATATTAGGTAAGAGAATTCGCTCAATACCTTGTTGTAAAGCTCGAGCAACAACTTGCTCTCGGTCTTGGTCAAATTCGCTAGCGTAAATATGGGCATGGGTATCGATCATGGGCAAACATCATGTGTTAACTATTTGTGCCCCAGTATATGTGTATTTGCTCTATTTTTCATGCTTGGTACATTGTTACGCTTAGGGTTAGTGTTATGATTTGCTCAAGTTGATTTAGACAAGGAGTGAATCATGACATCACTTATTCAAAGCCCTTTTCCTGCGCGTAGAATGCGCCGTATGCGTAAACATGATTTTAGTCGTCGCCTGATGGCTGAAAACAAAATTACGGTCGATGATTTGATTTATCCCATGTTTATTCTTATGGGTAAGAATCGCCGCGAACCGGTGGAGTCAATGCCCGGTGTGGAACGACTTTCTATCGATCTTATGCTGTTAGAAGTAGAAAAACTGGCCAATCTAGGTGTGCCTGCCATTGCACTGTTCCCTGTGGTGAATCAAGATGCGAAGAGCATTTGTGCAGCGGAAGCCCATAACCCTGAAGGTTTGGTGCAACGAGCGGTTCGTTTACTTAAAGAGCATATCCCGCAAATGGGAGTGATTACAGATGTGGCTCTCGATCCTTACACCACTCATGGACAAGATGGCATTATTGATGATGATGGCTACGTTCTCAACGATGAAACTACAGCAGTATTGATCAAGCAGGCTTTGTCTCACGCAGAAGCGGGAGCGGACGTGATTGCACCTTCAGACATGATGGATGGCCGTATTGGTAAAATACGTGAAGCGTTAGAGAACGCCGGTTTCATACACACTCAAATAATGGCTTATTCAGCGAAGTATGCCTCGAACTATTATGGACCATTTAGAGATGCCGTAGGTTCTGCGAGCAATTTAAAAGGTGCGGATAAAAAGAATTATCAGATGGATCCCGCAAACAGTGATGAAGCGTTACATGAAGTAGCGCTAGATATTGCTGAAGGGGCGGATATGGTAATGGTGAAACCTGGGATGCCTTATCTGGATGTTGTGCGCCGAGTGAAGACGGAACTACAAGTACCGACCTTTGCTTATCAAGTATCAGGAGAGTACGCCATGCATAAAGCTGCGATTGAAAATGGTTGGCTAAAAGAGCGAGAAACCGTACTCGAATCTTTATTGTGCTTCAAACGAGCGGGTGCTGACGGTATTTTGACCTACTTTGCCAAAGATGTAGCCCTGTGGTTGGCAGAAAATTAATATTCGTCTAATTTTCATTTAAGCCCTCAGTTTATGAGGGCTTTTTGTTTTCTGTTGAGGCAAAAAAAAGGAAAGATATGTCGATTATTATTCGTGAAGGGTCATTGCAAGAAGCACTCAGTGTCATGCTTGAGATTGCAGAATTTGAAAAACAGCAAAGCATCGACTCTTTTATGACTCGTATCGGGGACAAAAAACATCTTGTTTTAGTGGCTGAAAAGAAGGGACGCTTAGTGGGCTTTAAAATTGGCTATGAGCAGGATAGCCAAACATTTTACAGTTGGCTTGGTGGTGTGAGTGCATTGGTTCGTGGGCAAGGTGTTGCACAACAGTTGCTAATAGAGCAAGAGCGCTGGGTTGCCAAGGAGCGTTATTGCTGGTTAACGGTTAAATCCCGTAATCAATACCCCTCCATGCTTCGCTTGCTGCTAAGAAATAGCTATTGGATTGAGAAGTGCGAAGCCACCTTAAACCCATTACAGAATCGATTGTATTTCAGAAAGTCGATATTGATTGAAAATTGAGCTAGGCTCTTGTCGCGGTGTGTTGCGCAACGAAATCCTTTGATATAAGCACCCTGAAATTTTTTTCCACATACAGCGATCTGGTGAAGATCTTTTACATGATCGCTGGATCTATATTAAGTTGTTGATTTTACTTTAATTAAATTTGTGTTGTGCACTTTTATCTACAGGGTTTTTTGTCTGGTAAATTATTTGCGCACAAACTTATCCACAGGCGAGCCGTCCATGAAAAGCAATATTTGTCGGTGTAAATACTGGGCATCTAGATAAGCTGAGTGACTCGTGGCATCCTATAGCTAAGTTATCTCCCTTCTACCTAAGTTGGACACCAATACATGGCAACAATCCCTGAAAACCCACTGATACTCATTGATGGTTCTTCATACCTATATCGAGCATTTCATGCTTATCCTGGCACTATGAGCAATGGAGAGCATCCGACCAATGCCGTTTATGGTGTTATGAACATGCTAAGAAGCATGATGCGTCAATTCTCTAGTGATCGTATTGCGGTGATCTTTGACGCCAAAGGCAAAACATTCAGAGATGACATGTATCCAGAATATAAGGCCAACCGACCTTCTATGCCCGATGATCTTAGGTGTCAGATAGAACCATTGCACAATATGATCAAAGCAATGGGACTGCCTTTAATTTCAGTTACCGGTGTTGAGGCTGATGATGTAATTGGTACTTTATCTACAGCGGCCTCTAAAAAGGGCATGCCAGTGCTGATCAGTACTGGTGATAAAGATATGGCGCAATTGGTTGATGAAAACGTAACCTTGATCAACACCATGACCAATGTGGTATCGGATAGAGAAGGGGTGATTGAGAAGTTTGGTATTCCGCCGGAGTTGATCATTGATTACCTTGCTTTGATGGGAGATAAGGTCGACAACATTCCAGGAGTACCTGGGGTTGGCGATAAAACAGCGACAGCACTACTGCAAGGTATTGGTGGATTGGATGACATTTACTCTCGACTCGATGACATTGCAGGGCTCGGTTTCCGTGGATCTAAAACCATGTCTAAAAAACTGGTTGAGCATAAAGACTCTGCCTACCTTTCTTATCAGCTAGCGACAATTAAGCTCGATGTAGAGCTAGAAGTGACATTAGATGATTTGGTCAAGGCGACACCAGATAAAGACCTTTTGATTTCCTTATATGGTCAAATGGCCTTTAAATCATGGCTAAATGAGTTGCTAGAAGGCGGTTCGGGAGTGGTTGAGGCCGATGAAAAATCAGGGCGAACTGTCAGTGCTAGCAGTAAGCAAGAGTCAGCGTCCTCAGTTGCAACCAAAGCGATAACTATTGATCGCAGCCAGTATGAAACGGTACTCGACCAAGAAAGTTTTATTGCTTGGCTAGAGAAGCTTAAGCAAGCCGATGTGTTTGCCTTTGATACGGAAACAGACAGCTTAGATTATATGGTGGCCAACTTAGTGGGCTTGTCTTTTGCTACCGCAGAAGGGGAAGCCGCTTATGTGCCCGTGGCACATGACTATTTAGATGCACCACAGCAACTTGAACGGGACTGGGTATTAGCACAACTTAAGCCTATTCTAGAAGATCCAAAGCAAGCAAAAGTGGGACAAAACCTAAAATATGATGCCTCTGTATTGGCTCGATATGATATCGAAATGCAGGGAATTGCCTTTGATACTATGCTCGCCTCCTATGTATATAACAGCGTAGGTGGTAAGCATGATATGGATAACTTAGCCTTACGATTTTTGCAACATCCATGCATCTCCTTTGAGCAAATTGCAGGAAAAGGCAAAAAGCAGCTGACTTTTAATCAAATCGACCTTGCTGAGGCTTCGCCTTATGCCGCCGAAGATGCAGACGTGACATTACGTTTGCACAATCATTTGAATGCATTACTTGAAGAAAATGAACAGCTCAACTCAGTGTATCAAGATATTGAGATGCCACTGGTACCCGTGTTATCGCGTATTGAGCGTCGCGGAGTGTTAATTGATGACATGCTATTAGGCACTCAATCTCAAGAAATAGCACAGCGTCTTGATGAGCTACAAATAAAAGCATTCGAATTAGCGGGCAAAGAATTTAATCTGAGTTCACCAAAACAGTTACAAGCCATTTTATTTGAAGAAATGGGCTTGCCTGTAGTGAAGAAAACGCCATCAGGCGCACCTTCAACCAATGAAGAAGTCCTGCAAGAGTTGGCGCTTGATTACCCATTACCTAAACTCATTTTAGAGTATCGTGGGTTAGCGAAACTCAAGTCTACTTATACAGACAAGCTACCTAAGATGATCAACCCCACCACAGGGCGTGTGCATACCTCTTATCATCAGGGAGTGACGGCCACTGGTCGTTTATCTTCAACGGATCCAAACTTGCAAAATATCCCGATTCGTAACGAAGAAGGGCGTCGAATTCGTCAGGCATTTGTTGCCCCGCATGGCTGGAAAATACTGGCTGTGGATTACTCGCAAATTGAGCTGCGTATTATGGCGCACCTTTCTGGGGATAAAGCGCTATTAGAAGCATTTAAAACGGGTAAAGATATTCACGCAGCAACAGCTGCTGAGATTATTGGTGTTGATATCAACCAAGTGACGAGTGAACAACGTCGCCGTGCTAAAGCGGTCAACTTTGGGCTTATTTACGGTATGAGTGCATTTGGTTTAGCGAAGCAATTAGGCATTGCGCGTGGCGAGGCTCAGCATTATATGGATACGTATTTTGAGCGTTATCCAGGCGTAATGCAGTATATGGCAGAAACCCGCAGCCAGGCGACAGAGCAGGGCTATGTAGAAACCTTATTTGGTCGTCGTTTGCATTTGCCGGAAATTAACTCTAGAAATGGTATGCGTCGCAAGGCAGCAGAGCGAGCGGCTATTAATGCACCCATGCAGGGAACTGCTGCGGATATTATTAAAAAGGCGATGCTATTAGTTGATGACTGGATTGAAAATCAGCAGGGAGAACCTAAGGTTCGTATGTTGATGCAAGTGCACGATGAATTGGTTTTTGAAGTTCGCGAAGACGAGTTACAGGAAGTTGAAAGTAACATACAAAAACTGATGGAAGCGGCTGCAGAGTTAGATGTGCCGTTAGTTGCAGATGCTGGTCATGGCGACAATTGGGATCAAGCTCACTAGCTCACTCTTTGCACTAAAATGGATCATTAATGAGAGCCAGTTCACGAAGCTGGCTTTTTTGTTGGTGGTTATTTAAACGCTTGTTTGGTGGGCTAATTTTAGTTAGTGAGTGTTTTTAGTGAAAAAAAATTACAAAAAACCTTTGCTTTTGGTCACAGATCGGGTAAATTTATCTGCGTAGGGTACAGAGGTAAGATGTTTCATCTTTCAGACCTTTTGTTTCACGTTATTGGAATTTTTATAAATTCATACGCCTCAGCCGTTATTTGGCTGAGGCGTTTTTTATTGCCTAAAATAAATCACCGCCCCTTTCTATATAAGTCTTCTTGTTGTTAGTTTTTTACACTTATCTTGCGAGAAAATACCGGTTTCTGGTCATTAAATTTTTGAAGTGTTGAATTTATACCCATAGGTGCGCCTGCTTTATTGTGGCGTATTTTATGCAAAGGGGAGGGGAGATTGAGGTGGATTATAAAACCCTACATTTAGTATGTAATTAAATAACAAAAACGCGACTCGTAGGTCGCGTTTTATTGGGTGATAAATAGGTTATTTACTCTAGCTCAGTGGTTGCATCATCGTTGTCTTCATCAACAACTGCAAATGCAGGAGCAAACCAAGTATCTAAGCGAGCACGCAATTGTTCAACGCCGAGTCCTTTTAAAGAGGAGAAGGCTTCCACTTGTACATCGCCACCAAAACCAATGGCATCTTTGCGAACTTTAAGAAGAGTCGCTTTACGTGCGCCACTTTTTAATTTATCTGCCTTGGTCAGCAATACTTGTACAGGGATACCAGAATCTACTGCCCAAAAAATCATTTGTTGGTCGAGATCTTTCATCGGGTGACGAATATCCATCAATACCACAAGTCCTTTTAAGCATTGACGTTTCTGTAGGTATTCCCCTAAGCTTTTTTGCCATTTTTTCTTTAGTTCGATAGGTACCTGAGCAAAGCCGTAGCCAGGTAAATCGACAATATGACAGTTCTCATCAACCTTAAATAAGTTAATAAGTTGTGTACGGCCCGGTGTTTTACTGGTTTTCGCTAGTGCACGTTGGTTGGTTAGGCGGTTGAGCGCACTAGATTTTCCTGCATTAGAACGACCAGCAAAAGCAATTTCGATACCTTCATCTTCTGGTAGATGACGAATATCTGGTGCACTGGTTATAAAATGAGTGTTTTGGTAATGAATTTTTGCGCTCACTGTTAACTCCATCGCGACTTTGTGTAGTCGACTGATTACTTTTTTGTGAATTTGTGTAAAATAACCGTGTTCGGCATTAGTTCGCCTATTCTAGCACGACAAAAGGCGGCACCTATGGCTTGTTCACCTTTTCGGGTACTTTTATTCAATCTAGAAGATAAAACTGAGCCAATCTTAGCCTTGGAAGCTCAATTATTATAATGGAATGTCATGAAGAAATTAGCGCTAATTGTAACTCTTTTTGCTAGCTGCTCTGTATGGGCGGCCGGTAGTATTGAAGCAGGAAAGGAAAAATCCGTAACATGTTCTGCTTGTCATGGTGCAGATGGCAATAGCCCTGTAACGATTTATCCTAAACTGGCTGGTCAGCATGAAAACTACACTATAAAGCAACTTAAAGATCTTAAGTTAGGTGCGACGAGTGGTGGTAAGCAAGGTCGTTATGATCCTGCGATGAGTGCTATGGCCATGGTTTTATCTGATCAAGATATAGCAGATTTAGCCGCATACTATGCCTCTATTCCTATGTCAGAAAATACTACACCAGAAAATGTCGTCGAACAGGGACAAGAATTATATTTAGCAGGTAATGCAGAGCGTGGCATTACAGCTTGTGTTGCTTGTCACGGTCCTCGTGGTAACGGTACAAGCCTATCGGGCTTTCCAAAAATATCAGGGCAACATGCCGATTACACGAAACTGCAACTACAAAAGTTTGCTGCAGTGGATCGTAGCAATGACCTTAACGGTATGATGCATGATATTGCAAAGAAACTGACAGAAGAAGAGATGGACGTATTAGCTAAATACATCGGCGGTCTTCATTAAAATTAATGTCGAGTGGCTAGAAAGAGAAAGGCTCAATTGTGAGCCTTTTTTTATATTTGAGCATGAGTCAATCCACTAGGGTACCTCTCTACTATTTATCAAGGGCTTATCTTGCCCGCTGTGTACTGGACTCTATTTGTTACCTGTTGGTTATTATAGTTAATGGATGTGAAAATTAATTGTGTGGAAATGTGATCCATTACTCCTGTTTGCTAATTGCACATTTTTTTATCAAGAGTAAAGTAGGGGGCATGGAACGGAGACCATGATTGATGGTATTCAATCGTCTCAGGATGAGTTTAGGGAACGCATTACCTATGGTGATGCAGGGTTAACAACGGATGGTTTGTTTTTCTCAGGTGGAGAACCCAGATAGGACTAGCTTAGGATAAGCTGCGCAAATGGATACTTGCTAGGGATAACAAAAATCATCAGGGTGATGAAAAACAAAATATTGGCAAGGAAAGCGTTAAAAACAAATGGAATTTTGCGAGCGATAGGGCAACCTATCGCTTTTTTATTATCGGTCTTTTATACCACCGTAGTAGTCATATTAATCACACTAAGTCAGTGATCAGAAATAGCGCAGGAAAAACGCTCGAAAACATGGGGGGATTTTTCGATAAGTCGTTATTCTACAATCAAAAATTCTAACGCAGTTATCGAGTATTTTAACAAGCTAGAATGACCCGTTATTTAGTACGATTAGTATCAATGGTCAGCAATCGCAAAAAACTCGTCAGAGCAAGAGTATTAATCAACGAGATTAATTCGTCATTTACTACAATTGATAGTAGCCATAACAAATAGCCGACCGTTTTGTGGCTGCAAGTTGAGCCGCATTAATCGGGGCTTGTAGAAAAAAAACGGTAAATTGTGGATTTTTTCTACACTCTTTCCTCATATTTTGGTAAGTTGCGCCTCTTAAGTTAAATAGGCGTCTTGAATGTTAGATTGTCCACTTTGTCACCATAATGACACCCAGTTTTTTTGGGAAGATAAACGCAGACAGTATCTCCAGTGTCAGCGCTGTGAATTAGTGTTTGTCGACCCTAAGCAGAGATTGGCACCCGACCAAGAAAAGGCTCACTATGACCTGCATGAGAACGACCCTTCTGATATAGGGTATCGTAAGTTCTTATCCAGAGTGCAGATTCCACTTGTTGAGCGAATAGGTGCTCACAAACACGGTTTGGATTTTGGCTGTGGTCCGGGACCCACATTATCTTTGATGATGCAGGAAGTTGGCCATACTGTAGACCTGTATGATCTTTACTATTATCCAGAGAGCAATGTGCTCAATAAACAGTATGACTTTATTACAGCAACGGAAGTCATAGAGCACCTTTATCAACCCGCGAGAGTGTGGGCGCAGTGGCTTAAAATGTTAAAACCAGGCGCTTGGCTTGGTGTTATGACTAAAATGGTGCGAGACGTAGACGCCTTTTCTACTTGGCATTATAAAAATGATCATACCCACGTGATGTTTTTTAGCCGACGTACCTTTGAGTTTTTAGCTGTTAGAGACAAGCTAGAACTAGAATTTATTGAAAACGACGTAATTTTATTGAGGAAGTCGAGTAATGAGTCGACATAAAAAATCGAGAAAAGCAGGTTCAACAGGTGATGTAGACCTAATCGTAACCCGTAACCGCTCTGAATCAGATGTTGAGGGTCGCCAACGCAAAAGATTGAAAAAGCGTAAAGGTCAGAAAGCTGGTAACCGTCACTCGGTTGGCACTGAATCAAAAGATATGTTGGGGCGCAGTAAACGCGATCCTCGTCTTGGTTCTAAGAAGAAAATACCATTAATTGTTGAAGCGACAACTAAGCCAACTAAGCAACAACGTAAATTTACCGCTGAGCAAGAGTTGGATGCACTAGAGAATGATACCCAATTAAATGTGTTACTTGATCGCATTGAAAATGGTGAATCTTTAGGAGCAGGTTTGCAGTCATATGTTGACCAAAAACTTGACCGCATTGAAGCACTGATGAATCAACTGGGTCTACTTGAACCAGAAGAAGAGCCAGAAGCGCCTGTTAAAGTGGTGAGCAGCAAGAAAGCGAAAACGGAAGACGAGCTACTTGCATCATTTGCAGACCTAGATTTAGACGATTTCAAGGACTAAACATAAATGGATATGGCTGTGCTGGCTTCAATAGGAGCTATCATCATCCTTGTGCTAGGTAGTTACGCTGTTTACTTGCTTAATAAACTAAAAAAGCAACGGCAGCTTATCTTGCAACATCAAACGTTGGCGATTGCGAAGCGTAATGCGAAGATATTTGAAAGTGTTGATACCTTATGCCTTGCGGGCATTCAGGGGCAATGCGATTTATCTGAGTTGAGTATTCGTCTTTGTAACATCTTGGACTATGTACAAGGGGAACAACGTATTGATGTGGCCAGCCGTTATCCCGCTCTTAGCGAGTTGTTTGCGGTGGTTAAAGATATGGCTCGAGGTGAAGAACGTCAGCAATTGGCGAAGCAACAGCGTATGCAGCAAAACCTTGCTCGTACTAAAGCTGAAAGTCGTTTGAGCGAGAGCATTATTGAAGAGTTGAAAGATCTTCAGCGTCAAGTTGCACCATTGAACGACCAAATACCCATACAAACTCAATAGCATATGCCATTGACGTGATCCTGCTAGCAAATATCAATATTGATATTCGATATTTGCTAGCTATCTAAAAGTATCATCTCCTTGCTGTGGCAAAATAGCTCCCCTTCTCAGTAGTACTTAGGATATCCATATGTCTAGCCGACAAATTATCTGGGATCAGAGTGTATTAGATAAATATAATTACTCTGGGCCTCGTTACACCTCTTACCCAACCGCAGTGGAGTTTCATGAGGCATTTACCGTTGCTGAGCTAGACATTGCCTACATGCAATACCCAGAGCGTCCACTTTCTTTATATTTGCATATCCCATTTTGTCATAAGCTTTGTTATTACTGTGGCTGTAATAAAGTAATTACGCGCCATCAGCATAAGGCGGATGATTATTTAGATGTTTTAGAGTTTGAGATTCGCCAACGTGCCGCTTTGCTTACTGAACGAAAAGTAAACCAACTGCACTTTGGTGGGGGAACACCAACCTTTTTAACTAAAGCGCAATTAAGTCGACTAATGACGGTGATTTATGAAGAGTTTAACTTCAATGAAGACGCTGAAATTAGTATTGAAGTGGACCCTCGTGAAATAGAGCTAGATATGCTCGACCACCTACATGAGCATGGTTTTAATCGTTTGAGTATTGGGGTTCAAGACTTTAATAAAGACGTACAAAGAGTTGTTAATCGAGAGCAGGATGAAGCTTTCATCTTTGCCATGGCTGAGCGCGCTAAAAAGCTTGGATTCCGTTCAACTAATTTAGATCTCATTTACGGCCTACCCCTGCAAACAGTGGACTCATTTGCCGAAACAATGAAGCAAGTATTGAGTATGCGTCCTGGTCGCTTATCTGTGTTCAATTACGCACATATGCCCCAATTGTTTGCTGCTCAGCGAAAAATCAAAGAATCGGATTTACCCGTTGCTTCACAGCGTATGTCTATTTTACAGCAAACCATAGAAACACTGACCTCTGAAGGGTATCAGTTTATTGGTATGGACCACTTTGCACTTCCTGACGATGAACTTGCTGTCGCCCAACGCAATGGCGAATTGCACCGTAACTTCCAAGGTTATACTACTCAAGGAGATTGCGATTTAATTGGCTTTGGCGTATCTGCTATTTCGATGGTGGGTGACACCTACGCGCAAAACCAAAAAGAGTTAAAATTGTACTACGCGCAGATGGAAGAAAAGCGTTACGCATTGTGGAAAGGGGTCTCTCTTGATAGTGACGATCTATTGCGAAGAGAAGTGATTAAACAGCTGATCTGCAATTTTACTCTTGATAAACGTAAAATAGAAAAACAGTTCGCTTTGGTGTTCGATGATTACTTTGCTGAAGATTTACAGCTATTGCAAACCTTTATAAAGGACGATCTGGTACAAGTGTCAGAGAGTGAAATTACGGTAAGTCTGCGAGGGCGCTTGTTAATTCGAAATATTTGTATGTGTTTCGATAAGTACTTTCGGGCTAAGGCTCGTCAGCAGCAATTCTCGCGTGTTATTTAATCTGCAGTAATAGAAAAAGTGGTCCAAATGCGGACCACTTTTTCTATTTAGCTAACGCTTAACTCTTTCAGTTTTCGAGTGAGGGTATTGCGCCCCCACCCCAGCACCTTAGCGGCATCTTGCTTGTGTCCATTGGTGTGATTCAAGGCCACTTTCAATAAAATTCGTTCAAACTCAGGCAAAGCATAGGAGAGTAGCTCTGTTTCGCCAGAGGCAAGAGCGGTTCGCGCCCATTTCTCGAGCAACTCTTGCCAATCAGAGCTATCGGTTGTGGTTGCAAGGCTACGCTCTTCCACTAACTCTTGTGGTAAATCAGAAGGTAATATCTCACTACCACTTGCCATAACCGTTAGCCAGCGACAGGTGTTCTCTAGTTGTCTGACATTGCCAGGCCAGCTTAGGCGAGTCAAAATATCCACCGCATCCTTGGATAAAGTTTTTACTTCAACACTCAGTTCTTCAGCGGCTAAATCAAGAAAGTGCTGCGCCAACTTTTCGATATCTTGTTTGCGTTCTCTTAGGGAAGGGATATGAACACGAATCACATTTAAGCGATGAAATAGATCTTCTCGAAAGTCACCGTTTTTGACTAAGGACTCTAGATTTTGGTGCGTAGCGGCAATGATGCGAACGTCGACTTCTATCGCCGAGTGCCCACCGACTCGATAGAAGCGTCCATCGGCTAACACTCGCAGTAATCGGGTTTGAATATCTAATGGCATATCACCAATTTCATCGAGAAACAGAGTGCCACCATTAGCTTGTTCAAATCGGCCTTGACGCACGCTATTTGCGCCAGTAAACGCGCCTTTTTCATGGCCAAACAGTTCCGATTCGATGAGATCTTTAGGAATTGCGGCCATGTTCAGCGCAATAAAGGGGTTTTTACTACGAGGACTGTGTTTGTGCAGAGCATGAGCGACCAATTCTTTACCGGTACCGGATTCGCCGTTAATAAGAACGGAAATGGATGAACGAGAGAGGCGACCAATGGCGCGGAACACCTCTTGCATTGCCGGCGCTTCACCAATGATTTCCGGTGTTTCAGCTCGGTTAATGTTTAAGGCATTATGGTTCTGTTTTTGTTCATGACTATGGGTAATAGCGCGTTCCGATAAAGCCAGTGCTTCATCAATATCAAAGGGTTTAGGTAAATACTCAAATGCCCCCTCTTGGTAAGCATTGACGGCGGCATCAAGGTCAGAGTGTGCCGTCATAATAATCACAGGCAGATCAGGGTCTGCCTTGTGAATCTGTTTAAGTAACTCTAGGCCGTCCATACCTGGCATACGAATATCAGAGATGATGACATCAGGAACTTCTCGTTCTAATGCTAGGAGCACACTTTCTGCGTCAGCAAAGCTTTCACATTTGATATTGGCGCTTGAGAGTGTTTTCTCCAGAACCCAGCGTATAGAACTGTCGTCATCAACGACCCATACATAGCCTTTACTCATTTTCCTGCCTCCTAGCGCTGTTTTCTAATAATCTAAAATGGGTAGATAAACGGTGAATGTTGTTTTGCCTGGCCAACTGTCTACTTCAATCTTTCCTTGGTGCTGATCGATAAGGTTCTGGGAGATAGATAACCCCAGTCCTGTGCCACCTTCTCGTCCGCTTACCATGGGGTAGAATAGGGTATCTAATAGCTCTGTAGGGATCCCAGGCCCGTTATCCACTACCTCTATGCGAGCCGCCAATTTAATACGTTGCCCATGAATATTAACTTGGTGTTCGGTGCGAGTGATTAGGGTAATTTGTGCGTTTTCTTGTCCTTGTAGAATTTGCGCAGCATTACTGACAATATTGAGGAGCGCTTGCTCTATCTGTTCGCTATCCATGGCAATATCAGGCAGGCTCGGGTCATAGTCTCTTTCTATGCGTACATTTTGTCCCAGTTCAAACCCCACCAAGAGGCGCACTTTTTCTAATATAAGGTGCACATTTTCCGGTTCTTTAGTGCCCGGTTTTTGTGGGCCTAATAGTCGATCTACCAAATTACGTAATCGGTCGGCTTGCTCTATGATGATTTGTGTATATTCACGCAACGACTCTGAAGGCAGCATCTTTTCTAGTAATTGTGCCGCGCCGCGCAGTCCACCAAGTGGGTTTTTGATCTCGTGAGCTAGGCTTCTGACTAATAATCTCGCCGCTTGTTGCTGAGCGTGCTGATTCAGTTCTTGGTTAAGTCGTCTTTGCTGATCGACTTGCCTAAGCTCAATAAGCAGCATGACTTTTTTATTCCATGACACTGGGCTTATAGTGAGCTCCAGTAGCAGTGGCTTACCATCAATCACAAAGGTCACATCACTATCTGTAATGGTTTGTCCTGAAATGAGCGGTTGTTCAAAAACGGAAAAATCGATAGATGAATGGTCGACCATTTTAGGTAATTGCTGATCGATACAACGATTTTTGCTCTGCCCCAATAGTTGCTCAGCAGCAGGATTGAGATAGCCAATAGTTAATGACTCGTCGACGAGCATTGTGGCTGTCACTAATTGTTCTAAGACGGTTTCGGCTAATGGTTTACTCACAAAAAATCCTTTTTGGTGCGCAGAGAGAGTCATAGATAAAGTATTGCACAATTTTGGTGCGATAACTGTTTGGGAACGAAGTAATTGGTGCTTACTTTTAAATATGCAAAAAGCTTGCCGTTTACTGCTGTTTGTTGCTGTTAGTTACATTGTGGCTGAATAGTTAAGGTAATAAAAAAGGGCCTACCAGTGGCAGACCCTTCCAATATTTAATCTAAAGATTAAACAGAGTAGTAAAGTTCAAACTCAAGTGGGTGAGTTGTCATGTTGATCTTCTCTACATCTTGAGCTTTAAGAGCGATGTAAGAGTCGATGAAGTCACTAGAGAATACACCACCTGCTGTTAGGAACTCACGATCGCCATCAAGAGCGTCTAGAGCTTCTTGTAGAGAAGCGGCAACTGTTGGAATTTGCGCTGCTTCTTCTGCAGGAAGGTCGTATAGATCTTTGTCCATCGCTTCCCCTGGGTGAATCTTGTTCTTAATTCCGTCAAGGCCAGCCATTAGCATTGCAGAGTATGCAAGGTATGGGTTAGCTGCTGGATCACCAAAGCGAAGCTCGATGCGACGTGCTTTAGGGCTTGGAACTACAGGGATACGGATAGAAGCAGAACGGTTACGTGCAGAGTATGCAAGCATAACTGGAGCTTCAAAACCAGGAACTAGACGTTTGTATGAGTTAGTTGCTGGGTTAGCAAATGCGTTGATTGCACGTGCGTGTTTGATGATACCACCGATGTAGTAGATAGCTAGCTCAGAAAGGCCGCCATATTTATCACCAGCAAATAGGTTTACGCCATCTTTTGCTAGAGATTGGTGAACGTGCATACCAGAGCCGTTATCGCCAACAAGTGGTTTAGGCATGAAGGTTGCTGTTTTGCCGTAAGCGTGAGCTACGTTATGAACAACATATTTGTAGACTTGAGTTTCATCCGCTTTAGTTGTTAGCGTGTTAAAGCGAGTAGCAATCTCGTTTTGACCTGCTGTAGCAACTTCGTGGTGATGTGCTTCAACTACTAGACCCATTTCTTCCATGATTAAACACATAGCAGAACGGATATCTTGAGATGAATCAACAGGAGCTACTGGGAAGTAACCACCTTTAACGCCAGGACGGTGGCCTTTGTTACCTTCTTCGTAATCAGTACCAGTGTTCCAAGCTGCTTCGATATCATCGATTTTGTAGAAAGAACCTGACATGTCAGTGTTGAATTTAACATCGTCAAATAGGAAGAATTCTGGTTCTGGGCCGATTAATACTGTATCTGCAATACCAGTAGAACGCATGTACTCTTCAGAACGTTTAGCAATAGAGCGAGGGTCACGATCGTAACCTTGTAGTGTCGCTGGCTCAAGAATATCACAACGAATGTTCAGAGTTGAATCTTCAGTGAACGGGTCAAGTACAGCACTTGCAGGATCTGGCATCATTACCATGTCAGATTCGTTAATGCCCTTCCAACCAGCAACAGATGAACCATCGAACATTTTACCTTCTTCGAAGAAGTCAGCGTCAACTTGGTGCGAAGGAATAGAGATATGTTGCTCTTTACCTTTAGTATCTGTGAAGCGTAAGTCTACAAACTTAACTTCGTTTTCTTGGATCAGCGATAATACATTTTCAACTGACATCGTGGATAACCTCCAGTGTTGTTAAACGTGATTGCTCAATTTTGGTGAGCGTAAAGTCCTGAGACACAATTTACACTCTTTTCTAGTCATCGAACAATGAATATTTTCAATTGCTTTCTCTAATGCGAAAGGTGTGCCAACTTTATTAATTTGTTATAAAACAAAGCCTTACCTTTGATTGTTTGGCGGTGAGATACTTCTAATGCACCATAATGATCCGCTATTGCACTGTTTTGGGTCAATAAATGGTGTGATTTTCATACATTGTTGCAGTTTATTGGGGTTATGCGGTTGTGCGTGTGGTTGCATGGAGGGGAAGTGAGTTAGCCATGCCCAATATTGGTGCGAGTTAAGTATGAAGAGAGTGGATGGGCAACGAGTTGTACTGTCATGGTGCTTGCTAGGTGTTTGTTGTTTTTTACTCTGAATGTGCCGATTAAAATGGGAAATTATTCAATTTATCGAAAATATGGCCGTAATAAGTAAGGTATAGATCACATCTTGTTGGGATTTTGGCTAAAATCTGATACATTACGGCAAATTTTTTTAATTCCTGTCATCGGCAAACCGCCGAGACGCTACTGAGTGAACTTTATTCATGTCTACTCCACAGATTGAAAAGTTAAGAAATATCGCCATCATTGCGCACGTTGACCACGGTAAAACTACTTTGGTTGATAAGCTGCTACAGCAATCGGGTACGCTTGAGTCTCGTGGTGAAGCTGAAGAGCGCGTAATGGACTCGAATGATATCGAGAAAGAACGTGGCATTACTATCTTGGCAAAAAACACTGCTATTAACTGGCACGACTACCGCATTAACATCGTAGATACTCCTGGACACGCCGATTTCGGTGGTGAAGTAGAACGTATCATGTCTATGGTTGATTCGGTTTTGCTTATTGTTGATGCTGTTGACGGCCCTATGCCTCAAACTCGCTTCGTTACACAAAAAGCATTTGCACACGGCCTTAAGCCAATTGTTGTTATCAACAAAATTGACCGTCCTGGCGCTCGTCCTGACTGGGTTATGGACCAAGTATTTGACTTGTTCGACAACCTAGGTGCAACGGATGACCAACTAGACTTTACTGTTGTTTATGCATCAGCACTTAACGGCTGGGCTTCAATGGAAGAAGGCGTAGTTGGCGAAGACATGGAACCATTGTTCCAAGCTGTTGTTGATACAGTAGAATGTCCAAACGTTGATTTAGACGGCCCACTGCAAATGCAAGTTTCTCAACTTGATTACAGCTCTTACGTTGGTGTTATTGGTGTATGTCGCGTAACTCGCGGTAGTGTTAAGCCAAACCAACAAGTAACGATTGTTAATGCTGAAGGCAAAAAACGTAACGGTAAAGTCGGTACGGTTCTTGGTTATCTTGGTCTTGATCGTCACGAAGTTGAGCAAGCTAATGCGGGTGACATCATTGCAATTACAGGTCTTGGTGAACTGAAAATCTCAGACACTATTTGTGACCAAAACAATGTTGAAGCAATGAAAGCACTGTCTGTTGATGAACCAACAGTAACAATGACTTTCCAAGTAAACACGTCGCCGTTCGCAGGTAAAGAAGGTAAGTTTGTTACTTCACGTAATATCCTTGAGCGTCTTGAGAAAGAATTGGTTCACAACGTTGCACTACGTGTTGAACAAACTGACGATCCAGACAAATTCCGCGTTTCAGGTCGTGGTGAGCTTCACTTATCTATCCTTATTGAAAACATGCGTCGTGAAGGCTTCGAGCTAGCAGTATCACGTCCAGA
This sequence comes from Vibrio rarus, assembly GCF_024347075.1. Taxonomy (NCBI): domain Bacteria; kingdom Pseudomonadati; phylum Pseudomonadota; class Gammaproteobacteria; order Vibrionales; family Vibrionaceae; genus Vibrio; species Vibrio rarus. The sequence continues at coordinate 102,018 of NZ_AP024900.1, forward strand.
AGTTATTCTTAAAGAAGAAGACGGCCAGCTTCTAGAACCTTACGAAACAGTAACCATCGACGTGCTTGAAGAGCACCAAGGTGGCATCATGGAAAATATCGGCCTACGTAAAGGTGAGCTAACAGATATGTCTCCAGATGGTAAAGGTCGTGTTCGCATGGACTTTATGATGCCTTCTCGTGGTCTTATCGGTTTCCAAACTGAGTTCCTAACTCTTACCTCTGGTTCTGGTCTGATTTACCATACATTTGATCACTACGGTCCTCATAAAGGTGGTGTAATTGGTCAACGTAATAACGGCGTGCTTATTTCTAACGCAACGGGTAAAGCACTGACTTACGCACTGTTTAACTTGCAAGAGCGTGGCCGTTTGTTTGCTCAACATGCTGACGAAGTATATGAAGGCCAAATCATTGGTATTCATAACCGTTCAAATGACCTGACAGTAAACTGTCTTAAAGGTAAGCAGCTGACTAACGTGCGTGCATCTGGTACGGATGAAGCACAGGTTCTTTCACCACCAATCAAACACACTCTAGAGCAAGCTCTTGAGTTCATTGATGAAGATGAACTAGTTGAAGTAACGCCAGAGAGCGTACGTATCCGTAAGAAACTTCTTACTGAAAACGAACGTAAGCGTGCTTCTCGCCCAGCAAAATAAGAGTGAATAAGCTTTAATAAAGACTATTAAGCTAGCTAACTTATTAAGCCCTACAGATGTCGTCCTTGGACTGACTTCTGTGGGGCTTTCTTTTACTGTCGAATGAGTTTTGCTAGACTGATTCATACCAATTAGTAAGAATGATCTAGGGAGTAGGGCAAGACTTTTGAGCTGTAGTGATTCTACAATCAAAAATTTCAGCCGAGTTTTCGAGGGTTTTAACCTGCTAGGATTATTCATTATTTACTACGATTGGAATTAACCCTGTAGGGCATTGATTTTACGACCAACACTTTTACCACTGGGTTCTTCCTGATTATGATAGGCAAACACTCAGTTCGGTATTACAGCAGGATGCAGTAAATGCTAAATCTTCCAAGCTGGGTGCATGTACTATTGCACTACTCTAGCTACCTTTATCAAAGAGCGAAACATGATCGGTTGCCAGTGAATGCTGGCTATATGGCTTATATCACTTTGCTCTCTTTAGTGCCGTTGACGACAGTCACGCTAACCGCACTATCTAAAGTGCCTATTTTTGATGGTGTAGGGGATACTATTCAGCAATTTGTGTTTAGTAACTTTGTGCCAGCAGCGGGCGAAGCCATTCAGCACACACTGAATGAATTTATTGCCAATACAGGGAAGATGACCTCAATAGGACTAATTTTCCTATTCTTTGCTGCTCTGTTACTGATTTCTGCGATCGATAAAAACTTGAATTATATCTGGCGCGCACGCAAGAAACGGCGCACAGTGTATTCTTTTTCGATGTACTGGATGGTGTTGACCTTAGGGCCACTGCTGATGGGGATGAGCTTAGTTTTTTCTTCTTATATCAGTTCACTGAAAGTATGGAATGAGGATACATTGCATTTGATGTATTCCTTGCTACCCATTACCTTTTCTTTCTTGGCGTTCTTTGGGTTGTATCTATTAGTACCCAATATAAAGGTTCGTTTTAATCATGCCTTAGCAGGAGCATTAGTTGCCGGCTGTTTATTTGAAATAAGTAAAAAGCTGTTTGCATACTATGTCTCTCAGTTTCCATCTTATCAGCTGATCTATGGCGCTCTGGCCGCCGTACCTTTGTTGTTTATGTGGATTTATCTGTGCTGGATGATAGTGCTGATTGGTGCTGAGATCACCGCAAGCCTTGGTGAAGATGAGGTGTGGCGGGTAAATGAACCATTTAGTATTGAGTGGTTTTTACATTATCAAACATTATTAATGAGAAAAAGGATTCGCAGTGATAGCTCTGATACAGAGAGTAAGTGAGGCTACTGTTAAAGTAGATGGTGCCGTTGTCGGTGAAATTGGCAAAGGATTACTGGTATTGCTTGGGGTTGAAAAAGAAGATGATGAAGCCAAAGCAAAACGATTAATGGAGCGAGTCACCACTTATCGAGTCTTTAGTGATGAGCAAGATAAAATGAACTTAAATGTAAAGCAGGTTGAGGGTAGCGTGCTGGTTGTTTCTCAGTTTACGCTCCCAGCGGATACTAAAAAAGGGACCCGAGCGGGTTTTTCTCGTGGTGCCGCGCCGCAAGATGCCGAGCGGCTTTATGATTACTTCTCCGACAAGTGTGCAGAGGTGCTACCGACCGAACGAGGCCGGTTTGCTGCTGATATGAAAGTGTCTTTGGTTAATGATGGACCGGTCACTTTTTGGTTGCAAGTATAAGCAACTACCATAACTAATTGATTCAAATGGATCTTAAATCATATGTTTAAGCTAATTACGCCAAGTACGGACAACCAGTTACAAAAATATTATCACTTTCGCTGGCAAATGCTGCGTGAGCCATGGCAACGACCGTTGGGTTCAGAGAGAGATGAGTACGATGAGTTGAGCCACCACCGAATGATCGTTGATGGTCGAGGCCGACCTGTGGCCATTGGCCGCTTGTATGTCACCGCTGACGACGATGGGCAAATTCGTTACATGGCTGTAAAAAAGAACCGACAAGGTAAAGGTGTGGGCTCTTTGATTATGATGGCTCTTGAGTCACTTGCTCGTGAAGAGGGGGTGAAGCGACTGGTGTGTAATGCTCGTGAAGAGGCCATTGATTTTTATCGCAATAACGGCTTTGAGAGTCAAGGTGCCCTGAGTGATGAACGCGGACCTGTTCGTCATCAACAAATGGTAAAAACCATCGACCCTATGGCTAATGTATTGCGTCGCCCTGATTGGTGCAACGAGTTACAAAAACGCTGGGAAGAGCAAATCCCTATCAGTGACAAAATGGGGATCAAAATTAATCAGTATACGGGCTACAAGTTTGAATGTGTTGCTCAGCTGAACTCTAATCTGAATCCCCACAATACCATGTTTGCCGGTTCGGCATTTACCTTAGCAACCTTAACAGGGTGGGGTATGGCTTGGTTGCTGATGAAAGAGAGAAACCTACACGCGGATATTGTGTTAGCCGACAGTAATATTCGTTACCGCCATCCAGTAAAAGAAAGCCCGAAAGCGAGCACTTCACTGGATGGGATAAGTGGCGATCTTGACCGACTCGAAGGGGGACGTCGTGCCCGTATCATTATCAATGTGTTGATCTACAGTGGTACTCTGGAGGCCGTTGAATTTACCGGCACTTACGTTTTACTGCCGAGTACTCGTGATAATCAAACGCTGAGAGTCTAATTATTCTCTGTGATCTCTGCTTTTTTCTCACGCTTGGTAGAGGGGCAAGTCATGGCAATTTGACTGCGCCCTTTCGGTAGTATCGACGAAAATGACACGCAGTCAGAGGCTAAATTAAATTGAATATGGCCTTTATCCGGATCAGCCAGATCCATTTCCCCTTGCACTTCACCGCTTACTGTATTGCTGACAAATTGTGTATCAGAAACGCTAATGATCCCTCTTGTTGCCTTTATCGCCATTTCAGGAATAATCACCTTGTGCTGAGAAGGCTCAGAAAACGGTAGGGATAGCAGTACATCATGAGGGGCCAACTTAACTTGTCCATCAATGGTGTGTTTTAACATCAGCTCGTCCCCGCCTAGGCCATTAAGTTGCGCACTGATATCAATTAATCCCTGCCAGTTCACTGCAATATCTAGTGGTTGGGTGAGCGTATTGAGTGGGATCCCATACGCTTGCAGAGACATTTTCCATGGATAACTGATAAGTGCCAGATTGACCTGTGAATTTGCTTTGATTAATCCCTTGTCGATAGGCAGGAATAATTGCTTGATGCGCCATAGCCCATCCACCGTTTGCGTTTCTAAATAGGGTTTAATAGAGGTGATACCTAAGGCTGTGAAACTGTTGGCACTGGCGGCCAGTGAGCCATGCCATAGAGCCCATTGATGATGCTGTTTGAGAATTAGATCTTGCCCGTCGACATTAAGGTTTGATAACTGCCAGTGGTGGTCATTTGAAAGATCAATAATTTGGCTGCGCTCAATGTTTACTTTATCAATGGATAGCTGTTCAAGGGCCCTTAGCTGTTTCTGGATTAAAGCGCTGAACTGTGGCTCCTTAATGCTCCACTCAAGGTTTTTTATGCTCAGTTCATTTAAAGAGACTTGGTGCGGAGATATTGTGCCACTGGTATGGAACTGTCCTTGTTCAAATAGGAAGCGTAACTGATTAAGTTGAATTTTTTGTGGTTGAAGTTGTGCCGTGACTTGAGGCTCTAAGATAATGCGATCGTGCCAAACAAGGCTTTCGGCAGAAAAGTTCACATCCGCTTGTTGCATCCAAGGTGTTGCTTTTAGATCCCAGTTATTTAACTGCAGATGCATTTGCTGCACGGTAAAGTCATTTTGTTGCCAACTGAATCGCTCTATATCCATATGTTGGATACGGTCGATGTTAGTGAGTAACTCAGACCAAGGGGCAGGCTCTGATTGTTGAAAAAGAGATTGAGATAAATCTAAGTTTCGAATCAGAAGATCATTAATGGTCCAATGCTGTCCTTTTTGTTCTGCGATCAGCTGAACGTCTCCATTGCGCCAATTAAAACTCAATAAATTCAGCTGTGTATTGTTTTTACTGTAGTTGAGGCGAGCCTTAAATTGATTAAAGGCTTCTCCGTTCCAATACACTTGTTCGCTATCTATCTCTGCGTATCCTTCAGTATAGGAGGCCATCGGGGTGTAATTGATATGTATATCTCGGGCAATAACATCATGGTTGGCAAAATCTAAACCTCGAACTTCGATGTGTTGTGGCTGCCAGCGTTGCATTAGCCCATTAAGTCGCTGTTGTTGTGGGAGGCCATTAGGCAGATTAACCCCTGAGATTAAAACATGTGTAATAGAGAGAGGCTTTGTCCAATCCCAGTGTGCTTGGAAGGTGAATTGAGCCTTATCTATAGCAATCGCCGTATCGTTGGCTTGGATGAGGGTTACTTGCGATAAAGTTAGCTTATCTGGATATTGATAGTTCGATTGCTCAATATGGATCTCTTGGGTTGTCATGCGGGATAAGATTTGCTGAGTGAGCCAAGTAGAGTGAGATGTTTGTAAGAACAGAAATAGTGCTATACCGCTGATCAGCAATAGTAGTAACAGTCCAGCACTGATTTTGAGTATCGCCTTCATCTTATTACCAAGGTTTTTTGTATATGGATAAAGATGACTTATATCCTATTGTTTATCAACAAAAAAGCCCCTGATGCAGGGGCTTTGTCGCTGTCGAGGGTGATTAATCTAGCTGTGGGCCCGCTTTAACGAGCGCTTTGCCATCATCATTATCGGTATATTTTTCGAAGTTGTTAATGAAACGCTCCGCTAAATCTAACGCTTTGCTTTCCCATTGCAAAGGGTCGATATATGTATCACGCGGATCAAGAATTTCAGGGTTAACATCAGGCAGTGTCGTGGGGACTTCTAGGTTAAACACAGGGATGTTTTTGGTTTGTGCATTTTCAATGGAACCATCTAATATCGCGTCAATAATTGCCCGTGTATCTTGAATAGATATGCGCTTGCCTGAGCCATTCCAGCCGGTATTCACTAGATATGCTTCAGCGCCAGCATCTTGCATACGTTTTACTAAAACTTCTGCATATTTTGTTGGGTGCAAAGTTAAGAATGCCGCCCCAAAACAAGCCGAGAAGGTTGGTGTTGGTTCCGTGATCCCACGCTCTGTACCGGCTAATTTTGCGGTAAATCCAGAAAGGAAGTGGTACTTAGTTTGTTCTGGTGTGAGTTTAGAGACTGGCGGCAGTACGCCAAAGGCATCCGCAGAAAGGAAGATCACCTTATTCGCATGGCCCCCTTTAGACACCGGTTTAACGATATTTTCGATATGATGGATAGGGTAAGAAACACGCGTGTTTTCAGTTTTTGAACCATCATCAAAGTTGATGGAGCCATCATTTCGTACGGTAACGTTCTCCAGCAGTGCGTCGCGACGGATGGCATTATAAATATCCGGCTCTGCTTCTTTAGAGAGTTTAATGGTTTTCGCATAACAGCCACCTTCAAAGTTGAAGACGCCATCATCATCCCAGCCATGTTCATCATCACCAATAAGTGCGCGCTTTGGATCGGTCGATAATGTGGTTTTACCTGTTCCAGATAGACCAAAGAATACCGCTACATCACCTTCTTCGCCCATATTGGCAGAGCAGTGCATAGAAGCGATGCCTTGTAATGGAAGAAAGAAGTTCATCATAGCGAACATGCCTTTCTTCATTTCACCGCCGTACCAAGTGCCGCCAATTAACTGCATTTTTTCAGTTAAATTAAATACGGTGAAGTTTTCAGAGTTTAAGCCGTGCTCTTGCCATTTGTCGTTAGTGCATTTAGCCCCATTCATTACGACAAAATCAGGATTAAAGGTCGCTAACTCCTCTTCTGATGGGCGTAAGAACATGTTTTTCACAAAGTGTGCCTGCCAGGCGACTTCGGTGATGATGCGCACAGCCAAGCGAGTGTCCGGGTTAGTACCACAATAGCCATCAATAACAAACAAACGCTTGTTTGACAGTTGGTTGGTGACCAGCTGTTTTAAATCGTTCCATACCGCCTGATTAATAGGCTTGTTATCGTTCTTTACTATGTCTGTTGTCCACCACATGTTAGCTCGGGTAGTCTCATCTTCGACAATAAACTTATCTTTAGGTGAGCGACCAGTGAAGATACCGGTGTCTACTGCTACAGCGCCCAGCTCAGTAACGATGCCTTTTTCGTAGCCTTGCAGTTCTTTACTCGTCTCTTCCGTGAAAAGCATCTCGTAACTAGGGTTACGAACGATTTCGGTCGAGTCGTTGATACCATATTGGGTAAGATCGATATTTGCAGCCTTAGTATGTTCCATAACAGTCATAGGTGCTCCTTGTGGGGACTTTTAGTATGAGTTTGGTTGAAGTTACAAAATGTATTATTTTTTTGATTTAGATTAAGTAATCTTCATAATATGGACTATATATGGCTTTTTTGATCGTTTTATCAACAAAGATCACGTTTTCACTAGTTCAAAAATCAGACAGATTTACGTGCTGTGATGCACTTTTTTGTTGTTTTTATCGGCGAAAAATGCGAACTAGTACGGATTTTGTGCGGGTTTTTTGATATGAAAGGTGACGGATATAAAAAACCGGCCTAAATAGGCCGGTCTTGTTAAATTACAAAACTGTGAGCTTATACCAGTCACAGTAAGCTAATAAGCATAAATATCCGTAAAAACACTTGGTAACAAGGTGAAAGTTTTTGATATACGTTGAATCTACAATCAAAAATTTCAATGGTGTTACTAAAGAATAAATAACCACCGTTATGAGCGGTTATTTACTGTATTAGGATTAATGTAAAGTGGGTTTGTTAGCTTGAGAAAATAACTCTTCAACTTGAGCCGAATCAAAGTCATAGCTTGTTCCGCAGTAATCGCAATGCAGGGCGATGCTTCCTTCTGTAGCAAGAATGTCATTCACTTCTGCGCGATCCACAGTCAAAATAGCGGCACCACTACGTTCTCGTGAGCAACCACAGAAGAACTCAACGGCTTGAGGTTCAAATAATTTAACGGTTTCTTGGTTGTAAAGTCGGTAAAGCAGTTCGTTAGCGGGTAGGCCGAACAACTCTTCGTTTTTCACTGTGTCTGTTAATTGTTCCAAGTGCTCAAAATCATCGGCAGAGCCAGTACCATCAGGCACTACTTGTAAAAGCATGCCGGCTGCGTGTGCTTTGCCGTCAAATTCTCCTACGCGGAACCATAAACGAGTTTTAAGTTGCTCTGAACGTTCAAAGTAGGCTTCGAGTACTGCGGATAATGTATCCCCTTCAAGTGCGACAACACCTTGATAGCGTTCACCCTTATCTGGAGAGATAGTAATAACTAAGTGGCCTTTGCCTAGCATGTCATGCAGTGATGCTGTATCAGCAATCTCACCATCAAAACGTGCCACACCGCGGACTTTTTGATTGTTATCACCGTTAATGACCGCTAATGACAATGGACCATCACCTTGCAACTGCAGTGTAATGGACCCTTCAAACTTTAATGTTGCGGTGAGTAATGAAGTGGCAACGAGTAGTTCACCAAGCAAGTTTTGAACCGCAACTGGGTATTGCTTGCTATCTAGGATGGCTTGATATGCTTTATCTAGTTGAACTAGCTCACCGCGAACAGATAAGTCTTCAAATAAATAGCGATTTAATACATTGTTTTCCATTTGGAAACTCCAGCTTATTGGTTCTTAAATTTAATCAGTGTGCGTCGTTGTTTTTTATCTGGACGACGTTCAGGGCTTGGGTTGTGTGCGTTCATCTTACGTTCTAACGCTGTACGCTCACGTTTGGCTATACTCTCATCAGTTTCTTTGTAGAGTAGTTGCGCTTCAGGTGCTCCGCGTCTTTGGTCAGATATTTTTTCAATCATAACCGTTTTTTCAACTTGTCCCTGTCGCAGTATAATTGTAGCCCCTAGTTCTACCATTTTACTTGGCTTGCTACGGTGTCCTTCATAGTGGACTTTACCACCATCGATCATATTTCGAGCGATTGAACGGGTCTTATAAAAGCGGGCGGCCCATAACCATTTGTCGAGTCTGACAGCTTGGGTATTGGAACTCATAGTGAACGTTGCTCTCTAAGTTGTATATGGCTGACTGATTAATGGTGACGGAGATATCACTTTTCAAGTAAATGTAATTTTTTGTAACCAAATTTCTGCCCAATTTAATTTTGTCAAAGAGAAATGTGGTAGTCTTATTATAAGCGTTAACCCAGTAGCACCAATGCCTCAGTGGCATATACTATGAAAATCGGTACACATATTTTGTCTAAGTTTTCTATATCCTCATACAAGGCTAATCAAGTACTGAATAGCATTGTGAATCAACAAGCGATCATCGCTCGAGCTTTGACTATTGTTCTACTTGTGATGACAGCTTGGCTATGTGGTCATTTATTTTGGTCTCTCATGGGGTCTGAATCGAATGTAGCAACTTGGAGGCCAGCTTCAGGGGTTACGACGAACAGTTCTTCTGCGCAACATAATGATATGAACATTACTTCGCTGCTAAATGCCAATCTTTTTGGCGAAGAATCAAAAGCAGCACCTAAGGTTGTTCAGCAGCAAGTGGTCGATGCGCCAAAAACGCGTTTAAATTTAGTGCTGGTGGGAGTCGTCGCCAGTACAGATCCGAAAAATAGCTTAGCGGTTATTGCCAATAAAGGCACTCAAGACACCTATGGCATAGGTGAGAATATCGATAATACGAGAGCTAAACTACAAAATGTTCTCAGTGACCGCGTTATTATTGAAAACCAAGGTCGTGATGAAACCCTAATGCTGCAAGGCATAGAGTATAAGCGAGTTACAAATCTTAAAGAGGTGGCCAAAAAGCAACCTCAATCTAATGTCCAAGGCAATAACCCTCATATGGATATTGCTAATCTAGATAGTATTAAAGCAACAATCGCCGAGAACCCACAGCAGTTTCTTAAATATATTAGACTTTCACAAGTTAACCGTGATGGAAAGCTGGTTGGGTACCGCGTGCGTCCTGGACGCGATAGAGCGTTGTTTGATTCTATTGGGCTAAAAGATGGCGATATTGCCGTCACTTTTAACGGTTCAGACTTAACGGATCCCGCTGCAATGGGGGCGATCTGGAAGTCACTGAATGATCTTAGTGAAGTCAATCTTACCGTTGAGCGTGATGGGCAACATTACGATATTTATTTACAGTTGTAACTAACTAACCTAACAGTTATTAGTACAGGCAATGTGAGCTTGAATATAAAGCCACGTTAGGCATTCGATGCCGATGATATTTTTGGGAGTGTCAAGTGAAAGGTTGGTTTAGCAAGAGCGTCTGGCTTTTGGTGGGAAGTTTGGCATGTACGCCAGCATTTAGTGCCAATGAATTTAGCGCCAGCTTTAAGGGAACGGATATCGGCGAGTTTATTAACATAGTCGGTAGAAACCTAGAGAAAACTATCATTGTTGACCCTACTGTTAGGGGCAAGATTGATGTTCGTAGCTATGATGTGCTCAACGAGAAACAGTATTATCAGTTTTTTCTAAGCGTCCTTGAAGTGTACGGGTATGCAGTTGTTGAAATGGATAATGGTGTCATCAAAGTCATCAAAGCCAAAGATGCAAAAACCTCTGCGGTTCCTGTGGTAGGCGATTCGAAGATTAAAGGGGATGCTGTTGTCACGCGCGTTGTCGCGGTACGTAATGTGTCCGTTCGTGAATTATCTCCGTTGCTTCGCCAATTAAATGATAATGCCGGTGCGGGTAACGTGGTTCACTATGATCCTGCAAACATTATTTTGATTACAGGTCGTGCAGCGGTAGTGAATCGTTTAGCTGAAATTATTAGACGAGTGGATAAAGCGGGCGATAAGTCCATTGAAGTGGTCGCGCTGAAAAACGCATCTGCGGCTGAGATGGTGCGTATTGTTGAAGCGCTAAATAAAACCTCTGAAGCAAAAAACACCCCAGCTTTCTTACAGCCAAAATTGGTGGCTGATGAGCGAACTAACTCAGTGTTAATTTCAGGTGATCCACAAGTGCGTAAACGCTTGAAAAAAGTGGTCGCGCAATTAGATAAAGAGATGGCAGTTAAGGGTAACAACCAAGTTGTATACTTAAAAAATGCCAACGCTGAAGATTTAGTGGATGTGCTTAAAGGCGTATCGAAAAACTTGGCTGCAGCCAAAAACAAAGGCGCTAAATCATCGCAAGGCAATGCAGACGTGATGATTTCAGCCCATAAAGGCACCAACTCATTAGTCATTACTGCTCCGCCAGATATCATGAAAGCATTACGTGATGTGATTGCTCAATTAGATATTCGCCGTGCTCAAGTATTGATTGAAGCTCTTATCGTTGAAATGTCAGAGGGCGACGGTGTTAACCTTGGCGTGCAATGGGGTAACCTAGAAACAGGTGCCATGGTGCAATATGGTAACTCTGGTGCGTCTATTGGTAGTGTAATGGTGGGCTTGGAAGAAGCTAAAGAACAGAAAAGTACCGAATACTACACCGATAACAACGGTAATAGAGTGCCTTATGATGTGACTACTCCTGGTGACTATTCAACATTGGCCAGTGCGTTAAGTGGTGTGAATGGTGCTGCGGTAAGTTTGGCTATGGGCGATTGGACCGCGTTAATTAGTGCTGTTGCCACTGACTCCAATTCAAATATCTTATCTTCTCCAAGTATTACGGTGATGGATAACGGTGAAGCCTCGTTTATTGTGGGTGAAGAAGTGCCGGTATTGACGGGTTCAACTTCGGGCTCTAATAACGATAACCCATTCCAAACGGTTGACCGTAAAGAAGTCGGTATCAAACTGAAAGTTGTTCCTCAAATAAACGAAGGTGATTCTGTTCAGTTGAAGATTGAGCAAGAAGTATCAAACGTACTGGGTGCGAATGGTGCGGTGGATGTTCGATTTGCTAAACGTCAATTAAATACATCGGTCATGGTCCAAGATGGACAAATGTTAGTACTAGGTGGTTTGATTGATGAGCGCGCAATGGAGAGCGAATCTAAGGTGCCAATCTTGGGTGACATTCCTTGGTTAGGTCAATTGTTTAAGTCAACCAGTACTCAAGTTGAGAAGAAAAACCTAATGGTATTTATTAAGCCAACCATTATTCGTGATGGTATGACGGCCGATGGTATCACTCAACGTAAATACAACTATATTCGTGCAGAGCAACTGTATAAAGCCGAAGAAGGCTTGAAACTGATGTCTGATGACCTAGTTCCTGTAATGCCAAAATTTGGTGATGAAGCCGGCCGTCCGACTGAGTTGCAGGCCTTTATTGAGCAAGTGGACAAAAAATAATGGGCAGCGAAGCACTTTCAATAATTAAACCGAGTATTACCCGCTTACCATTTGGTTTTGCGAAGCGTTTTAACGTCGTGCTTGAGTTAAACCCTGAAGGTGATGCCAATCAACTGTTTTATATAGAACCTTTACCTCTAGCCACTTTGCTAGAGGTGAAGCGAGTTTCTCCTTTGCCTATCCAGTTGGTGGCATTGGATAAAAACAGTTTTGATTCCAAGCTTTCAGATTCGTATCAGCGAGATTCTTCAGAAGCTAGACAGCTTATGGAAGACATAGGTGCCGATAGTGATGATTTCTTCTCTTTAGCCGAAGAAATTCCGCAAAATGAAGACTTGTTAGAAGCGGAAGACGATGCGCCGATTATCAAATTAATCAACGCCATGTTGGGTGAGGCAATCAAAGAAGGGGCATCGGATATTCATATCGAGTCCTTTGAAAAAACCTTATCCATCCGTTTCCGTGTCGATGGTGTGTTACGTGATGTGTTAGCCCCTAGCCGTAAACTTGCTCCGTTATTGGTGTCAAGGGTGAAGGTTATGGCTAAATTGGACATTGCAGAGAAACGTGTTCCACAAGATGGCCGTATTTCTTTGTTGATAGGTGGGCGTGCGGTGGATGTGCGTGTTTCAACTATGCCGTCTTCACATGGTGAGCGCGTGGTAATGCGTCTATTGGATAAAAATGCCACTCAGCTTGACCTTGATAGCTTAGGCATGTCCCATGACAACCACATTCGTCTCCAAACACTCATTAAAAGACCTCATGGCATCATCTTGGTTACGGGGCCAACCGGTTCTGGTAAGTCCACGACTTTGTATGCCGGACTGCAAGAGCTAAACAGTGCTGAGCGTAATATTCTTACGGTAGAAGATCCTATCGAATTTGATATCGATGGTATTGGTCAAACACAAGTTAACCCTAAAGTGGATATGACGTTTGCTCGTGGCTTGAGAGCCATCTTACGTCAAGATCCCGATGTGGTGATGGTAGGTGAAATCCGTGACCTTGAAACGGCGCAAATTGCCGTTCAAGCATCACTGACAGGTCACTTAGTAATGTCAACATTACATACCAATACCGCAGTAGGTACCATCACTCGTTTAAGAGATATGGGGATTGAACCTTTCTTAATTTCTTCATCGTTACTGGGTATTTTGGCGCAGCGTCTGGTAAGAACCTTGTGTCCAGAGTGTAGAACCCCATACCAAGCCGATGCAGAACAGAAAAAACTCTTTCATCTTGCAGCCGGTGATGACCTAGTGCTTTATAAACCTAATGGTTGTGAGCACTGTAATAATAAAGGTTATAAAGGCCGTACGGGTATCCATGAACTATTGGTGGTGGATGAAAAAGTCCAGTCATTGATTCATGGTGAACAGAGTGAGCAAGAAATAGAGTTGGCGGTTCGGAAGCATACAGCCAGCATTCGTCAAGATGGTCTTGAAAAAGCCAGGGCTGGGAAAACAACCCTAGAAGAAGTTATGCGAGTAACTAGGGAAGAATAATGGCCGCATTTGAATATAAAGCGCTCGACGCAAAAGGACGCCAGAAGAAAGGCGTTACCGAAGGCGATAATGCGCGTCAGGTAAGGCAGCGTTTGAAAGAACAAGGCTTAATACCTGTTGAAATTACTGAAACAAAAAGCAAGCAGAAGTCGACGAAATCTCGAGGCTTCCAACGGGGGATCAGTACTCCCGACCTCGCTTTATTGACTCGCCAACTCTCTACTCTTGTTCAGGCAGGTATGCCGTTAGAGGAATGTTTAAGAGCGGTTGCAGAGCAGTCCGAGAAGGCGCACATTCGCAGTATGTTAGTGAGTGTTCGCTCTAAGGTTGTTGAGGGTTACACTCTAGCAGACAGTATGGGAGAGTATCCTGCGGTTTTTGATGATTTATTTTGTTCAATGGTTGCTGCAGGTGAAAAGTCAGGCTACTTAGATTCAGTATTGGAGCGTTTAGCCGATTACGCCGAAAAGCGTCAAAAGCTGCGTTCAAAACTGCAACAAGCGATGATTTATCCCATTATGCTGACCTTGATAGCGGTCGCCGTTATTGGCTTCCTACTTGCTACCGTGGTACCTAAAATTGTCGATCAATTTGTGCAAATGGGACAAGAGCTTCCCACTTCGACTCAAATACTGATTGATGCCAGTGCTTTTGTGCAAAACTACGGCGTGGCACTAGTGGTGGGCTTTGTGCTCATTATTATTGGCTGTAAAATCTTACTTAAAAAGCCAGAGCTAAGATTACGATGGGATAGCCGAGTACTTAAGCTACCTATTATCGGGCGAGTTGCGAAAGGGCTGAATACCTCTCGCTTTGCACGTACCTTAGCCATCTGTTCGGCCAGTGCCATTCCTCTACTTGAGGGGATGGTGGTCGCGGCCGATGTTATGGGCAATAAATTCTTTAAGAAACAAGTTCTTGAAGCTTCACATAAAGTGAGGGAAGGGGCGAGTTTACGTCACTCACTACAGCAAAGTAAATTGTTCCCACCGATGATGCTACATATGATTGCCAGTGGTGAACAGTCTGGTGAGCTAGAGCAGATGCTGACTCGCGCTGCAGATAACCAAGACCAAGACTTTGAGTCGCAAGTCAACCTTGCTTTAGGTGTTTTTGAACCGCTACTTATTGTTTTTATGGCCGGTCTTGTACTTTTCATTGTGGTCGCCACTATGATGCCACTATTAGAACTGAATAACTTAGTATCGGGTGCTTAGCAGTTTCCCCGAATGTATGGAGAGAAAAATGAAACAAAATAAGAAACAACAAGGCTTTACCTTGCTAGAGGTTATGGTTGTTGTGGTTATTCTTGGTATTTTGGCGAGTTTCGTTGTTCCTAACCTTTTAGGCAACAAAGAGAAAGCAGACCAACAGAAGGCCATCACAGATATCGTTGCATTAGAAAATGCTTTAGATATGTATAAGTTAGATAACAGTGTTTACCCAACTACAGACCAAGGCTTAGACGCACTGGTTAGCCGTCCGGCGGGTACACCAGAACCTCGTAACTATCGTGCTGATGGTTATATTCGTCGTCTACCAAAAGACCCATGGGGCTACGACTATCAATACCTAAGCCCTGGTGACAATGGCAGTATTGATATCTTCACTCTTGGTGCTGATGGTCAAGCTGGAGGCGAAGGTTCATCTACTGATATTGGTAACTGGAACCTACAAGACTTCCAGTAAGCTGAACCATAGTGAAAAAGCACAAACAACAGCGTGGCTTTACTCTAATTGAGATCATGTTGGTCATGATCTTAGTATCGGTAAGTGCCATTGCTGTGATAATTAATTTACCTCAAAGCAGTGCAGATGCGGCTGAGGTGCGTGCGCAGCAACTCTTTCAGCGTTTGACCTTATTGCATCAAGACGCCATTTTGAACGGTTGGGACCTTGGTATTCGTTTTGATCCTAATGGGAAGAATTACCGTTTATTGCAACTGAATCGAGATGGTTGGCAAGCATTAGAACATCGACGGATACCAGCAGATACAAAGCTTGAAGACGGGCTAGTTTTAGCTTGGGAGCTTGGTGACGGTGTCTGGGGAAAGAAAGACTCGTTATTCAAACAAGGCTCATTATTTGATGAAGAGATGTTTGCTGAGCAAAAGAAAAAAGTCACAGAGAAGCCTCCTCAAGCCTTTATTTTATCCAGTGGGGAGTTAACGCCATTTGAAGTCTATATACACCCGAGCTCTGAGGCGCAAGGTGATCAAAACTGGCGTGTCTTTGCCTTAGAAAACGGTAGCATAAAACTGCTGAAACCGGGTGAGGAGCTGAACGATGATGCGCATTAAAGGAAAGCCTGCAAAAGGCATGACTTTACTCGAAGTGCTGATTGCTCTTGCGATATTTGCTACGGCGTCAATTAGTGTGGTTCGAGCTGTGTCTCAACACATAAATAGTATTAGCTATTTAGAGCAAAAGACTTTTGCTGGCATGGTTGCTGATAACCAAATGGCCTTGATGATGTTAGCCAAAGAGCCACCTAAAACGCTTAAAAAAGGCAATTCTGAATTGGCGGGTTATCAATGGTACTGGTCCATCAAACCTGTAGCGACGGGGAATGATTATCTTCGCGCCATTGATATTAGTGTCTCTTTAAATGAGGGGTTAGATAACCCTATAGTAACGGTAAGAAGTTATGTCCCGTTATAAGCGCAGTAAAGGCTTTACTCTGATTGAGGTGCTGGTTGCTATTGCGGTATTCGCAGGCTTAAGTATGGCTGCCTACCAAGTGGTATTTCAGGTTCAGTTGAGTAACCAACAATCGCAAAAAAAATTGGGGCGTTTACAAGAAGTGCAGTCTGCACTCGTTTATCTCGATAGTGATTTTCGGCAGATAGCAGTTCGTCGTTTTCGCACTAATGGCGAAGAGGCGGGTAAATCTTTGATTTATTGGCAGGACAATCTGCTCGACTCTGATAGCAAAGGCCTTTTATTCACCCGTTTGGGTTGGATTAACCCTCAGCAGCAATTTCCTCGAGGGGAGATCACTAAAGTCGGTTATCGAATTCAAGGGGATAAATTAGAGCGAGTATGGTGGAGATACCCTGACACTCCCGTTGGTCAAGAAGGCATTGTCACCCCTATCATCGATAAAGTTGAGAAGTTTGATGTGCGTTTTTATGACGGCGAAGCTTGGGTGAAAGTGTGGACTGATGACGATGCTTTACCTAAAGCTATCGCGGTGGATCTAACACTGGAAGATTATGGCAAATTAGAGCGCGTCTATCTTACCGCTGACGGTAAGCTTGAGAGGAACAATGAAGAGAAGTCAGAATAGTTCATCTCAGTATCGCCATAAATATCAAGCGCCTTGCCAGCAAAAGGGTGTTGCGTTGTTGGTGGTATTGCTATTACTTGCGGTGATGACAGGTATTGCTGCCACTATGTCGGAACGCTTAGTGTTAAGTGTTGATAGGGCTAACAACCAGGTCAGCAACCAGCAAGCCTATTGGTATGCCATTGGTGTGGAAGCCTTAGCGAAATATGGTATCAAACAAAGCTTTGAAGATGATGACACTATCAACCTTAGCCAGGTGTGGGCCATTGAGGATCAACAGTACCCATTAGAATATGGTGAAGCTCGCGGTGGTATTCGTGATATGCAAGCCTGTTTTAATGTGAATGCATTAGCTGCTGTTAAGTTAGATGCCACGTCTGCGTCTAGACCTTATTTATTAGAAGTATGGCGCACCTTACTCGAAGAAAGTGGCCTAGATAATTATCAAGCAGAGGTGGTGGCCGACTCAACTTGGGAATACCTTGATACTAACGATGTGGTGAATACTCAATCGGGTGTTGAAGACTCCACTTATGAAGGCCTTTCTCCCGCTTATATGGCACCTAATAGCTTGATGGCTGATCTGAGTGAATTGCGAAGCGTCTATCAGATGAGTGCAACGTCAATGAGTAAGATTTCTCGAGTAGCTTGTGTGCTGCCTAGCGATGACTTGCGCATTAATGTAAACACGATACGACCTTGGCAAACGGATTTATTGGTGGCCTTGTTTGACTCTGCTTTAAGTGACGAACAAGCCAAACAGTTGTTAGAAGATCGTCCATATGACGGTTGGAAAAACGTGGATGATTTTTTAGCTGAACCGGATATCGCTAGTGTAAATGAAGAAGTAAAGAAAAACGCCAAACAATACCTATCAGTAGATAGTCATTATTTTGAATTGGATGTTGAAGTTTTTGTGCAGGATGCTCGAGTTCGCTTGAGAAGTCTGCTTTATAGTGAAGATAAAGAAGAATCGCGAGTCGTCCGCCGACGATTTGGAGGAATTAGTGAGCGAAATCCTAACAGTTCGGCTCAGTAGGCAGAATGTAAATACAGTCCCATGGTTGGTTTGGTCTTCCACCGAAGATGAAATCATCGCTAGCGGAGAGCTTAATAGTTTAGATGAACTAGGTGAGCTAAAAAGTTACGCAACAGAGCGAAATGTTGCCCTATTACTGGATGGGCAAGATGTGGCGTTGAAGGAGGTCGATGTGCCTCCTGGCGCAACTCGCCAATTTACGACCATGCTGCCTTTTCTTCTCGAAGAAGAATTAGCACAAGACATTGATGAGCTTCACTTTTCTATCTTTAAGATCGTCGGTGATAAAGCTTGGATTGCGGCGGTTGATAAGCGTTACTTAAAAGAGTGCATTTCTCGTTTTGCTGATGCCGGCATTGAATTACATAAAGTCTTGCCAGACGTATTGTCTCTTCCTTTGGAGGAGGGCGGTATAACGCTATTACCTTGGCAAGATAATTATTTGATCCGTCACCATCAATATTTGGGGATGACACTAGCAGAAGAGTTGCTACCACACGCCTTGGCTCAAGCTCCTTTTGTGGTTGAAAAAGAGCTAGAAAATGCAGAGGAAGAGTCTATAAGTGAAGCGCCGGTAGGCGTGCGCTGTTTTGGTCCACTTCCAGAGTCATTACAGCAACGAGGGGAGTCGACCATTGAACAGCCCGCAGAATTGCCGATGGCACTGCTGGCAAAAAATGCTCAGCTTTCCACTATTTCTTTGCTCAGTGGTGAGTTTAAAAGACAAGCTTCTTGGTTAAAGAACATCAAGTATTGGCGTGCGCCAGCAATTGCAGCGCTAGTCTTATTGGTGGTTTTCAGTGTGAATACTTACACGCATGTTAATCAAGTAGAGGCGTCGGCTAAAGCTTATCGAGCTGAGAGTGAACGCATCTTTAGAACGGTATTTCCTGAGAAGCGCCGCATTCCGACAGTCAGCTATTTGAAACGACAAATGACGGATGAAAAGACTCGCTTGAGTGGTGGCGCTGCTGAGGCACCATTGATCACTTGGTTACTCGAAGTACAAGAGTCATTAAAAGACAGCAGTAAAGTGAAAATTCAGAGTATTAAGTACGATGGCAATCGCGAGGAGCTACGCATCCAAGCCCAAGCCAGTGATTTTCAAACCTTCGAGCAACTGCGCGTTGCTTTTTCTGCAAAATTTGCTGTTCAGCAAGGACAAATAAATCGTAATGGTGATTTGGTCAGCAGCAGCTATATATTGAAGGTGAAATAATGCGAAAATTACAAGAAACCCTACTCGGTTACTGGAATCGTATTAGCCTCAGAGAGCAACGAATGTTGATCATTGCTATTGGCTTTGGTGTGGCAGGGTTGCTGTATTGGGGCGGTTTTGCTCCGCTTAAGCAAAAAAGTGAACTGGCTCAGACGCGCTTAGCCAATGAGACGCAACTATTAAGCTGGGTGAAACTGGAAGCGAATACCATTACTGAATTACGTAAAACAAGTAATGCACCAGTGGTATCAACCCAACCCCTTAACCAACTATTATCAACATCTGTGGGACGTTTTAAAGTTGAACTGATAAGACTGCAGCCCCGCGATGATATGGTGCAAGTCTGGGTACAGCCTGTATCGTTTAATAAACTGATGAACTGGTTGCTGTATTTACGCCAAGAAAAAGGTGTAGAAGTCGCATTTCTCGATATTAATGAATCAGAAACAGCCGGTATGGTTGAAGTTAATCGATTGCAATTTAAGAGAGCGGGAAGTTAATGTTTGGTATCAGTTTTAAAAAGCTCTTTGGCTATGGTTTTTTACTGCTCATTGTTTTTGTATGCAGTGTCATTGCGCATTTACCCGCTAAGTTTGCCGTAGAGCAATTACCTCCAGTGGACGGGCTTAGCATCTCAGGTGTTAGTGGTTCACTCTGGCAGGGAACGGCTAAGCAAGTGACTTGGCAGGAATATGGTTTTGGCGAAGTTACTTGGGATTTCCAAGCATGGAAGCTATTTCAAGGTAAAGCCGAGTTAAATGTCCGCTTAGGCAGAAATAGTGAACTTGATTTAACAGGTCGAGGGATCGTTGGCTATAGTTTTAATGGGCCTTATGCGAATAACCTAGTGCTCTCCATCCCTATGCAGAAAGTGCTTAACCACGTGACGGTTCCTGCACCTGTTTCGGCGGATGGGCGCTTGGAGTTAGTGGTCAAAGATTATGAATATGCCGCACCTTGGTGTAAAACGGCGACAGGGAACTTGACCTTAAATCAAAGTACGGTGTCTTCACCGTTAGGTAACTTAGATCTAGGCACAGTGATTTCTGATATTAGCTGTACGGACAGTCAGGTAACGGCAAAAGGCTCTCAACAAACGGCTCAGGTTTCAGCGCAGTTTACCGCGACATTAATGTCAAACATGACTTATGATCTCGACTCGTGGTTTAAGCCTGGAGCTGAGTTCCCTAAAAAGTTAGGGGAGCAGTTGCAGTGGTTGGGTGAGCCTAATGGTCAAGGACAATACCCATTGGTGTATTCTGGTCGGTTATAACAGCGAGTTTGGTCAATTATCATAGTTAGTCTGATAAATAGTATCAGGTCATGTATCATCGCATAGAGTGCTACTGTAATGGGTAGCACTTACTACTCGTGGATTATTGAAGAGGCTAATTAGGATGGCAGCAAATAAAAAGCCCCAGATATTGCGCAAGACGGAAGTCGCTCAGTCGCGCCTGTTTTGCATTGAGGCTTTAGACTTAGAGTTTTCTAATGGCGAACGCCGCACTTATGAACGTATGCGCCCCAGTGGTCGTGATGCGGTAATGATAGTGCCAGTGACTGCCGATGGTGATCTGTTACTCATCAGAGAATATGCCGCAGGTACTGAAAACTACGAATTGGGCTTTCCTAAAGGTTTAATTGATGCTGGTGAGACTCCTCTGATAGCGGCCAATAGGGAGCTAAAAGAAGAGATAGGTTTTGGTGCCAAGCAACTTATTCCTTTAAAGGAGGTCATTTTAGCGCCTTCTTATTTCTCTAGCAAAATGACCTTATTTGTCGCCCAAGAACTCTACCCTGAAACCTTGCTAGGAGATGAGCCTGAACCATTAACTTTGGTGCGATGGCCTTTAGCTCAAGCTGATGATCTGCTGACGCATATGGACTTTTGTGAGGCTCGTTGTATCAGTGCACTGATGCTGGCGCAGCGTTACTTTTCTCAGTTAAAGGATACACAATAATGCGCCAAGACCTTTCCCATTTATTGCCTAATGTTATTGAGATTGCTCGCTCTGCCGGTCAAGTGATTCTGGATATTTACCAGAAACGTGATTACGAAGAGTTTACTAAGTCGGATGACACACCAGTGACCAGTGCCGACTTAGCTGCCCATAAATTGATTATGGATCGCCTACCTGAATTGACACCAGACATTCCCGTTCTTTCCGAAGAAGATGCCGACATTAGCTTGGCTGAACGGGAGCAATGGGAGCGTTACTGGCTTGTTGACCCTCTTGATGGCACTCAAGAGTTTATTGCTCGTAGTGGTGATTTCGCGACGATTATCGCGCTTGTTGAGCATAACAAGCCGGTCATGGGAGTGGTCTATGCGCCCGTATCTGGAGTGGTGTATTACGCTTATCATGGTAAAGGGGCTTGGAAGATCCCGGGTATGAGCGAACACATTAGAATTCATACCCATACTCATGAGTTGCCTAAACAAAATGTGACGATTGCCATCAGTCGTCGCCAAGACATCAATCGCATTACTGAGCAAATGAGTAATAATTGGAATTATGAATTAATTCCTTTGGGATCAGCGGCGCTTAAAGCCTGTTTGGTCGCCGAAGGCAGTGCGGATTGTTACCTGCGATTAGGCCCAACAGGGGAGTGGGACACAGCAGCAACCCAATGTATTGTTGAAGAGGCGGGAGGGCGGATTCTCGATACCCATTTAGCGCCTCTTTCTTATAACCTACGTGAAACTCTTGAGAACCCGAACTTCATTGTTATTGGTGATCGAAATCTACCGTGGAACGAGATATTAACTCAAAAGTAGCCAGTCTACAGTTGTTGAATTAATTGACAAAAGGCCTGTTTTTCACTCATAAAAGGTGCGTGAGAAGAGGCCTTAAATATATGTGACGATGTTTGTAATTGTTGCTCTAACGTCGTGGCCACTTTCACCGGTACTAATCCATCTAAGCGCCCATATAAGCGGTGCATAGGCACGGTAATATCATTTAACTGTTGGCGATAGTCTACGCTAGCCAGTAATTCTAAACCTAGATGAAGTGCGTCGGGATTAGGCATAGGGCGAGAGAGCACGACACTTTTAAGGTGTTTGACATCTTGCCTAGCCGAAGGGCTACCCATAGCCTGTAGTGCCATAAATCGCTCGATAGTCCCTTGAAAGTCGTCGGCAAGTTGCTGAGTAAAATCGCTGAGCACTTTAGGGGCAATGCCACGCCACGTACGTCCTTCTGCAGAGAAGCGTGGTGAACTGGCAACAGTAATGAGTGACGAGACACGCTCAGGGTTATGCAAAGCAACGTGAGTAGCAATAAGGCCACCTAACGACCATCCAAGCCATATGGCTTTTTGCGGTGCGCCATCTAAAACCTGGCTGGCAATATCAGAAAGTGAATGGCTTGCCACTTGATGGCTGTATCCATAACCCGGCAGATCCACCACATGCACACAATAAAACTGGCTCAGTTCCTCAACCACTTGTTGCCAAACCGCGCCATTCATTCCCCAGCCATGGATAAGAATGAGATTGTCACCTTGACCGTAAACATCCCAATGCAGTTGTGTCCGTAAACTCATCGATAACACCTATATTTCATACCCTTTTACAACCTTTGGTTCATGTATATGAACTAAAAATAAACAGAGTATTTATTGAAGATGGGGAAAGGTTATTGGAAATCTGCGATTAACTCAATGTTTAGTACGCGCCACCAATAAACTGTCACAACTGGCATTTCGATTGTTTGGTTCAAATTGCTATGAATGTGCAAAACCTTTACAAGGTTTGCAAAACAGTAAGTGGTGCCCTGAGTGTCGGGAGATACTTAAACCACAACCACGTTGCGCTGTGTGTGGTATTGCAACTCCTGTCGTGACTCAACGCTGTGGAGCATGCGTGTCCGAACCGCCATGTTGGGATCAGCTGTTTTGCGTGGGGGAATACCAAGTGCCGTTGTCTCGATATATTCAAGGGCTTAAATATCGGCGACAGGTGTGGCATGCCCCCGAACTGGCTACTTTACTGGCGGGTGAAATTACCACTCCAGCCCCCATCTTGTTGTCCATCCCTTTGCACTGGCGAAGGCAATTATGGCGTGGTTTTAATCAAAGTGATTACCTAGCCCGCAACCTGTTACAAGTATGGGATAACGCACATGGTGGTGGGAGGGCTATTCGCTATTTAGCTAAAGCAGTTAAGCGCACTAAAGTGACGCGTAATCAAATGGGGTTAAATCGCCGTCAGCGTCTTCTCAATTTAAAACAAGCATTTGAATTAACAGAAAAGCACTTACCTAGTCTACAAAATCAACCACATGTGGCCATTATCGATGACGTGGTGACCACTGGAAGTACGGTCAGTGAAATATGTAAATTACTTCGTAAACAAGGAGTACAACGAATTGATATTTATTGCATTTGTCGAGCTTCTAAGCCAGTTAAGTAAATAGGCATCGTTGAGCTCTATATGCGATTGACCGTCTATATTTGTGAGATTGAACTCAGTGATTGGTGAAGTTTGATTGTGATTACCTGTTTGAAAAAAAAATCTAACAAGGTAGAATACCGTTAATAACCTACAGAATTACTCAGGTATTTTTCATGTCTACTAAAATTACTATTACAGAATCTGCTCAGTCGCATTTTGCTAACTTGTTGGCGCAACAAGCAGAGGGAACTAACATTCGAGTATTCGTGGTTAATCCAGGAACTCAAAGTGCAGAGTGTGGTGTATCTTACTGCCCACCGGAAGCGGTTGAAGCAACCGATACTGAGTTGCCGTTTGCGGCTTTCTCTGCTTATGTTGATGAATTGAGCTTGCCATTTTTAGAAGATGCAGAGATCGATTACGTGACGGATAAAATGGGTTCTCAGCTTACGCTAAAAGCGCCAAATGCTAAAATGCGTAAAGTGTCTGATGATGCGCCATTATTAGAGCGAGTTGAGTATGTTATTCAAACTCAAGTTAACCCACAGTTAGCAAGCCATGGTGGTCACCTAAGCCTAGTTAAAATTACGGATGATGGTATTGCATTGGTGCAGTTTGGTGGCGGTTGTAATGGCTGTTCTATGGTTGATGTAACGCTAAAAGATGGTATTGAGAAGCAATTGCTAGAAGAGTTCTCAGGTGAACTGAGTGCAGTTAAAGATGCCACTGAGCATGAGCAAGGTGAGCACTCTTATTATCAGTAACAACTAGCCCAGAACAACAAAAAAATGCCGAGATCAATCATTTGCTCTCGGCATTTTTATAACTGTCAGTTTTTATTTATTGGTTTTTTTAGGGTAAACATCAAAGGTTAATGTCACCTTTAGCCCGCCTTCCTTACGGTTGGTCATATCAATAGTTGCGTTATGTTCGGTGATGATGCGCTTCACAATGGACAACCCTAAGCCCGTCCCTTCACTGCCTCTAGAGGTGTCTCCACGAGTAAAAGGTTCAAATACTTTTTGCATTTGATCATCGTCGATACCAGGACCGTTGTCCTCTATAGATATCCAAACTTTTTGATTGTTATCCGACACACCGGTGGTGATACCAATCCAGTTGTTGCCATATCGCTTAGCATTAACCAGTAAGTTGCTTACGGTACGCCTGATTGGAATGTAACTGGCGTAAATACCCGGTAGGTTCTCTTTTAGTTGGATATCAAAAGAGTAGTTCAATAAGTCGTTATCAAATTCGGTGCTTGGTGAGCCTTCTGTTTGATAAAGATGAAGCGCTCTTTCTAACTCTTCGACGACTTCATTGAGATTAAGTTTACCAAAATCATTGTGATCTACGGGTTTTAGGTAGTCGATAAATTGCGCAATAATTTCATTACACTCTTCGATATCTTGGTTCATGCCATCGGCTAAATAACTGTCTTGGTCAGACATCATTTCGGTGGCTAAACGGATACGAGTTAAAGGGGTGCGAATATCGTGACTGACGCCAGCTAGCATTAAGCGTCGATCAGTTTCAAGCTCTTCAATCCCTCGCGCCATCTTGTTGAAGGATTTGGTTACGGCACGGATTTCAGTGGTGCCTTTTTCTGGAATGGGGTCAGGGATCACCCCATTACCTACGCTAATTGCAGCAGATTCAAGGTTTTTTAACGGTCTGTTTTGCCAGCGGAGAAAACCCCATCCGCCCAATGCAATTAAGATGGTAATGAGCAAACTATTAATAAATAGTGGTTTAAATTCATCTTGAGTGAGCTCTGTTAATGGCACTCTCAATAACCAGTTTGGCATGGCATCGAGCTTAATCCATAGCAGATAGCTTGTGCTGTCTCTTGCCAATCTAGCTTCTGCTGGAGAGCCTATTTCTTCACTGATTTCATCACTCATGAAATCGAGATAAAAGGCATCGTCAAATTCATCTTTGACTGTGCCAGAGAAGGGGTGAACACTCACACCGAGCCTGAGTAATAAGGCTTGCCGTAAAGGGCTTGTGCGCTCACTTTCTGGAATGCCCAGCTCTGACTCTTGTCTAATGCGTGAATACTCTTCCATTACGAGGTTTATCTCATAAGAGAGAATGCGGTTGAACTGCTTCAGGCTTGGTAGTAAAGCATAGTTAAAAACCGCGTAGTACGAGAAAGCTTGGCTAGCAATCAATAGAGCAAGGAAGCCAATGATTGTCTGAGTTATCGAACTACGCGATCGCATGATATTTCCTATTGCTTATACTTTTTTACCATCAGGGACGAAGACATAGCCTAGACCCCATACGGTTTGAATGTAACGAGGACGGCTTGGGTCTTCTTCTAAAATTCGGCGTAGGCGAGAGATCTGTACATCTATAGAACGCTCCATCGCTGAATATTCTCGGCCACGAGCAAGGTTCATTAGCTTATCTCGTGACATAGGCTCACGGGCATTAGTCACTAAAATTTTAAGAACGGCAAATTCACCAGAAGTGAGCGGAATCAATTCTTCGCCACGGTACATTTCACGAGTACCTAGGTTTAAGGCAAAGTCACCAAACTCAACGATTGCTTCTTCGGAGCTTGGGGCTCCAGGGGCTTCAACAGATTGACGACGCAATACTGCTTTAGCGCGAGCAAGTAACTCTCTTGGGTTAAATGGCTTTGGCAGGTAATCATCCGCACCCACTTCAAGGCCAACTATGCGATCTATTTCGTCACCTTTAGCGGTTAACATTAATATAGGTAACATATTGTTGGCGCTTCGCAAACGTCGGCAGATAGAAAGTCCATCTTCTCCCGGCAACATTAAGTCGAGAATCATAAGGTTGAAGTTTTCTCTAGTAAGCAGTCGATCCATTTGGTCGGCATTGGCTACTGAGCGAACATGGAAACCTTGCTCTGAAAGATAACGCTCAAGTAATGAGCGAAGACGAGCGTCGTCATCGACAACGAGAACTTTGAAATTTTCTTGCATTTTAAGACCTACTTAATCCAATTTTAAAATTTAAAGGGTGTCGGCGAGTGCGATTAAGTAGTCCGTCACTTCTGCAAATTCGCTCCTTATCACACCTAATTGAGAATACCCGTAGAAATGTAACAAAACTGAGTTAATTGTAGTCGGTTAAAGTGTTAAATAATATTAATATCGTTACTAGAAATTCAACTTGAGTGATGTAAGTCACTATTTATTATCATTTTTATGCCAACTTGGCATTTGGTAACTAATTTCATTGATAAACCATTCTTTTTCGCCTTCAGGGGTTCTCACGCTCACTTCATCATCTGTCTCTTTTTTGAGCAAAGCGCGAGCCATAGGAGAATCAATAGAAATGTATTGTTTTACTTCCTCGCCATATATTTCATCGGGGCCGACAATACGAAAGCGCTTGATATCACCCTCTTCGTTTTCTATTTCCACCCATGCGCCAAAGAATACCTTGCCATCTTGTGCGGTAGCATAGTCCACGACTTTTAGATCGGGAAGCCGTTTTCTAAGGTAGCGGATTCTGCGATCGATTTGTCTTAATAACCGTTTATTGTATTGATAATCTGCGTTTTCAGAGCGGTCACCTAGGCTCGCCGCCCAAGTGACTATTTTAGTGACCTCAGGGCGACGCTCGTGCCAGAGGTAATCGTGCTCTTGTTGTAATTTATTAAACCCTTCACGGGTGATTAGGTTTGTTTTCATTGTTTGCTTAATTGGTAGTAAAAGGCTTATTTACCTAGCAGGTAGGTATCGTCACTACTGACGATAAATCCATTTTTTAGGAAATTTTTTCCTAGGATCATACTATATTCAAAGCGACTTCTATCTTGAAGATTAACACGCACAGTTTTATTTACGTCACCTAATTTGATGTCCATTAATACCACGGGGCGTTCATTGGGCTTTTCACCCGCTTTGGCCCGGATACGCATAATGCCGATGACCTCTTTAGTAAAGTGGTGTTGTAGACCATCAGCGTTTTTATAGTCAAAACTGACCATTTCTTTATTGTCTTGTTGGTATCGTTTGATATTGAGTGCGTTCATTGAGCTAATATCCGCGCCGGTATCAAGCTTAACTGGAAAAGTGAGGCCTGCTACCTGAGCTTTCTCAATGTAGCCTGCGCGATAAAGTGGGCGAGGGTCTAAGAGGTCTTCTGTACGAGTATTGACTAAAATACCGTCCTTGCTAAAGGCTCGACCTATAGCAAAGTATGGGGCATCCCCTTTATCAATGACGTCTATGGCAAACTCTATGGTCATCTTTTTGTCGCCAATACGAATCTCTTCTTTTAGTACGGGTCGTACCGTTTGGCCTACGCGAATTTTACGCTCCACTTTTTTAATGACCTTTGTGCCACTGCCATCCTTATTAGGGATATAAAAGCTCGCTTGTTCGCCATTTTTTCCTTTGCTTAACTCAAAGCCATCTACAAATAGTACAGGGGTGTTGATGGAGAATGAAGGTTTAGCATTGACGGGAGTATTGTCGAAATAGACGATCTCGTGAGAGGCAACCATAAGAGGAGTTCGCTGGTTTAGTAACGTGGCTAAGGTGCTTTGTTCGACACCAAGTACGTTTTTATCTTGTGTATCAATAACAAAGTACTTGCTGAGCGTGTTGCGCCCTAAACGCAGTTGCGAGCTGTATTTGGATCGATCTTTAAGATAAGCCAATACCGGTTGTTCAAAGCTACCCGCTTTTACAGGGACAAAAACCAGCGGACGCTTTTCTCCGCCGACTCGAAGCATTCGTTCTATCGGTAGCGTTAGCTTGGTTTTGTCCCCCTTGGCATTTTCAGTATTGAAGCTAACTAACTGCTGTTTTTTATCGACATTAATGTTGGTCGCATGCAGTTGACTATACTTATTAACCAAAGAGAAACTGCTTTTTAGTGAGACGCCATCAACCATAAATGTTTCACTTCGTCCGACTATGCGAGCATTATTTTGTGATTGCAGATAATCATAACCGGCAAATACCCAAGCGTGTTCCTTTAAGAAGGTTTTACCTATCAAGATAGGCGCCGAGAAATTACTGCGATCGGTGAGGTTAACATCTGTATTGACCGTAACCCCAGCAATTTGCAGTGGTATATTGATCACTGGGCGATAGATAGGGGTTTCGCTAGTACGACTGCGAATCACGCTAGTACGTGCTAAAGGACGTTGCTGTTGAATCACCTTACCGGATGTGGGGTGGCGAATATCAAAGGTGACAAACCCTTGTATATTACGCTCTGGTGTATCAAAACTCTCTAGCCACCAATTACTTTTTGCGCCACCAAACTCCTCTACAATGGCTTGCATTAGTTGCGTATCTTGCATCCCTTTGTATTTAGGGTTGTTGCTGTAAACATGAATATTTTCGGCATGCATAGATGTGGTATCGGCACCGGTATCTATCTTACCAATAAATGCTTGCTTGCTGAGTGCGTCAATATCTTGATAGTACACATTTTCAATGCGACCTAAGATGACTTTATCTTGCCATTTAAGAGCAGGGTTGGCTGTGGTGTAGGTGTGTTTACTGTCTTTTAGCATGGTGGGATGATCCTCACCGTCAGCCAGTATTGGGCAACTTATTAAAGAGGTTATCAGCAGCGAAAGAGAAGCAATTCTATTTTTCATCATTAACATCCATGTTTAACGGAGTTCTAGCACTTCGTTATTATTAAGCAACTCATTTAATATTAATCAACAATCAGTAACTTGCTGGTTAATATGCGGTTAAATCTTTAATTTACCTAGTTGATCGCTGTTTATTGGCGGGTATTGCCTTTTAGGGCTCTGGTTTTTCTGACATTTGCCCCCATAGTTAGATTTAAATCCCCAAAAAATATGTGAATCAAGATGAGTCAGACGATTTTTCAGACTATTGCCTCTGAGCTAAGTGTTTCCACGCAACAGGTAACCGCCACCGCGAAGCTGATTGATGAGGGAAATACCGTTCCATTTATTGCTCGTTATCGAAAAGAAGTGACAGGGGGGCTCGATGATACCCAATTGCGTACTTTAGATAGTCGTTTGACCTACCTTCGTGAATTGGCAGAGCGCCGTCAATCCATTTTGAAATCCATTTCTGAGCAAGGAAAACTTACCGCAGAATTAGAGAAAGAGATCAATCAGGCGGACAATAAAACGCGTCTAGAAGATTTATACCTTCCTTATAAACCAAAGCGTCGCACTAAAGGTCAGATAGCTATTGAAGCGGGCCTAGAGTCTTTGGCTGATGCTATCTGGAGTACGCCGTCACTGGTACCAGAAGTGGTCGCTGAAGATTATATCAATCCAGAAAAAGGCATTGCCGATAGCAAAGCCGCTTTAGATGGTGCGCGCGCTATCATTATGGAGAGAATTGCTGAGGATGCGGATCTACTTGAAAAATTAAGGCATTACCTGAACAAGCACGCCCAACTACAGTCGCGCGTGGTTTCAGGTAAAGAAGGCGAAGGTGAAAAATTCAAAGACTACTTTGAACATAACGAGGCCATTAGTCGTGTACCGTCTCATCGTGCATTGGCGATGCTTCGTGGGCGCAATGAGGGCTTTTTACAGCTGTCATTAAATGCCGATCCGGCTCAAGAGCCGTCGATTCGTACCTCATATTGTGAAACGATCATTGCTGATCACTATCGTATTTCCCTAAGCGACGCTCCAGCGGATGTTTGGCGCAAGCAAGTGATTAGCTTTGCTTGGAAAGTTAAAGTCTCTATGCATCTTGAAACGGAACTGATGTCGGCGATGAAAGAGCGATCTGAAGTGGATGCTATCGAGGTTTTTGCTACTAACTTAAAAGATTTGCTGATGGCGGCACCGGCCGGCCCTCGAGCCACACTTGGTTTGGATCCTGGTTTAAGAACCGGTTGTAAAATTGCAGTGGTTGATGGCACAGGTAAAGTTCTAGCCACAGAGGTTATTTATCCTCATGCGCCGCAAAAGCAATATGACAAATCTTTGCAAATTATTGATCGTTTGATTAAGCAACATAATGTTGATTTGGTCGCGATTGGTAATGGCACGGCATCTCGTGAATCAGACAGTTTTATTGGTGAACTGATTAAAAATGGCACCAAAGTACAAAAAGTGGTGGTTAGTGAGGCGGGGGCATCGGTGTATTCGGCTTCTGAGCTTGCGGCAAAAGAGTTTCCTAATATGGATGTCTCCCTTCGTGGTGCAGTGTCTATTGCCCGTCGTCTGCAAGACCCACTGGCCGAGTTGGTGAAAATTGAGCCTAAATCTATAGGGGTAGGTCAATATCAGCACGATGTCGGTCAGTCCTCTTTGGCAAAACGTTTGGATGCTGTGGTTGAAGACTGTGTGAATGCGGTGGGGGTTGATGTAAATACGGCGTCTGCAGCCTTATTGAATCGTGTGGCCGGTTTATCTGCAACCTTGGCGCAAAATATTGTGGCACATCGTGATGATAACGGTCGCTTTGAAAGCCGAGCTAGCCTCAAAAAGGTGGCTAGAATGGGGCCAAAAGCGTTTGAACAAAGTGCGGGATTCTTACGTATTATGAATGGTCGTAATCCTTTAGATGCCTCATCGGTTCACCCTGAAGCCTATCCTGTGGTAAAAAATATCGCTGAAAAAACCAGTAAGCCTATTTCTAACCTTATTGGCGATAGTGAATTTTTAGGTAAGTTAAATGCCATTGACTTTACTAATGAGCAGTTTGGCTTGCCAACGGTCACCGATATTATTAAAGAGCTTGATAAACCAGGGCGCGATCCGCGACCTGAGTTTAAAACGGCAACCTTTGCGGAAGGCATTGATAAAGTGTCCGATCTTGAAATTGGTATGATACTAGAGGGTGTCGTATCTAATGTGGCAAATTTTGGCGCTTTTGTTGATATTGGTGTGCATCAAGATGGCTTAGTGCATATATCAGCATTAACGGATAAGTATGTCTCTGATCCTCGCGAAGTAGTGAAAGCTGGGGACATAGTTAAAGTTAAGGTGATGGAAGTGGACATTCAGCGTAAGCGTATTGGATTATCGATGCGTTTAAATGATCAGCCAGGACAAGATAACCGTACTAGTCGTTCATCGACCCCTCGTGATGCAAAGCGCCCTATGAAAAACGATCGTCGCGATAATCGCAGTTCTACAGAGAGTGGCTTGGGCGGTGCAATGGCGGCCGCTTTTGCCAATGCCGGTAAAAAGCGTCGTTAACGGTGTTTTTTTAGCAAGAGGTCTATTTGTATAATTAAGCCCCAAACTTTGGGGCTTAATTATATGTTTTAAACGTAGGATCCTATGCTTTAGCGTATTCATCGCTATTGATGATCCAGCGTTCGATAATGGCTTGTGCATTTTGCGGGTATTGCTGGTGGATGTAGCGGGCCATTTTTTGCACTTGAGGTATCAAGTGTTGGTCGCGGAGTAAGTCAGCAATTTTAAAATCGGCAATACCGGTTTGTTTGGTGCCCAAGACTTCACCCGGCCCTCTTATTTCCAGATCTCGTTGTGCGATGATAAAGCCATCATTACTTTCTCTAAGCACCCCTAAACGCTTTTGTGCGGTTTTAGATAGTGGTGCATGGTATAAAAGCACACAATGACTGGCGACGGTGCCACGGCCAACACGGCCTCGTAATTGGTGCAATTGAGCAAGCCCCAGGCGTTCAGGGTTCTCAATGATCATCAGGCTGGCATTGGGGACATCCACGCCGACTTCAATAACGGTTGTAGCCACTAAAAGCTGGAGCTCATTGCCTTTAAACTGTTGCATGATGGCCTGTTTCTCCGCCGGTTTCATGCGACCGTGCACCAATCCTATCTTTAATTCTGGGAGTTTAGCCGTTAGCTCTTCGGCAATTTCTGCAGCGGCTTGCGCTTCTAGTACTTCAGATTCGTCAATAAGCGTACATACCCAGTAGGCTTGCTTGCCTTCGTGGGCACAAGCACTGCGAATACGCTCAATAATATCAGCGCGCTTAGTGTCAGGGATAGCAACGGTCTGTATTGGCGTGCGCCCCGGTGGGAGTTCATCAATGATTGAGGTTTCAAGATCGGCATAGGCCGTCATAGCAAGAGTTCTTGGGATAGGCGTTGCTGTCATGATCAACTGATGTGGATAATGGCCAGCCACCGCGCCTTTTTCTCGAAGCTCTAAACGTTGATGAACGCCAAAGCGGTGCTGCTCATCAATGATAACAAGTGATAAGTTATGAAATTTCACCTGTTCCTGAAAAAGGGCATGGGTGCCCACTACCATTTGCGCTTCACCACTGGCAATGGCTTCTAGTTGCGCTTGCTTGGCTTTGCCTGTGACCTTGCCGGCTAGCCAGCCTACGGTGATCCCTAGTTCTTTAAACCAGTGACTAAAATTGATGGCATGTTGTTCGGCCAGCAGTTCCGTAGGAGCCATTAGTGCCACTTGCTTACCTTGCTCAATGGCGGTGACAGCCGCCAGGGCTGCTACTAAAGTTTTCCCTGATCCGACATCCCCTTGTACCAAACGCATCATAGGATGGGGTTTGATGAGATCCGCTTCTATCTCGTTTACCACTCGAGTTTGGGCGTTAGTGGGAGTAAAAGGCAGTAAATCTAATAATTGTTGTTTAAAGCGCACGGATGCAGGAAGAGCAATGGCATTATCGAGTTGGCCTTTGCTTCTTAATGCCAGCATGGATAGATTTTGCGCGAGAAGCTCTTCAATAATTAGGCGCAGTTGAGAAGGATGACGCCCGCCATCAAATTGTTCGATATTGATTTCGGGGGAAGGCCTGTGGACGATGTGTAGAGCTTGGTTCAATGATAGCTGTGCATCGTAGAGTCCGTCAGGTAGCAATTCGTTGACCGCAGACTTGTCTAGTAGCTCTAATGCCTGATCGGTGAGATTACGTAGGGTTAACTGACGCAGTCCATCCGTGGTGGGGTAGACGGGGGTTAAATTGGATTCGGTGGCTGTCTCTTTGCCTTCATTAAAAAATTTAAAATCAGGATGAACGATTTCTAACCCTTGGTTGCCTCGCTTCACTTCACCATAAGCGTGCACCCATTTACCATCACTGAAATTATTTTTCATTCCGGCGGTAAAGTTAAAAAAGCGCAGAGTAATAGTACCGTTGCCATCACTAATTTTGACGGTGAGCATTTTTCTACGGGCAAACACGGTATCCACCGCCATGACTTTACCTTGCACTCCTGCCCAGATGCCAGCATGCAAACTTGCCATGGGATAAACGCGTGTTCGGTCTTCATAACGGTATGGAAGATGAAATAAAAGGTCCTGAACTGACCCAAGACCTACCTTGGCAAGTTTCTCAGCGACCTTAGCCCCCACACCATTTAAGGAAGTCAATGGGATTGCAGATAGGAGTTGTGACATTCTTACCTCTGTAAGTGAATGATTTATATAAGTATGATGCCTAATTTTTAATTAGTTTAGGCTAACAATCTACCCTAGTTAAACACAAATAGTCACTTTGCTTAATTAAATATAGGCCTGATAGGTAATTAGTAGTTGTAGGATGTAAGTAATCTGGTAACATACGCGCACTATTTTTGAACATAAAATCAGCTCTGCTCAAAAAAGATCACCAAATTCTGTAAAAAGGATCTGTTCGGGTCTTGAGCAATTCTCGTCAAGTTAGTATAATACGCGACCTTTGATAGCCTTGTATGGATTTTCCATAATGGTTTTCGGCCTCAATAGAGAGGTTCGGCCACCAAGGTTGATATCGAGCTGAAACGATTTGGAGAAGACATTCATGTCCCGAGTATGCCAAGTAACTGGTAAGCGTCCTGTAACGGGTAATAACCGTTCTCACGCACGCAACGCTACTAAGCGCCGTTTTCTGCCGAACCTACAAACTCATCGTTTCTGGGTAGAGAGCGAAAAACGTTTTGTTAAACTACGTCTAACTGCTAAAGGCATGCGTATTATTGATAAGAAAGGCATTGATGCCGTTCTTGTGGATATCCGTGCACGTGGCGAAAACGTTTAAGAGGAATTGAGCAATGGCTAAAGGCATTCGCGAAAAAATCAAACTTGTTTCTTCTGCTGGTACAGGTCACTTCTATACTACAGATAAAAACAAGCGTAACATGCCGGGCAAATTTGAGATCAAGAAATTTGATCCAGTTGTTCGTCAGCACGTTATGTACAAAGAAGCTAAAATCAAGTAATTGATACTTCTTTAAGCAGAACATAAAAACCCAGCACTTGTTGCTGGGTTTTTTTGTGCCTAAAAAACGTTACAATTAACCGTACTCACAGAATAATTTGAGCGATAGATGCCAGAGTTACCAGAAGTTGAAGTATCCAGAATGGGCATCAGCCCTCACCTTATACCATTCTGCCTAAAAATATGATCTAATTACATCATTCGAATATAGCTCACTTAACCGATATGAATGACTTAAGAAATACTGACTTTAAATCACTTGCCCGTAAACAAAAGTCGAATCAAATGAAGATGCGTTTACTTGCACTTTCTCACATACAAGATGGTCACTCACGAACACAAACTGCCAAGTTTCTTAAAGTGAGCCGAACAAGTGTTAATAAGTGGGTCGCCACTTTTCTTGAGCAAGGATTTGAAGGTCTAAAAGATAAACCTAGAACAGGTCGACGTTCTTATCTTTCATCTGCGCAAAAGCAGCAGTTATCCATATTTATTAATGAAAATTCCGTCAAACCATCAGGTGGTCGCCTGACTGGCATGGATGTCCGTAGTTATATCGAAGATCATTTTGGCAAAACGTATCACCTTGATTCCGTCTATGTACTACTGAAAAAGCTCGGCTTTTCATGGATAACCTCACGCTCAAAGCATCCTAAGCAATCCAAGCAAACCCAAGAAGATTTTAAAAAAATTCCAAATCGAAACGATCTTTAAGATCCCCGGCCATGTTGCTTTGAATACTGTCGATGTTTGGTTTCAAGACGAAGCTCGATTTGGTCAACAGAACACAACGACCAAATTATGGGCGACGAAAGGAACAAGGCCAGAAGCCATCCAGCAAAAACAATTTGAATACAGTTACCTATTTGGTTCCGTATGCCCTGGTCGAGGGATTGGTGAAGCTCTCGTTGTTCCGTGTGCCAATAAAGAAGTCATGCAATTGCATCTAGAGCAAGTCTCGAAAGCAACGTTATCTGGCAGGCACGCGTTAGTGGTTATGGATGGTGCAGGGTGGCACACGGAAGAGTTAGCAGACAATTTAGAGAATGTTTCGATTCTCAAAATTCCACCATATGCACCAGAGTTGAACCCTATAGAGCAAGTGTGGAGTTGGATGAGGCAGCATCACTTGGCGAATAAAACATTTACTGGTTTCAATGACATCGTAGATTGCGTAAGTAAGGCATGGAATGACTTCTTAGCCCTACCAGAACGAGTTACAAACATGTGCACAAGACAGTGGATTAATCTGACCAACTAATTAAGCAGAATGGTATTACGGGTCAAAAGATCAAAAAAATTGTGGTTCGCCAACCTCAATTACGCTGGCCGATACCTGAAAAGCTGCAACAACTGGCTGGGGTTACCATTGATAAAGTGAGTCGCCGAGCTAAATATCTGCTACTTGAAACTGAGTTGGGGAGTATTGTGCTGCACTTAGGTATGTCGGGATCGTTACGAATTCAAGATGAAAGCCTTGCTCCCACTAAGCATGATCATGTGGATCTTGTTTTGCAAAATGGCAAAATGCTACGCTATAACGATCCTCGGCGATTTGGATCTTGGTTGTGGATAGATAAAGGTGAGTCTCTATCTCTTATTGATAATCTTGGCCCTGAGCCCCTTTCTGATGAATTTTGCGTCGAGCATATTGTCCAATTAGCAGCAAAGCGACGTATCGCCGTAAAACAATTCATAATGGACAATAAGGTTGTAGTTGGTGTGGGAAATATTTACGCTAACGAATCCTTATTTAATGCTAAAATTCATCCATTAAGGCCAGCTAATTCATTGAGTTATAAAGAATGGCAGTGGCTAGTGGAAGAAATCAAACAGGTTCTTTCGAATGCCATTAAACAAGGCGGAACGACCTTGAATGATTTTGAGCAGCCCGATGGTAAGCCGGGGTATTTTGCTCAAAAACTGCAAGTTTATGGTAAAGCAGGTCAGCAGTGCCTTGTTTGTAAAACAGAAATTAGCCAGCAAATGCTTGGTCAAAGAAATACATTTTGGTGTGAAGTATGCCAGCCAAAGGAAATAGTATGAAATATTTAGTGACTGGAGCTGCCGGCTTCATTGGTAGCGCTGTCGTTGAGCGTTTAACGCAGGCAGGTCATGAAGTTGTTGGTATCGACAATATGAATGATTACTATCAAGTCTCCTTAAAAGAGGATCGACTAAAGCGCATTGCTCATGACAAGTTTAAATTCGTAGAATTGGATTTAGCGGATCGTGAAGGTATTGCCACTCTTTTTGCTGATGAAGGGTTTGATAAAGTCATTCACTTAGCGGCTCAAGCGGGAGTGCGTTATTCTATTGATAACCCGCTAGCGTATGCAGATAGCAACCTAGTTGGCCATCTAACGATTCTTGAAGGGTGTCGGCACCATAAGATCAAACATCTTGTTTATGCATCATCAAGTTCGGTGTACGGCCTTAATAGAAAAATGCCATTTGATACAGCAGATTCTGTGGATCATCCCATTTCGCTGTATGCCGCCACTAAAAAATCAAACGAACTCATGGCGCACAGTTATTCACACCTTTATGGCATTCCAACCACTGGGTTACGTTTCTTTACTGTGTATGGCCCTTGGGGACGCCCAGATATGGCGCTATTTAAGTTTACTAAGGCGATAGTGAACGGTGAGGCGATTGATGTGTATAACAACGGTGATATGCAGCGCGACTTTACCTACATTGATGATATCGTAGAAGGCATCATCCGTATTCAAGATGTGGTACCGGAAGCTGATGCTGATTGGAGTGTTGAGCAAGGATCACCGGCTACAAGCTCTGCACCCTATCGAGTTTATAATATCGGTCACGGTAGCCCAGTAAAATTGATGGACTACATTGAAGCCTTAGAAGAGGCGCTAGGTATTGAAGCGAAGAAAAACTTCATGCCAATGCAGCCGGGTGATGTTTACGCCACTTATGCGGATACTGCAGATCTGTTTAAGGCTACAGGCTATAAACCACAGGTTAAGGTCCGCGAAGGCGTACAGGCCTTCGCTGACTGGTATAAAGCGTATTATCAGTTATAGCTGATAAAAGTTTAGTGCTCAATGAGCACTAAACTTTTTGCTGTATTCTCTTAAATACAGAGGTGGGCACAAACCCTTCCACATCTCCCCCATGAATGGCCACTTCTCGTACAATTGTGGATGAGAGAAAAGCAAACTCTTCTGATGGTGTTAAGAAGATACTTTCTAGGCTAGGAAGTAGCTTTCGATACATGCTAGTAAGTCCAAACTCATACTCAAAATCCATCGTGGTACGTAAGCCTCGAACCAGCAAATTGGCTTGTTTTTGTTTAGCAAACTCAATCAAAAGCCCGCTAAACCCTTCCACATTCACATTATCTAGATGGGCGACGGATTCTTGGAGCATCTCTACGCGCTCTGCCAGTGTGAACATGGTATTTTTGCTCGGACTGGCCGCTACACAAACCGTAACGTTTTCAAATAAGTTAGCTGCGCGAGTGATAATATCTAGGTGGCCATTAGTAAGAGGGTCAAAAGTGCCGGGATAGAGGACATGGTTTTGCATAGATTAATTCTTCTCTAAAGTCTTATTAAGTAACTGACAAACATGTTCAACAGTGATAGAGGCCATTAGGTCGTCGCCTTTTGCACGGGTGCCCCAAGCAACATCGTTCAGGTTTTTTCCTGTTTGTTGTTGAATATGTTCATCGTAAACATTCGCTACCATGTCTAGGCTATTGTATGGCCCTGTACGGCGAGGATCACTATGAGCATAAAGCCCAATAACCGCAGTACCTTGTGTTGTGGCTAAGTGTGCTGGGCCAGAATCAGGGGCTAAGACCACAGTGGCTTCTCTTAGTACGGCAGTTAACTGTTTTAGCGAGGTTTTACCTACTAGGTTGGTGAGTTCACCTTGAGTTAATTGCTGAATATTATTGGCCAAGGTAACTTCGCGTTGGGCGGGTGAGCCGCACAATACGACCTGCATTCCTTTGGCAATAGCGTAGTCGGCTAATGCCGCATAACGATCCGTTAGCCAGTTACGAGAATCTTTACTGGCAGCCGCTGAGATGACTAAAGTGGTTTTGTTATTTATTATGGATTTGGCAAATTCAGTATCGGCACTGGATACAGGAATATGCCAGTGTGGTTTGGTAAATGGCACACCGAGGTATCGAGCAAAATCAGCAAAATTATCTAGAACATGAAAGCTTTGAGAGGAAGGGAGGTGCGTATTGGTAAAAAACCACTGACCTTCTTTCGTTCTATTTTTAGAAAAACCTATCTTATATTTGGCTTTAATACCAAAAGATAAGGCGCTGGCTCTAAGAGCCGCTTGCATGTGCAATAACGCATCGAATCGAGTGTGTGAAAGCTGTTTCCAAACCGCTTTCATGCCTTTAAAGCCCTGTTTTTTATCAAAGACAACCGCTTCTATATTGGGTAAGTCACCAATCAGTTGCGCTTCGATTTTACCGCAAACCCAAGTAATTTTAGTTTCTGGCCACTGTTTTTGTATGGCTTGAACCACGGCAATAGCATGGCAAACATCGCCAATGGCGGAAAGGCGCAGAATACAGAGTGATTTTGGAGCTGTTTTGAACAATGTCATGCAATTAACTCGTAAATAAGATAGATAAATTATGCAGGTGCTGGAGTTAATTGTAAAATTAGGAAGTCATTGATTTTTATTAGGACCCGATATTGGAAACGTTACGAAATGGAACACAAGTCGTTTGGTTTGATCCTAAGCTATTAAATGTCCCCCCTGATATGTGTTTCGAAGCGCCTTATTGGTTAGTTCAAAATAAAGTGACGGGCAGTGCCAAAGGGCGAGGTACGACTTGGTTTGTGCAGTTAGATGGCTTACAAGCTGCACTTAGACATTATCGACGTGGTGGGTTGTTTGGCAAACTGGTTAAAGATCAGTATTGGTTTTCTGGCTGGGAGAACACGCGTAGTTATCAGGAGTATCAACTTTTACAACATTTACGTGAAAAAGGCGTCAATGTGCCTAGGCCTATTGCCGCTCAAGCCGATAAGTTTGGCCCATTTTATAGCGCAGATTTATTGAGCGAGAGGATTCCCAATGCCAAAGATCTTGTTGATACATTACAGCAAGCGCCTTTGAGCGCTGAGGTGTACTACTCTATTGGCCAGCAAATTCACAAGCTTCATCAAGCACAAGTGAATCATACCGATCTCAATATCCATAATTTATTGCTCGATATTGAAAATAAGGTTTGGATTATCGATTTTGATAAGTGTTATGAGCAATCTGGTGATGACTGGAAGCAAGGTAATCTCGAGCGGTTAAAGCGCTCCTTTCATAAAGAAGTGAAGCGCTTTGCAATACATTGGCAAGAGAGTGATTGGCACTCTTTACTCAGTGGATATCACAGCACCTAGAGCCTGGATTGTTTTATTGACAGCCCCTTGATTACGTTTAACCACCTGATAGGCGTTTTCCCCCATTTGCATACGGCGAGTTGAGTCGTCGAATAAGTGAATTAGTTGAGAGCTAATATCCTCATCTGATGGGCATATGATTAATGCTTTTTCTTTAATTAACTGCTGAGTAATGTCTTTAAAGTTAAAGTAACTTGGTCCATTTAATATCGGCTTTTCTAAAGCCGCAGGCTCAAGCATGTTATGTCCTCCAACCTTATCGCCAATAAGACTCCCCCCCATAAAGCAGATGTCGGCAGCACTGATAAGAGTCAGCATTTCTCCCATGGTATCGCCAAGGTAGACTTGAGTTGCAGCCTTAACTTCTGCCCCTGCGGTTCTTTGAATGACATTGAATCCTTTGTCAGTTCCTTGTTTTGCTACTTTATTGAATCTTTCTGGATGTCGAGGGACTAAAATAAGTAGCGCACTTGGGCAATGTTGCAAAAGTTTTTGATGAGCATTGTAGATGATCTCATCTTCCCCATCATGAGTGCTAGCCGCAATCCAAATGGGTCTGTTTTGCCCTAACTTAATACGGAGGTCATGTCCCTGCAGGGCAATGTTTTCAGGGGTGCTAATATCAAATTTTAACGAGCCTGTGACGTGCACTTTATCTGATGTAAGCCCTAACTGAGTGAACCTTTTTTCATCATCCGTATGCTGACACAAAACTTGATGTATATGATTTGCCATGAGTTTAAATACTGAGTGGAATTTTAAATAACGTTGGCATGAGCGCTCTGACAGTCGAGCGTTAATCACAGTAATGGGTACACCTGCATTGCAGACAGTTCGCAATGTGTTTGGCCATAACTCGGTTTCCATAATCAACATACACTTTGGGTTAACTTGCTTAAGAAAGCGAGTGATGCACCAACTAAAATCAATAGGCATAAATCTATGCTCAGCAATATCCGCTATTTTTTCCGCTTGCTCGGCGCCAGTTGTGGTGGTGGTGGTGATGAGAATATCCTGATTAGGGTACTTTTGTTTTATCGCGCGTATCAGTGGGGTAGCGGCAATAGTTTCTCCCACGGAAACAGTATGAATCCATATAGGGCGAGTACCATTTAACGGTGGAGTCACGCCAAAATATTCCCCCCAACGCTGACCTATACTGGGCTTGCCGAGCTTTTTCCTAAGCAACACAACTAATAATATAGGGCTAAGAATGGTTAGAATCACAGTGTATGTGGCGATGATCAGAAATTTTTTCATATAAAACTGTAAGATATCCATGCATTAAGTAAGAAGGTAGGCACCTTTTAGTACCATCTTAAGTTACAATATGGAAGTAAGCTAGAAATAGGAAAGAGTAAGTGAACTGTATTAATCGACGTTATCTGATGTATATCTCTCAGAATTACTCATATGCAATCTTGCGGCCTCTTCAACAGTACATTTTGTCACAAGGTGGTGAAGTACGTTGGTTTCTCGAAGGAGATGAGGTCAATCCTAGTTTTCTATCGGATGCTGAAATTCAGATAACAAGAGTCAGTGACGTCATCCAATGGAACCCTGACGCAGTGTTTGTTCCTGGTAATATGGTGCCTAATTTTATTCCGGGCTTAAAAGTGGCGGTTTTCCATGGTTTTAATGCCGGAAAAATCAACCGCAGAGGTCGCCTTGACCATTTTGAAATTCGCGGTTGCTTTGACCTTTATTGCACTCAAGGGCCTGAGACTACTCTTCCATTTCAACGCTTGGCGGAAAAATATAAATACTTTGAGGTAGCAGAAACAGGATGGTCTGCACTCGATCCTTTATTTAATAAAGATTTAGACAACCCTTACATCGACACAAGTGATACTAGACCGACAGTTTTGATGTGCTCGACCTTCTCTCGGAACCTCTCTTGTGCGCCTGTATTGTTCGAAAAAATAAAAGAGTTATCACTGAAGGGGAATTGGCGTTGGTTAATTCAATTTCACCCAAAAATGCCTCAAGACGTGGTTGAAAAGTACAAGGCTCTACAAAATGACAATTTACAATTTATTGAGACGGACAATGTATTGCCTTTGCTTAAGGCTGCCGATGTAATGCTGTGCGATACGTCATCGGTATTGATCATGTTCTTGATGCAAATAAAGCCAGTTGTTACTTTTAGAAACGTTTCTCCTCAACCTTACTTACTCAATGTGACCGATATAGATAAAGTAGAGTCAATGCTAACCACTGCTTTACATATGACGAGTGAAGATAAACACTTTATTGAAGAGTATGTAAATAGTATTCATCCGTACAGTGATGGAATGTCTAGTGAAAGAGTAGTGAGTGAAGTAAACCAAATGTTGCAATTAGGCAGGACAGTAAAAAAACCAATGAATTTAGTTCGAGAAATTAAACTCAGAAAAAAATTAAGCTACTGGAAATTATAATAATATGAAGATTGCGATCGCTATAGATAATTTGAATGGTGGTGGAGCACCGAAGGTAATGATCTCTCTTGCGAATGAGTTAGTTAGCTTGGGTCATGAGCCACACTTTTTATTGATGGATCGTGAGGGTGTATTTGAGCTTGATAAAAATATAAATGTTCACTTTTGTTTTGATAAAAATTACAAAGGATTGAAGGGGTACTTTAAAGTTGCTCCTGCTGCAGAATTATTAGCAAAAAAAGTCAAAAAGATTGAAGAAGAATCAGGTAAATTTGATCTTTTTCTTTCAAATTTAGATAAAACAAATTTAGTAATGATTGAGTCTAAAGTTTCCCCACTATTTGTTGTCATCCATGCCTCTGTTGAAGAAGAATTAAAAAGACATGCGAGAATGGGGCCTATTAAATACCTAAAAAAACTAAGAACAAAAAAAGTACTTAATGGGCAAAATCTAGTGACAGTGTCAAAAGGGATAGAAAGTGAAATAATAAATAAAAAAAGGATTAAGCCTAAAACTATC
Organism: Vibrio rarus; assembly: GCF_024347075.1. Lineage (NCBI taxonomy): Bacteria > Pseudomonadati > Pseudomonadota > Gammaproteobacteria > Vibrionales > Vibrionaceae > Vibrio > Vibrio rarus. The sequence continues at coordinate 144,852 of NZ_AP024900.1, forward strand.
AATACAATATATAATCCTTTTGATATAGAAAAAATAAGATCATTATCAAACAAAGAAAATAGTGATATACCTACATTTGATTATCTTATTCATGTTGGGAGATTCGTTGCTCAAAAAAGGCATGATGTATTATTTCGTTCAATAACGAAGATGAAAAATAATCTGCCTATTGTTTTTTTAAGCCATAAACCAGAAGCTATTATGAAAATGGCTAGAAAATTTGGAGTTGAAGACAGAGTTATTGCTCCTGATTTCCAGTTGAACCCTTATCCATGGATAAAAAGAGCAAAAGGGTTAATTTTAAGTTCAGATTTTGAGGGCCTACCTACTGTTCTTATTGAGGCATTGATATGTAAGACCCCAGTAGTTAGTACTCGATGCCCCCATGGACCAATAGAAATATTAACGGGAGATCTAGAGCGTTTTCTAGTATCTACAGGGGATTATAAGAACTTAGCTAGAGTGACAGATGAGATGTTGCAGGAGTACCCAAATATGAATAACTTAGACATATTAGAGCGTGTTCAGTCTGAGAGTGTGGCTATGAAATATTTGAGGTTACTCCATGAAAACTAACACATTAGTTTTTGAAAATACGCCATATAGTCTGTTCTTATATTTTCTATATGACCCTAACTGGGAAGAAAAAGATTATTTATTATGGGGTGATAGGTTTACGCAAGATAGACTTCTTTTTATGAAGGATAATATTAAAGTTTTAGATTATTCTCACACTCTAATTCCAAGATTAACACCTAAATTCCAAAAAAAACCAGTAGAATATATTAAAAGAAAGTGGCAATTAAGAAATATTTTTTCAAAATATGACTATTGTATTGGTAACGCAAGGGAAATCAATGACCCTGCTATTAAAATTGAACGATGCCAGATAGAAGATGGAATAGGAACAACACATAAAGAATTAGTTAATGGGGTTAAAAACAAAAGTTTTATATTAGGTTTGTTTAATAGGTTAATATTGAAAGAACCTATAAAAACTTCAAAAATAAATAAAATCATATTAACAAAAAACATTAATGCAGCTATTGATTTTAAAGATAAAATAGAAATTGTTAACTTAGAAGAACTTTGGTTGTCAAAAAGTGAACAAGAAAAAAACAAAATATTAAATTTCTTTGATGTAAAAATATCAGATTTTAATCAAATAAATAATTCGTTTAGTGTGTTGTTTACACAGCCTTTTAGTGAAAGTCGAATTGACTATAGTGAAAATTCAAAAATAGAAGGTTATAAACAAATTCTTTGTAAGTTAGGAATAAGTGAAAAATTATTAGTTATAAAACCACATCCAGCAGAGAAAACACGTTATCGTGATTACTTCCCTGACTCCATAATTATAGAATCAACTTTTCCTGCTGAACTGATGCCTCTTTTAGGAGTGAAAGTAAATAAAGTCGTTACGGTTACTTCATCTGCTGCAAAAAGCTTTGAAGGCAAATGCGATGAAATAATACATACCAAAGCTGATGACTGCTTTAATTTCCCTAAAAAACTGGCTGATGGTTTAGAACGTACGGTGACAGAATGAAAAAAATAAATTTATTGGCAGTAACACATCATGATCGTGAGAATATCAATCCGATTAGGCCTGAAGCGTCACAGATCATAGGTCTTCATCTTTCTGGAAAGGTGAATGTGATCGTTTTATGTAACCCTGGTTCAGGATTGATACCTTATTTTGAGAAGCATGGGATAGAGGTTCTTATTGATCCTTTAAACAAAAAGTTTTCAGTTTCAACGATAAAGACGATAAGAAGACTTCTCCGTGAGAGAAGCATTGATGTCCTACATTTATTTAATAATATTGCTTGTAGTAATGGTGCAACGGCCGCCATTGGATTAAAGGTGAAGGTTGTGGCTTATAGGGGCCAGACGGGGAACATTTCTCGTCTAGATCCAAGCTGTTACTTAACGATGTTACATCCTAGGTTAGATAGAATTATCTGTGTCGCAAAAGCGGTAGAGGATGACCTAAAACAGCATGTCTGGGGAAACAAATCCAAAGTAGTAACGGTTTATAAAGGTCATGATCAAGCATGGTATCAAAAAGAAAAAGCAGATCTATCGGATATGAATCTTCCTGTTAGTAGCTTTAAGTTATCGTTGGTTGCTAATTTAAGACCTCGTAAAGGTTTGCATATTTTTATGCAAGCTTTGGCGATGTTACCAAAAGAGATGGATATTGATGTCCTACTGGTTGGGGCTGATCCACATTCTGAACAAGTCAAAAAAATGATTAAGTTAAGTGAGCGAGAACAGCAAGTGCATGCTTTAGGCTATCGCACTGATGCTCCAGAAGTTGCTGCTGCTTCAGATGTGACTATATTGCCAACAACAAAGCGAGAGGGACTCTGTCGAGCCGTATTGGAGGCGAATTCATACGGAATACCTTCTATTGTATCTGATACAGGGGGCAATGCAGAGCTAGTAAAAAATGGGGTAACAGGGATAGTGGTACCACCGGGAGAGCCTGCAGCTTTAGCCGAGGCAATCTTGCAACTTTATAATGACCGTGAAAAATGCAAAGCCTTTGGAGTGGCGGCTCGAAATAGGGTGATTGATAAATTTAATGTTAAACAAGGTGTTGATGCTACATTGGCCGTATATAAGGATATGCTAGATGCGCAACATACTGAATGAAAAAATTGTATTTATTTTAGTAAGTATACCCATATTATGGTCTTTCTCAGGTCTATTATTATATAATGATGCCAAAAAGGAATTCACAACATTAACTATAATTGCTTTCATATTAGTATCTCTTTTTTCGTCGTCAAGGCATATAGAAAACATTCGCAATAATAAATTTTTTATTGTAATTGTAGTTAATGTTATTTTTGCTTTGTTTGCATATTCATATTATGGATATAGCTCTAATAGATTCCGATCAATAATATCTGTATTATTATTGGTCTCAATAATACCAGTTGATATATATTCAAAAATAAAAGTTAAATATATGCTACTTGCTAGTAGCATAAGTATTCTTATCTATATGGTTAAGTTATATTACAGTGGGGATCTATTTAATAGGGAGTGGGATATAAATCCGATCCATTTTGCAACTGTCTGTGCAGCTATACTTTCAGTTTCTTTTTATCTATTTTTTATATCTAAAATTAAGTTAGATAAAATATTATATGCTTTTGTTTTCTTATCTTCTACTACAGGTTTAATATTATCTGATTCTCGAGGGCCATGGTCAGCAGCGATTATGGGATTATTAATTTCAGTCGTGTTGTTATTGAAGAAAAGTACCACTAAATTTAAGTTAACTATCCTATTTATAATTTCAATTATTATATCTGGGGTTTATATATCGTCTAAAGACTATCTATCAGATAGAATGTCACAAACTAAATATGAACTCACTCAAATTGAGCGAGGAAATTTAAATACATCATTTGGTCAAAGGTTGCAACTTTGGCATGCTGGTTGGATCATATTTAATGAACATCCAATATTAGGTGTCGGTGAAGGTATAGTCGATACTAAACAACAACTTTTTATGCAAGGTATTATAACGTCACCTAGGGTTGCTACTTATACTCATCTTCATAATCAATATATTAATGAACTTGCAAAGTATGGAATAGTAGGATTTTTAATATTTATATTTTCAATCGGTTATGTGATTTACTATGCTCGTGATAGTCAGTATAGGGATGTTATATACATTATTGTTACCGTTTATCTTGCCTGTGCATTAACTGATGTTCCATTTAGAAATGCACACCCACTTATATTTTATTGTATGTTAATAAATATTTTACTTATTCAAGGGAGGACTGTAACTAAGAATATTAGTGTTTGAATGTAAATAAATTAGCATAAGGTTAACGGATTACTAATAAATATTTGGCTAGTTACAATTAAAATAAAAAGAGGGTAAAATGGCTAGAATACTTTATATTGTACACAATCTAAAACTTGGTGGAATTCAAAAAATAACAATCGACCTAGCGAGAAAGCAAGTTGAGAGTGGTAATGATGTGGATATTTTACAACTATCTTCAGGCTTAGATTTTAACATAGATTTTAACTGTAATATCATCAATCTCAATTGGTCTTCTTATTTATTTAGAAAGTTTTGGGATATACCAAGGTTGTGTATATCTAGAATCATATCGAAAATTGGCATTGCTAGCTTGGAGCCAATATTTAATAAGTATATATATATTGGGATTGTTAATAAGACCATTAATTTTTCAGAGTATGATGTAGTATTCGTTCGTGGTGCACGTTCACTTAAAAGGCTTTGGTGGATTGAACATAGTAATATTATTTTTAGTTTACATTTGCCTTATCGATTTCCGTCATACTCTAAGTGGACCTTGGTTAAAAAAATCCGTTCATATAGCTTGAGGAAAGTGTTTGGTAATAAAAAGATGTTTACAGTTTCCAAACATATTAAAAATGATTTTCTAGATATTACCAGATATTATGATGTCAAAATTTCAAAGATAAAAGTAATTTATAACCCGATTGACTTTGAAAAGATAGATATATTATCGAAAGAAGATATTGTATTACCAACGTCTAAGCCATATATTCTAGGTGTTGGAAGGTTAACAAAACAGAAAAATTTTGAGCTATTAATTCGTGCTTTTCATAAATCAAATTTGATTGATTTTGACTTGATCATACTTGGTGATGGTTATCAAAAGAAATACCTTGTTGAATTAACAAAAAAATTAGAACTTTCTGAACGTGTGCACTTTGTAGGTCTTGTTAAAAATCCCAATCCTTGGTTTAAGAAGGCCTCTATTTTTGTGCTGAGTTCTATTTCTGAAGGTTTTGGTAATGTGATTCTGGAGTCAATTGCGAATGGTACTCCAGTTATCAGTACAAAATGTGGACCAGTGGATGAAATTTTAACTAAACAACTTTCAAGGGGTTTAGTGGAAAATGGTGACCTTATAGCGCTCACTACTAAATTACAGTCTTATATTGACACACCTGAGTACGTAGATGCGAGAGATATTAACAAGTTCTCAATAGAATTTATTATTAAAGAGCAAATGAGTTTTTGATAGTGTATATCCACTTCAAATACTATAACTGAAAAGTAGGAGACAAGAAATGGAGGCTGGACTCAATCGCGTAGATAAAGTTCTTCTTGATTTTTGTGGAGAGTATATTGCTAAGAGAAAATCTCATGGTAAACAACTGAACCCGATAAAATCAATGGCTTATTATGCATTGATATATATTCAACATAAAGATAAGTCGACGATCTATAAATACATCAGTGAAAAATTTTTCGGCTTTACTATCGGTAAGCATTCAATTGGCTATCAGGCTTTTTGGGGAAGGAAAATAAATGGTGCGAAACTGTTGAGATCGATAGGTTCTTTTTCATCAATAGCACCGCATGTGATTATTGTTGCGGGCAATCATCCTTTAAACTTTAAGTCGACAAGCTCCATTTTATATAATGAGAGTAGAGGATTTATAAAGAGTAAAAAGCCTATTCCGGATCAAGTTCAAGAAGTGAACATTGGCAATGATGTCTGGATTGGCTCTAATGTAACCATTCTTCCTGGTGTTAATATCTCTGATGGTGCTGTCGTTGCTGCGGGTTCTGTCGTCAATCGTGATGTTCCGGCGTACTCTATTGTTGCTGGTGTACCAGCAAAAGTTATTAAGTATAGATTTCCGGCTGAGACAATACAGCAACTTCTAGAAGAGAAATGGTGGGAGTGGGATGATAGTGAAATAAAAAGAAATGTTAAGAATATGTATGATGAGAAAGATTTTTTCAAGAATATAGCTATATAGGTAGTGCACTTGATTTGTGACTGACACTGTCGAAGAAACTACCTTTATAGCTATAAGATTTTTAATTGATTGTGATAAGAGTGCTCTATAGTGGTTTACTTATATAGTGAATCACCGTTGAGTTGAGAATGAAGAAGCTTTAAATTCCACATATACTGTTCTGGTTTATCTTCACAGCACTTTTCAATAAAACGATTCATGGCTAAAGCGTCTCCTTCAGGCGTCTCTGTGGGAAAATCTTCTAGTGGCGGATAGACATCTATTTCGAATTTACCTGTTTTAACATCAAATGCTGTCCATAATGGAATGATTTTAGATTTAGTGGCTTTCGCCAGAAAGCCCATTACAGGCAAAGTCGCCTTGGTTGTTGCGCAAAAATCAACAAAGACGCTTTTTTTAGGACCGTGATCTTGATCGGGTAAAAAATATCCAGTGTAACCATCATTGATGGCTTTGATAAATGGTTTAATTCCCCCCGCTCTTTCGTATAGGCGGCCACCGTAGTGCTTCCTTTGTTTTGACATAGCCCACTCACTGAGAGCATTTTTTTGACTCTTCACCATAGTACACATAGGGTGCCCTTGAGAGGCGAGTAACATTGCAAACACATCGACAGACCAAGTGTGAGGCACTAGAAAGATGACATTCTGACCGGCGGCTTTGGCCTGCGTGAAATACTCTAACCCATTAACTTTCGTATTTACCTCTAACCATCTTCTACTACGCAAAGTCAGTAATGGAAAGCGCATTAAGTACGTTCCAGCAGTGACTAGAATTTCGCTAACAATGCTTTCTTTTTTTTGTTCTGACATCTCTGGGTAGCAGTGGCTGAGGTTTACTCGAGCTCGATAAGCCTGGCCTTTAGTCTTCGCCATTATATTTTTAGCAGCAAGAGAGGCCAACCAACGATGGAAAGAGATAGGTGCAAAACTAAATGGGATAGCAAATAAGATCCCGAACCATGTTGTCCAATATTTAGGTGCAAGAAAGCCCCATTTAAATGTGGGATTGTAGGCTTTAGGATCAAAGTCATTACGAGGGTTATTCATCAATAACGTCACTACTTGTTAATAATGTTTAAATATTCAGCAACACCTTCTGCTACTGACTTAAATACATGATCACACCCTGTAGCCCTTAATTTAGTAAGATCGGCTTGGGTGTATTCTTGGTAAGCGCCTTTTAAATGTTCCGGGAATGGAATGCTTTCAATTTCACCTTTTGCGTGGTGTTTGATGGCAGCTTTCGCCACTTCATTAAAAGATTCAGCACACCCAGTACCTAGATTATAGATGCCAGATGTTGGGTTTTCTAGAAACCATAGATTTACGGCGGCCACATCACCTACATATACAAAATCACGTTTGAAGTGCTCACTACCAGCGAAAAGTTTAGGGTTCTCACCTGCATTAAGCTGATTATTTAAATGAAAGGCTACAGAGGCCATTGTACCCTTATGTTGCTCACGAGGGCCGTACACATTGAAGTAACGAAAGCCGGTAATTTGAGAGAGGGTTTCATCGTGAGCTTCTGCATCCTCAATAAGTTTGCGAACATAATTATCGAATTGCTGCTTTGAATATCCATAAACATTCAACGCGCCTTCATATTGTCGTTCTTCGATAAAAGTATCGGTTTCGCCATAAGTCGCCGCAGATGAAGCGTACAGAAATGGAATTTGACGATCTAAACAGTAATGAAGTAGCTCTTTTGAGTACTCATAGTTATTGAGCATCATATACTTTCCATCCCACTCAGTGGTAGCAGAGCACGCCCCTTCATGGAATATGGCCTCTATGGAACCAAAATCATCACCGGCCATCACTTGGGTAAGGAAATCATCGCGATCCATGTAGTCAGTAATATCAAGGTCCACTAAGTTGACAAATTTTTTGCCATTCTTGAGATTATCGACGACAAGAATATCATTAAACCCTTTATCATTTAGTGCTTTGACAATATTACTGCCAATCATACCAGCACCACCGGTTACTATGATCATTTTATGCTTTCCTCTAAATTTCACTTCCTCGAGTATAACAAGGAACTAAAATCTAGGGAATTAAACCTCAATTTATGAGAAACTTAATTCTAAATGAGGATAGCAATGCTCAATGATATTGACGTTGACTATCTCTAGCGTACAACTGATAAGACATAGTTATAGAGGAATGAACTTGAATCAATCTACACACCCACAATCGCCGAGCCAGCACCCTATGCTTGAACCTTATCAAGATGATGAGATAGACCTTAGGGAGTTATTTGTTGCGCTATGGAAAGGGAAGATTTTAATTTTAGTTACGACTTTTTTGTGTGCTGCAGTTGCGGTTATTTATGCGCTGAATGCCCAAGAGTGGTGGAGTTCTAAGGCGCGGATCGTTGAGCCTCAAGTTAATGATTACGCCGCCTATAGTAAGCAGGTGAAATCTTACCAGCCAATATTTGATAGTTATCAAGATGATGGCACCATTCGTATTAGTAAAGAATTGGATAATCTCGTCGCCTCAGACAAGATTTTTGCTCAGTTCGTGCGTGCTTTTAATGCTACAGCCAACAAAAAAAGTTTCTTTGATAATAATGAAACCTTTTTGGCTTTCAAGCAAGAGCTAGCAAAAGACGCGGATGCGGATGCAGATGCAGATGCAGCGCAACGACAGTTATACAGCGATTGGTATCAAAAAATCTCGGCTAAACCGGCGGAAAAAAATCGCCGTGATGAGTACATAATATCGTTGCAAGCGACGACTCAAATGGACAGCTACAATCTTCTTAATGATTATATAGCAATGATTGAGTTGAAAGTTCATGCTGATGCGTTGAATAACTTAACGGCGACTTTAGACTCAAAGAAAACACAGCTACAACAGCAAAAAATCATTTTGGAAACTCAAGCCAAGCAAGTTTTGGCCACTGAGTTACAGCGCGCTAAATATGCTTATGATATTGCTAAAGCAGCATCGGTAAACGCTCCGATACAAAACCTGGGTGACAATGAGTTGTTTGCGATTAACTTAGGCGCTAAAGCGATTAAAGCCAAAATAGAGGCTTTAGAAAACGTTAAAAATCTTGCGGTTATTGAGCCAAGGTTACAACAAATTGATGCTAAATTGAGTCTTATGGATAAACTCGCTATAGATAAAAATATTCATCTAAAGTCGTATCGATTTATTGAAGATGTTGAGCAACCTATCAATCGTGACGCACCGAAGCGAGCATTAATTGCTGTGTTAGGCGCATTATTTGGTGGTATGTTGGGTGTAGGCATCGTACTCGTTAGATTTGCGTTTGGTCGTAAAGAAGAAAATTAAACAGAGAAGAACAATGAAAATAGCTATTGCAGGAACAGGTTATGTAGGCCTGTCAAACGCTGTGCTGCTTGCGCAACATAATGAAGTTGTGGCAGTGGATATCATCCCAGAGAAGGTCGCGCTACTAAACAATAAAAAGTCTCCTATTGTGGATGTCGAAATTGAAGATTTTTTAGCGAATAAAGATTTAAACTTTACCGCCACATTGGACAAAGAGTTGGCGTATAAAGATGCTCGTTACGTGATCATCGCAACCCCAACCGATTATGATCCTCAAACAAACTACTTCAACACTTCATCAGTAGAAGCGGTAATCAAAGAAGTGATTGCCATTAACCCGCAAGCGGTTATGGTCATCAAATCGACTGTACCTGTAGGTTACACAGCGCGTATTAAACAAGAGTTTGGTTGTGAAAATATTATTTTTTCTCCTGAGTTCTTGCGTGAAGGTCGTGCTTTATTTGATAACTTATACCCATCTCGCATTATTGTGGGTGAGCGTAGTGAACGTGCTAAGACATTTGCTGGCCTACTGGCTGGGGGCGCGATAAAAGAGGATATCGAAATTTTGTTTACGGACTCAACAGAAGCTGAAGCCGTTAAGCTATTTTCAAATACCTATTTAGCCCTGCGTGTATCGTATTTTAATGAACTAGACTCTTATGCTGAAGCCAATGGTCTTGATGCTCGTCAAATCATTGAAGGGGTTGGTTTAGACCCTCGTATTGGTAACCATTACAATAACCCTTCATTTGGTTATGGCGGTTACTGCTTACCAAAAGATACCAAGCAACTGCTGGCTAACTACCAAAATGTACCGAATAACATTATTGGTGCTATCGTAGATGCTAACCGCACTCGTAAAGACTTTATTGCCGATTCCATTATTAGCCGCAAGCCTAAAGTGGTCGGAATTTATCGTTTGATCATGAAGGCGGGCTCAGATAACTTCCGCGCCTCATCCATTCAAGGGATAATGAAGCGCCTAAAAGCTAAGGGTATCGAAGTGGTGGTGTATGAGCCGGTATTAGAAGAAGAACATTTCTTCCACTCTCGTAATGTTCGCGATCTAGAAGAATTTAAAGCGGTATCAGATGTCATTGTTTCGAACCGTATGGTTGATGAAATAAAAGACGTGGCTGATAAAGTGTATACGCGAGATCTATTTGGTAGCGATTAATTACTTAGTCACTAAATATCTAGTATTAGCAAACTTAAGCACTTAAGCGAGTCATTTGCAGTGCTTTTTGCTAAAAATAAAGGCGCTCAATTGAGCGCCTTTATTGTGTCGTTATTGATAACCTATTATAAAATAAAGCGGCTTAGATCTTCATCTTCCACCAGTTTACCTAGCTTGTTTTCAACATATTCAGCATCAATGGTCAGCGTAGAACCGACTTTTTCTGTAGCATCGTAGGAGATCTCATCCATTAAACGCTCCATGACAGTATGCAAACGGCGAGCACCGATATTTTCAGTGGTTTCGTTGACCTGCCAAGCGGATTGAGCAATATGCTTAATACCATCGTCAGTGAAATTTATCGCCACATCTTCCGTTTTAAGCAGGGCAACATATTGCTCTGTTAAAGAGGCACGTGGTTCAGTAAGAATACGCTCAAAGTCATGGCTAGAAAGCGCCTCTAGCTCAACACGAATCGGCAAGCGCCCTTGCAACTCAGGAATGAGGTCGGAAGGTTTGGCAACCTGGAAGGCTCCTGAGGCAATAAACAAAATATGGTCGGTTTTTACCATGCCGTGTTTAGTTGATACAGTGCTACCTTCGATGAGAGGTAGTAGATCGCGCTGTACCCCTTCACGGGAGACATCGGGACCGGAGCTTTCACCGCGCTTACAAATTTTGTCAAACTCATCAATAAAGACAATACCGTTATTTTCGATATTGAAGATGGCATCTTCTTTTAACTCTTCTTGATTGACCAACTTCGCAGCTTCTTCTTCGATAAGCGCCTTAAAGGCATCTTTAATTTTTAGCTTGCGGCTTTTTTTGGTATTACCAGCAAGGTTTTGGAACATGCCTTGCAATTGATTGGTCATTTCTTCCATGCCTGGAGGAGACATGATTTCGACCCCCATTTGTGGGGCAGCAATGTCAATATCAATTTCTTTATCGTCAAGTTTACCTTCGCGTAATTTCTTACGGAAAATCTGACGAGTATTCGAGCTGTTTTCTTGTGGTTTTTCGTTCTCTCCCCACGTGTCACGAGCCGGTGGCAATAGCGCATCTAAAATGCGTTCTTCTGCTTGCTCTTCAGCACGAAACTTCACTTTTTCCGTGGCCTGTTGGTGGGTCATTTTGACAGCAACGTCAGTGAGATCACGGATGATGGTTTCTACTTCTTTACCCACATAACCCACTTCGGTGAATTTTGTTGCTTCAACTTTAATAAAAGGAGCGTTCGCCAGTTTAGCGAGGCGGCGGGCAATTTCTGTTTTGCCCACACCAGTTGGGCCAATCATTAGAATGTTTTTTGGGGTGACTTCAGCGCGCAAGCCTTCTTCAAGCTGCATGCGACGCCAACGGTTACGTAATGCAATGGCGACAGAGCGTTTCGCATTATCTTGACCGATGATGTGTCGATTTAGTTCGTGAACAATTTCACGAGGAGTCATCTCAGACATGTTAATTCCTTAGTACTCAAGCTCATCAATGGTGTGGTTGTGGTTGGTAAAGACACAAATATTGCCAGCAATGTTTAATGATTTTTCAGCGATTTCTTTTGCGTCTAGTTGTGTGTTTTCTAGTAATGCTGTTGCGGCAGCTTGAGCAAAGTTACCACCAGAGCCAATAGCAATGAGATCATTTTCTGGCTGAACAACATCACCATTACCGGTAATGATAAAAGAGGCGGTTTCATCAGCTACAGCAAGTAAAGCCTCTAAACGGCGTAGGGCTTTATCGCTACGCCAGTCTTTGGCCAGTTCAACTGCGGCACGAGTGAGGTGGCCTTGATGCATTTGTAATTTATTTTCCAGTCTTTCAAATAGCGTAAATGCATCAGCAGTACCGCCAGCAAACCCTGCAAGTACTTTATCGTTGTAAAGACGACGCACTTTTTGTGCATTGCCTTTCATTACGGTGTTACCTAGAGAAACTTGTCCATCACCAGCGATGACAACTTTATTATTTCGGCGTACGGATATTATGGTAGTCACGAGGTTTCCTTTTTATTTCACTAGCGAGATAAAAATAAAATGGGGATCACTTAAGGGAAATTCAAGGTAGAGCACACGTTGAGGTGGGGGAACCTTATAGAAAACAAACAAAAAAAGACCTGAGTCATTTTACTGGCTCAGGTCTTAGTGTTAGTGCGTTGGATCTTTCATTATGATGCAAGGCTCTATTTTGGCTCGTTGAAGCTTATGCTTGTCACGTTCAGCATCGCGTTTACGTGCATAGGTGCCAAGGATAACTCGGTACCAACTACTGCCTTTTCGTTGCACAATTTTGCTATTGATACCTTGGAATGCGATATCCACTTTTCTTCCGTCTGCTTGTGAACGGCTTTTGTATGCTCCGCACTGCATAATGTATGGGATTTTAGATAATACTTCCGCTTTGGGTACCACTTTAACTTCACGTTCTGGAAGTGTTTTTACGTAATCCCATTTTTCTTCAGGTAGAGGAGGGATATCCTCAGAAGATTTTTTAGCTGAGGTGTTCTCTTTTATTGTGGTGTCGATTCTAGCGGGCTTCGCCGGTTCAGGATCTTGGCTTAAGGTATAGAGTCCATAGCTAAATCCCCCGAGCATTAAGCAGGCTAGGATGATTACTTTCCAAGGTCTTTTCGGTGGGGCTGATTTACGCGGCTTTTTCTTCGCTTGCGTTCTACCACCTTTTACATAGTCTTTTCTTGCCACTCGAATTAATCTATTCCGTTATTAATCACACTTTCTATGTTAACAGAAAACCACCCGTTAACAGACCCTAATAGCTAGGCGGTAGGGTACTTTGTCTTATGATTAGCTCCGTCTCTAGAAGTCGAGAATCAGAGCTTATCTCGTTACCATTTAGGCGTTCAAACAACATTAAGGTTGCTTGATAACCTATATCATACCTAGGCTGAGAGACGGTTGTCAGTGGTGGTTCGCAGTATTCAGAAAACTCTATATTATCGAAGCCGATAAAGGAAATGTCTTGTGGAACGCGAAGCCCCATATTTTTGGCTTCTTTGATTGCACCAATCGCCATCATATCGTTATGGCAAAAAATCGCGCTAGGTGGTGAGCCCACATTCATGAGCTTTCGAAAAGCGATGGCCCCTGATTCAAACGTGAAATCGCCCATTGCAGTATTGGTGAGGTCAATATTTAGCCCAGCGCGCCGTAATGCTTGTTGGAATCCTTGACTGCGAAAACTGGACAAAGGGGCATTTGCCGGCCCGCTAATTTCCCCAATACGTCTATGACCCAATTTAGCCAGGTAATTAACAGCCTGAAAAGAAGCGGTCAGGTTATCAATGTGTACTGTGGGTAATTCCAGTTCGGGTGCGTATTCACAGGCCATTACCATAGGAGGAAGGTTGCGTTGCTCTGCTTTACTTGCATCAATAGGCAGGTCGGTGCCGAGCAAGATAAGGCCATCGGCTTGTTTTGAGTAGACTAAGTTGACTAATGAGTCATCACGACACTTTTGCTGAGAGCTATCGCCATGTAACACAAGATAACCTTGTTCTGATGCCGCCGCTTCAATACCGCGAATAATTTCCGAAAAATAGGGGTCACAAAGATTGGGCACAATCACAACCAAGGTTTTTGATTCGTTGCGCTTCATACTGCGCATGATTGTGCTTGGATAGTACCCTGATTCAATCACTGCATCTTCAACGCGTTTACGGGTCGAAGACGAGACTTTTTCAGGATTCATTAGGGCTCTAGAAACCGTTGCTGTTGACACACCAGCCAGTTCAGCAACATCTTTCATTGTCGCCATAGTACATTTATCCTCTAAGATAATTAGTGCATGCTTGATTCAATCCTTGAAGCAAACTGGTTTCAAACATTCAGCTCTAATTGCGAATGAGAAATAAGTGTAAACAGTTTTATCCGCATAGTTTACGGTGAAAGTAGCAAAACAGGACAACTTTTCGCGATCGTTGTCACACTTATGCATATGCAACTGATTTAGCTTAAATCTTGAGGCTCTACATCTATGTTCCAGCGTACTTTTTTGGCGTTAGGGAGCATTTCTATGACGGGTTTGGCGCTCATTAATAACTTCTGCATCGTGGAGCGTAATTGGCATTGCAAAATGAGTTGCCAACGAGACTTACCGGCTCTTTTCGCCATAGGCGCAGGTGTTGGGCCTAGCACCCAGCACTGCTGGTCAAATAGTGGGTGAGTCTCTAATGTTTGCCTTACTTGTCTTAAAAAATCCTCCGCAAGCTGTGAGTGATTAGATTCTGCACGGAATAACGATAGGCTCGCATAAGGAGGAAGTTGCGCGACTTTTCGTTCCAACAACGCATTATGGGCAAACTCGGGGTAACCTTTATGCAGTAAGGCTTGTAATAATGAATGTTCAGGGTGATGAGTTTGCAATACAACATGCCCTGGTTTACTGGCTCTGCCCGCCCGCCCTGCGACTTGAATAAACAGTTGCGCCAGTTTCTCTGAAGCTCTGAAATCACTACTATATAAAGATGAGTCCACATCCAACAAGGCAACTAAAGTAACGTCGGGAAAGTGGTGTCCTTTTGCCAGCATTTGTGTGCCAATAAGAATTTGATATTCACCATTACGAATGGATTGTAAAGCCGCTTCAAGGCTCCCCTTACGACGAGTGTTGTCTCTGTCAATACGTATGGTTTTAAACTCAGGAAATAGATCATCTAAATGCGTTTCTAGCTGCTCTGTACCCACACCAACAGTGACTAAGTGAGTGGAGCCACAACTTTGGCACTGATGCACGACAGGCTTTTGCGAGCCGCAGTGGTGGCAACGCATCTCACTGCTGCCTTGATGGAAGGTATAGTAAGCATCACAGCGGTGACATTCGGCAATCCAGCCACATTCATGGCACATCATTGCCGGAGAAAATCCACGACGATTTAAAAACAGCATCACTTGATTGCCTTGTTGCAAATGTTTGCGCATTTGTGCAATTAAGGGGGCGCTGAGTCCGCTTTCTAAATACAAGCCTTTCACGTCAATGACGCTGTTTTTTGCCGGTAGAGCCCCGCCGGCCCGTTCGGTTAGCTTGAGATGCAGATATTTTCCACAGAGAGCGTTATTGAGAGTTTCTAATGACGGTGTGGCAGAGCCAAGTACGATGGGGATCGCTTCAGAATGGGCTCTCATGATGGCCATGTCACGGGCGTGATAGCGCAAGCTATCTTGTTGTTTATAAGACGAGTCATGCTCTTCGTCGACTATGATGATACCGAGATCAGCAAAAGGAGTCAGTAGAGCGGATCGTGTGCCGATAACAATGCCACACTCTTTGTTTTTTGCTTCTAACCAAGCATTTAAGCGCTCAGTATCGTTTAAAGCTGAATGAATAGTCGCTATAGGCACATTAAAGCGGCGTTTAAAGCGATTGATGGTTTGTGGCGTTAAGCCAATTTCAGGAACCAGCACTAAAGCTTGTTTGCCTTGATTAACAATGGCTTCAATTAATTGCAGGTATACCTCTGTTTTGCCTGATCCCGTGACGCCATCGAGTAGGGCACACTCATAACCTTCTACATGATTAACGGTAACCACAGCCAGCATCTGCTCGTGATTAAGCTCTCGTTTATCTTGGGCATTGACGCGTACCTCTTGCCACTGATTATTAATCTCAACCACTTCAGAGGAGGTTATCCACTGTTTTTGCTCTAGGGTTTTGAGGACAGAGCTGGGTATCTCAAGATTGAGCAGTTCATTATGCGACAAACTGCCATCTTGTAATGCATGCATTACTTTTGCTTGTTGCACCGCGCGGCCAAAACCTTGCATGAGCTGATCGCGCCCTTGGTGAGTAATAGTCCAAGATTTTTGTGCTTGTTTTTGAGCGGGTTTGCCTTTTCGTAGGGCCCCAGGCATAGCACCATTTAAGGTATCACCGAGTGGGTGTTGATAAAAACGGCTGCTCCAATAAATTAATTTATACAGTTTTTCTGGCCAAATAGGTTCGAAATCCAAGACGGAGTTCAATGGCTTCAGTTTATTGATATCGTATTCTGATTGATGAGTAAGAGCGGTAATGACCCCTAATAGTTTTTTAGGCCCAAATGGCACCCACACGCGAACACCAACAACGGGGAAGAGGTGGGACGGAATAGTATATTCAAACTCTTTATCCAGAGGGACAGGTAAAGCAACTCTGGCAATGGTTGGTCGCATGGGATCTCTTTGAAGTTTTCATAATCAAAATTGGCAGTCATGATAATACTAGAAAAAAGCCGATAAAATTACGATAAATGAACCTAGCTCGGCTCTATAAGGTCCTCTTTATTAATAGGGCAAGATAGGCGCAGAAAAAAGTGGCGAAAAAAGGGACAAATGTGTTGATCATACTAGACGAATTCATTACTATACTGCGCCTTGAAGATACTGAATTAATCGGTGTCACTGTTAGAAACTACGTGTGGTGTTCAGCATAGAACTGGATAGCGACACGGCCTATAAATGAGGTTTTCCCATGAAAGCAGGTATCCATCCTGAGTACAAATCTGTTACTGCAAATTGTTCTTGTGGCAACACTTTTGAGTTCAACTCAACTCTAGCTAAAGAATCTATCCACCTAGACGTATGTGACAAATGTCACCCGTTCTACACTGGTAAGCAACGTATCGTTGATACTGGCGGCCGTGTAGATCGCTTTAACAAGCGTTTCGGTGCTCTTTCTTCTAAGAAATAATCTTAGTAGCAAAGAAATAAAAAAGGTCGCTTAGGCGGCCTTTTTTGATCTTACCAGTATCTCACTGGCTAGATTGAGCTAATATTTACTACAATTCCAGTACAGAACCTTAATCACCGTGTAGCACATTCCTCTACTTTTATTTACACTTACCTCTCTTTATTATCTTGCTACTTTTTAAGGAATTCTTTTCCATGTCAGATGACCAAGTTATCAACGATTTTCGTCAACAAGCCCTCGATTACCACGAGTTTCCTAAACCAGGAAAGATTGCTGTCGAACTCACCACTCCTGCTGATACTGTTCATGACCTTGCTTTAGCATACAGCCCTGGCGTTGCAGAACCTGTTCGTGAAATTGCACAGAATGTTGATAACGTTTACCGGTACACCGGCAAAGGAAACACAGTGGCTGTTATTTCTAATGGCACAGCGATATTAGGTTTGGGTAACTTAGGGCCTATGGCATCGAAACCCGTCATGGAAGGCAAGGCATTATTATTTAAACGTTTTGCTGGGTTAGATTCTATCGACATTGAAGTTAAGCATCGTACCATTGATGAGTTTGTTGATACTGTGGCGGCTATTGCTGACACATTTGGTGGTATTAACCTCGAAGATATTAAAGCTCCGGATTGTTTTGAAATTGAACGTCGCTTGATCGAGCGCTGTGATGTTCCGGTATTTCATGATGACCAACATGGCACCGCAATCGTCACGGCAGCAGGAATGCTCAATGCCATTGAGCTACAAGGTAAACAATTGTGTGATTCTACCATTGTCTGTTTAGGGGCAGGGGCGGCAGCGGTTGCTTGTATGGAGTTATTGATCAAATGTGGTGCTCAACGCGAAAAGATTTACATGCTTGACCGTAAAGGGGTGATACACACACGCCGTGATGACTTAAATGAATATAAACAGCTATTTGCTAACAACACAGATAAACGCACTTTAGAAGATGTTATCGAAGGTGCCGATCTGTTTCTTGGGGTATCTGGCCCAGACTTATTGGCTGCAGAAGCATTAGCATTAATGAGCGATAAGCCGGTTGTATTTGCTTGTTCTAACCCAGATCCGGAAATAAAGCCTGAACTAGCTCATCAGGTACGTACTGATCTTATTATGGGTACTGGGCGTTCTGATTACCCAAATCAGGTCAATAACGTCCTATGTTTCCCGTTTATTTTCCGTGGGGCCTTAGATGTGAGAGCCAGTGAAATCAATATAGAAATGAAATTGGCCGCAGTAGAAGCCATTCGCCAGTTGGTAAAAGAGCCAGTGCCTGACGAAGTATTGGCAGCTGCAGGAGTGGACTCATTAGAGTTTGGTAAGGGATATATTATACCGAAGCCGATGGATCCACGTTTATTACCGCGTGTAGCGAGAGCCGTCGCCGAAGCGGCTGTGCAGTCTGGTGTCGCACGAATAGATCTTCCTGAAGGATATATGCAAGAGAAGTAGCTTTTTGTATATATAGACAAAAAGGGGATGAGAGTGATTTAACTCTCATCCCCTTTTTTATGTTTATCGTTGGCTGGGTAACGGCCAAAATTGATTAATCATCGAATACTTCGAGCTCAATGCCCAAATCAGACATGATTTTTTTTGCTTCTACAGGGATCTCATCCGGACAGTCTTTTCTTAAGTCTTCATCCGTTGGTAGCGGTTGACCTGTATAAGCATGTAGGAATGCTTCACAAAGTAATTCGCTATTGGTTGCATGGCGCAAGTTATTTACCTGACGGCGTGTACGTTCATCCGTAAGAATTTTAAGAACTTTAAGCGGAATAGACACAGTGATCTTTTTTACTTGAGTGCTTTTTTTACCGTGTTCAGCATATGGGCTGATGTATTCGCCATTCCAGTCTGCCATTGGGAACCTTTATTGCTTAATATATAAGAGTTAATAACTAATTCTAGCGATGTTTACTGCTATATGTAAAGGCATTTAGACGTCTAGATGTGTTGATGTCTTAATCTGATCGGGGTAGGCTATAAGCAGATTAATTTGATTGGCATCCAATACCAACCACCATTGTCAAAGGAAAAGACCAGAAGATGAGCAGTAAACATAAGTCATCGACGATCGCCGTCCGCACCGGTATCGAGTCCGACACTCAATATCATGCTGTTGTTCCCCCTATTTAT
This sequence comes from Vibrio rarus, assembly GCF_024347075.1. NCBI lineage: Bacteria > Pseudomonadati > Pseudomonadota > Gammaproteobacteria > Vibrionales > Vibrionaceae > Vibrio > Vibrio rarus. The sequence continues at coordinate 163,973 of NZ_AP024900.1, forward strand.
CTGTCCACTAACTATGGCTTCCCTTCTTTCGGAGATGTACCGCAGTATGATTATACCCGTTCAGGGAATCCTAATAGAGGATTGCTTGAAACGGCACTGTATGAGTTAGAGTCCGGTAAAGGTGCTGTCATAACTAACTGTGGAACGTCAGCACTGAATTTATGGGTATCGGCGTTCTTAGGTTCCGATGACCTGATTATTGCCCCTCATGATTGCTATGGTGGTACTTATCGCCTTTTTAATACCCGAGCACAGAAAGGGGATTTTAAGGTTGAGTTTATTGATCAATCAGATGAAGTGGCATTGGCAAAAGCCATCGCGAAAAAACCGAAATTGATTCTTATTGAAACACCATCTAACCCGTTAGTACGAGTGGTTGATATTCAAAAAGTATGTGCACAAGCGACCGAGGTTGGGGCGCTAGTGGCCGTAGATAACACATTCTTGACGCCCATCTTCCAAAAGCCATTAGAGCTTGGGGCGGACTTTGTTATTCACTCAACCACGAAATACATTAATGGCCATTCGGATGTCATTGGTGGGGTGGTCATTACCAAAACAGAGCAGCATGCGGAAGAATTAGCGTGGTGGGGAAATTGCATTGGCGCTACGGGAACCCCTTTTGATAGTTATTTAACGCTTAGAGGGTTGCGTACTTTAGGTGTACGCATGCGTGCCCATGAAGAGAGTTCCCAACAAATATTGACCTATCTTCAGTCACAAAAACGGGTTAAGAAAATTTATCACCCAAGCTTACCAGAGCATCCTGGGCATGATATTGCCCAGCGTCAGCAATCAGGCTTTGGTAGTATGTTGAGTTTTGAACTTGAGGGTACTATGGAGCAGTTAAAGGAATTTGTTGGTGCCTTAAAACTGTTTTCATTAGCAGAATCATTGGGGGGTGTTGAAAGCTTGATTTGCCACCCAGCTACCATGACGCATAGAGCCATGGGCGAAGAAGCTCTAGCGCAAGCCGGAATTTCTCACCAGTTATTACGTTTATCTGTGGGATTAGAAGACTCAAGTGATTTAATTGATGATCTTGTTCAAGCATTTGATTTAATAGAGGAATAATAATGGCTAACCAAAAGCAATTACATAAGTTTGGCGGTAGTAGCCTTGCCAGTGCTGAGTGTTTTGATCGCGTCGTAAACATCTTATCTGAGTACTCCAATGTGGGTGACTTAGTGATTGTTTCAGCAGCCGGTTCTACGACGAACAACTTATTACGCTGGCTTGAGGCTTTGGAAAAAGATGGACGCATTGCCCATGAAATATTGCTTGAATTGCGTAGTTATCAGAATCAATTAATTATTGAACTGCTTCCATCAGAAAAAGCACAAAAACTACAAGACGTATTGAACGATGAATTTACAGCCTTAAGCGCTTTAAATGCTCCATTAACGGAAGCACAAAAATCATCCGTGCTTGGTCATGGTGAAGTATGGTCTTCACGTCTTCTCGCCGCGTTACTTAGTGAGCGTGATATGGCGAGTGTGGCTATCGACTCTCGTGATTTCTTACGTGCGGAAATCGGTACTCAGCCAGAAATTGACCGAGCTCTATCTTGGCCATTGGCAAAGTCCATCGTTGCTCAGCATCCACATCAACGCTTGGTTATCACTGGGTTTATGGCGCAAAACCAACAAGGGGAAACCGTGCTGTTGGGTCGTAATGGCTCGGACTACTCAGCAACGATTGTAGGTGCCTTGGCCGAAGTGGCTAAAGTCACTATCTGGAGTGATGTAGCTGGGGTATATAGCGCCGACCCAAGAATTGTGGGCGATGCTTGTCTATTGCCTTTGTTGCGTTTAGATGAAGCAAGTGAATTGGCTCGCTTAGCCGCTCCTGTATTGCACAGCCGTACTTTACAACCGGTGGCGCAGAGCACAATGGATATGGAGCTTCGTTGTAGCCATCAACCGGAGTCGGGCTCTACTCGCATTGAGCGTGTATTGGCCTCAGGCCGAGGTGCAAAAATAGTGACGTCTCTTGATGAGGTCAACCTGATTGAACTTACCTTAGGTAGTGGTCATGACTTTGAGCGCTTAGAGCCACAAGTACTGGCGTTATTAAATAAAGCGCAATTGGCACCACTGGCCTATGAAACGCAATCAGATAACGATTGTTTACGCTTGGCCTACACCAGCGAATTATTAGCTGGTGCCTTAGAGTGCATTGAAGCATCGCCTCTAGACATCAATGTAACGGTAAAATCTGGATTATCGTTAATTGCAGCTGTGGGTGCAGGTGTAACCAACAATGCCAATCATTGCTTTGGTTTTTATCAAACACTGAAAAAAGTTTCTGTGGAATTCATGTTTGAAACAGACTCTGAACTTAGCTTAATTGCCGTAGTAAAAACCACTGAGATGCCTCATTTACTGGATCGATTACACAAACAGCTTTTCCAAGCACAAAAGCGCGTGGGAATTGTATTGTGTGGTAAAGGGAACATTGGTTCAAATTGGATTGAATTATTTGCCAAGCAAAAAAGTGAGCTAGAAAAGCGCAGAGGTATGAGTTTTAACCTTATTGCTGTTGTCGCCAGTGATCGTTATTGGTTTGATGAGAAGGGGATTGATCCTAACTTAGTGAGCGATCGTTTTGCTGATGAAGCGGTCACTGCTGATCAAGACTGGCTGGCACTAATTAGACGACAATCCAGTTATGACGAAATCGTTGTGCTGGATGTGACGGCTAGTCAAGTGGTCTCTGACCGGTATTTAGAGTTTGCAGAACATGGCATGCATCTTATCTCTGCAAATAAATTAGCCGGTTCTGCGCCAAGTGAGTCTTATCACCAAGTACAGGATGTGTTTGCTAAAACAGGACGTCATTGGCTATATAACGCCACCGTAGGTGCTGGATTACCCGTCAACCATACTGTGCGTGACTTGCGCGAGAGCGGTGATGAAATTGTGGCTATCTCTGGTATTTTTTCGGGAACCTTATCATGGCTATTCCAACAATATGATGGGTCAATTCCATTTAGTGAGTTGGTCGATCTTGCATGGCAACAAGGTTTGACAGAGCCGGATCCAAGATCGGATCTGGATGGCACGGATGTGATGCGAAAATTAGTGATTTTAGCGCGTGAATCGGGATTAGATCTTGAGCCTGAAAGTGTCAAAGTAGAGTCGCTAGTGCCAGAAAGTCTACTAAAATTATCAGTGGATGATTTCTTCCATCAAGCACCGGTATTAAATGATGCGTTACAGGAGCGTCTCAATAAGGCTCAAAGCCAAGGTAAGGTTTTACGCTATGTTGCACGCCTTTCTAAAGAGGGCGCAGCGACAGTAGGTGTAGAGGCGCTAGAAGAGCACCATGCACTGGCAAATCTCCTTCCTTGTGACAATATTTTTGCCATTGAAAGTAAATGGTACAAAGATAACCCGCTAGTGATTCGTGGCCCTGGGGCGGGGCGTGAGGTCACAGCAGGGGCGTTGCAATCCGATCTGAACCGCTTATCTGGCTTGCTATAACGCAGAAGAAGCCTTCAATTATCTTTGATGACTGAAGGCTTCTTAACATCTTTTTCCTAAACTTTGTAAGAATTTTTGTTGACATCACCGTCATATATTTACATTATTTAGACATGTAGACGTCTAAACGTTCATTCTAGTGAGCGTTCACGGTTCTAAATTTTGCAAGGCACAGGGAGAAAATACATGGGATACACACACGCGAGCCACATTGATGCATTAAATCAAAATATAGCTGAGCTCTCAGACAACATTAATGTCTCATTTGAATTTTTCCCGCCAAGCAGTGAAAAAATGGAGGAGACTCTTTGGAACTCGGTGCATCGTCTTAAAACATTACAGCCTAAATTTGTTTCTGTAACTTATGGAGCAAACTCGGGCGAACGTGACCGCACTCACTCCATTATTAAAGAGATAAAAAACCAGACAGGCTTAGTGGCCGCCCCCCATCTAACGTGTATTGATGCCTCTCGTGACGAACTGTTTAATATTGCAGAAGATTACTGGAGAAACGGCATAAAAAGCATCGTAGCTCTACGTGGTGATATTCCCGAAAATGGGGGTAAACCGGAAATGTATGCGTCTGATTTGGTTGAATTACTCAAATCGCGTCATGATTTTGATATTTCTGTGGCGGCTTTTCCTGAAGTTCATCCAGAGGCAAAATCGGCTCAAGCGGATCTACTTAATCTCAAGCGTAAAGTAGATGCAGGGGCAAGCCGAGCGATCACCCAGTTTTTCTTTGATGTTGAAAGTTACCTTAGATTTAGAGACCGTTGTGTAGCAACGGGAATTGATGTGGAAATAGTGCCTGGTATCTTGCCTGTATCCAATTTTAAACAAGCGTCTCGTTTTGCTGCGATGAATCAGGTAAAAGTGCCTGGGTGGATGGCTCAGCAATTTGAAGGGCTGGATGATGATCCAACGACACGTCAGTTGGTTGGTGCTAGCCAAGCTATTGATATGGTACGTACTTTAAGTCGTGAAGGGGTGAAGGATTTTCATTTTTACACATTGAATCGTGCTGAAATGACTTATGCGCTATGTCATACCCTAGGGGTTCGACCTCGATAAGCGGGGCGAAAAATATCGGGAACGGTATTGAAAAGTAAGCGACAGAGCAATTAGAGAAACCCATCAAGAGAATAAAAACAAAGGACCTAGAGCATAAAGTGCTAGGTCCTTTTGTTTTTTGATTAAGCAATCTCGCCCAATACTTCTGTAGCCCATTCATTCCAAGCTTCGCGAGTAAGAAGGTTACGACGTAGGGTTAGTCGTTCAATCTTTTCTTTGTGGCTCAGTATGCGAGTATCAGAGTAATGTGTGCTCTCGATTTCTTTATAAAACTGAACCAGCTTTATGGAGTCATTAAGTGCAAGTTGCAATTGGTCAGAAAACCCCTCAGCAGATTGGACTTCACATGCATAAAGTTTCGCTGCAAATTCATCTCTCACTGTTGGGTGAGAAATAGGTTGTTCAAACCACTTAGATAGTGCCTCACGGCCTAGCTCTGTAATAGAGTAAATCTTTTTGTCTGGTTTTCCTGACTGAGGTTGCAACTTACAAGTTACTAATTCATTTGAAGCCAGTTTATTTAGTTCACGATAAACTTGCTGGTGGCTTGCTTTCCAGAAATAACCAATACTATAAGAAAACTCTTTTGTAATGTCGTAACCGGTAGCATCTTTTGTGCTTAGTACGGTTAATATAACGTGTGGTAATGACATGTTGTTCTTCCAAATATACTGCATATAAAAAACAACGCACTGTTCAGATTATTTATATATTCATCTTTGAATAGTGCGAGTCACTCAAGAAATTCAAGAGTGCATGTATTACCTTTTAAGCCATTCTCACCTGAGAAAATTGATTTTATTATGTGCAATAGACAGGATATGTTAGGTCTCTTTAAGTTTCCGTTGAAACCTAATATACCTTACCTATAAGCTCTTAGTTTACTATGATTTTTTTGCGTTAGATTAACGAAATATAAGTATTACAAAAACATGTTTACAGCTTCTAGTCTCATATCGTATAGGAAACGATAAATAAAAAAAAAGCCCTAACTCAATGAGTTAGGGCTTGATAGTCGATAATAACTGGGTATTAGCCAGTATTACGCATACCAGCGGCAATACCTGCAATCGTAATCATGAGCGCTTCTTCAAGATCAGGATTATTCTGCTCGGCTTGACGAGTACGTTTAAGAAGTTCCACTTGAAGCATATTCAATGGATCAACGTAAATGTTGCGTAAACGAATAGACTCAAGTCCCCACGGGTCACTTTGCATCAAGTTTTCGTTATTCTCTACTTTCAATACAGCTTGAATATCTTTTTGTAGCTGTTCACGTAGATTCTCACCGAGGCGCCATAGTGATGGATCCGTTAGTTTCTCATCGTAAAGTTTAGAAATATCCATGCTGCACTTGTAGTACACCATCTCTAACATGCCGAGGCGTGTAGAGAAAAATGGCCATTCACGACACATTTCTTCAAGTAGCTCTAAGTGGCCTTCATCAATAGAGTATTGAATCGCTTCACCGGCACCTAACCACGCAGGAAGTACTAGACGGTTTTGGCTCCAAGAGAAAATCCATGGAATAGCACGTAAGCTTTCTACTCCGCCTTTAGGGTTACGTTTTGATGGTCGAGAACCTAAAGGAAGTTTACCTAATTCAAGTTCAGGGGTTGCAGCGCGGAAGTAAGAAACAAAGCCTTCTTCACCACGAACCACGTTACGATAAGACTCACATGAAACCTGAGAAAGCACTTCCATAAGGTCACGCCATTCTTGCTTAGGTTCCGGTGGTGGTAGAAGGTTCGCTTCTAAAATCGCACTAGCGTATAGGTTTAAGCTGTTCACCGCGACTTGAGGAAGACCCAGTTTAAAGCGAATCATTTCACCTTGCTCAGTTACGCGTAATCCGCCTTGTAAGCTCTTAGGTGGCTGTGATAACAGAGCCGCATGAGCTGGCGCACCACCGCGACCGATAGTACCACCACGGCCGTGGAATAGAGTGAGGTCAATACCTTGCTCTTCACATACTTTAACGAGTTTATCCATAGCGTCGTATTGCGCCCAGCCTGCTGACATTACGCCGGCATCTTTCGCTGAGTCAGAGTAGCCAATCATGACCATCTGTTCGCCTTGAATGAATCCGCGGTACCAGTCGATACTAAATAACTGCTGCATAACGGATTCTGAGTTGTTTAAATCTTCTAGAGTTTCAAACAATGGACAAACACCGAGACGGAATTTACAGCCCGCTTCGCGAAGTAATAGATGCACAGCAAGGACATCGGAGGCGGTGCGAGCCATTGAAATGACATAAGAGCCAAAGGCTTCTCTTGGATGCTCAGCAACGGTTTTGCAGGTATCAATAATCTCTTTTACTGTCGCCGACGGTTCCCAATTATGAGGAATAAGAGGACGGTTCGAGCTGAGTTCTTTCACTAGGAATGCGATTTTGTCTTGCTCGTTCCATTGGTTATAGTCGCCTAAACCTAAGAAGCGAGTGACTTCTGACAATGCATTAGAATGCTCAGTACTTTCTTGGCGAATGTCTATGCGTACAAGGTGCGCGCCGAAACATTTGATACGGCGTAGCGTATCGAGCAATGAACCTTCTGCAATCACGCCCATGCCACACTCGTGTAAAGAGGTGTAGAGAGTGTGTAGAGGGTTCCACAGTTGATCGGCCGTTTCTAAAATTGGCAGATTTGGCACTGCGTCACCAGCCAATTTTGCACTAATAACATTTCGAGTATCTTTTAGTAGCTTACGCAACTCTTTAAGGATACCGCGATAAGGTTCATGGTTATCACCCGCCAGATCACGAACCGCTTGGTTACACTCGGTCATGGATAGCTCAGTAATCAGCTCTTCAATATCTGAATGATAAAGGTCAGCCGCTTTCCAGCGAGACAACCAAAGCACTTCTTGAGTGATATCGTGTGTTACAAATGGGTTACCGTCTCGGTCACCGCCCATCCAAGAAGAGAAGTGCACAGGACGAGCATCAATTGGTAAGCGTTCATCAAGGTGTGTAGACACGCGTTCATCCAGTTCACGAAGGAACTCAGGAACGGCTTCCCAAAGAGAGTTTTCTACAACAGCAAAGCCAGATTTTGCTTCGTCAAGAGGGGTAGGGCGTTGCTGACGGATAACATCAGAGTGCCAGCTTTGCGCAATTAACTGCTCTAAGCGGCGTTCTGTTTTAGTGCGTTCAGAATGACCAAGATCGCTCAATTCTAGTTTTGATAAACAATCATTTATCTTCACTAGTTTGTTGATCATTGTGCGGCGTGTAATTTCTGTTGGGTGCGCAGTAAGAACCAGTTCAATATTGAGGTTCTTAATTGCTGCAGAGGCTTCGGCTTTGGAAATGTCTTTAGAGCTTAGTTTGCTAAACAGAGTTTGTAGAACGTCTGGTTCACATACGTGATCTTCACAGTGACGAGAAATCGTATGGTATTGATCGGCAATATTAGTTAGGTTTAAAAACTGGTTAAATGCACGAGCGACAGGGATAAACTGATCATCAGGCAGATTTTCAATCTCATTGATGAGCGCTTCTCTATCTTCTTGATGGCCGCTACGAGCCGATTTAGATAATTTACGAAGGGTCTCAACTTTATTGAGTATGTCCTCTCCGTGGGCATCTTTAATTGTTCTGCCTAGTAGATTACCCAGCATCTTAACGTTACTGGTGAGTGCAGAATATTTTTTATTCATTTCATTGAGCCTCGTAATTAAATTACACACCTTTCCTTGATTTGAGATCCAATCTATCCAAGAAAAGGGGCAACAGTCAAACTTTGAACAAAATTGATTGAAAAACCAACGTTTATATTGATTTTAATCATAATTGCAGATTGTTGTAAATTCAGTGTTGAAATTTTATTTCACAAGCGATGACATTTTTCCTGCAAAGCAATATTGATGAATTGATTTTTGCAAAATATCAATTGTTGGATTAATAAAATCTAAACTTAGGTACTCGTCAGGTTGATGCGCTTGGTCAATAGACCCCGGTCCCATGACGAGTGTTGGACATAGTTCCTGTAAAAAAGGCGCTTCGGTACAGTAGTTTACTGTTTGCGACTCTGTATCGCAGATACGCTGCATATCATGCACAAAGTGATGATCAGCATGACATTCATACCCCGGTATGGAGGCATGAAGCGGTGTAATGTCTATTCTTCCCGGCCATTTTTGTAAAACGGGTTGTAAATGTTCTAACAGCAGTTGATCCAAACTTTCTAAGCTCAGTCCGGGTAGCGGTCTTAAATCGTAGTGCAATTCACAGCAGCCACAGATGCGATTCGCACTGTCTCCGCCATGAATGTGTCCGAGATTAAGCGTTGGGTTGGGTATAGCAAACCCTGGATGGTGATAGTCTTTAATTAGGCGCTGTTTAAGCTGCATTAGTAAGAACATAACCTCATGCATAATCTCGATGGCATTAATGCCTAATGCAGGGTCTGAAGAGTGCCCAGATCGTCCTGTAATGCGAATAGAGTTGGCCATATGACCTTTATGCCCACGAATAGGCACTAAGTTGGTCGGTTCACCTATGATGCAGTAGTCGGGCTTAAAAGGTGCATTGCTAGTGAAATGCTTAGCCCCGAGCATGGTTGTTTCTTCATCGCAGGTTGCCAATATATAAAGAGGCTTAGTTTGCGTGCTCCAGTCGGTACCTTGAGACTGCATTTGTTTTACGGCATCTAAAATGAAGGCAAAGAAGCCCTTCATATCAGCGGTACCTAATCCATAATAGCGGTTATCGGCTAAAGTCAGCTGGTGAGGATCAAAATTCCAACGACCTTCATCAAACGGCACGGTATCTGTGTGACCGGCCAGCAATAAGCCGCCTTCGCCACTACCAAGTTGTGCCATTAGGTTGACTTTACCTGGCTCCACTTCTTCTGTAGTAACAGTAAAACCGAGATCTTCAAACCAAGTGGCCAGTTTGGCGATAACTTGAGCATTTCCTTCATCCCACTTTATATTGGTAGAACTAATAGACGAAGTACTGATTAATCCTTGGTATATATCAACAAATTTAGGTATTGGCATATTATCTTCGTATCCACTATTGACAGATAACTAATGAAAGGTTAAAACACATAGTAAGTCATAAAAAATGAATAAAAAAGCGAAATATAGCAAATTCATTACATTTCTAATCATATGGGTATAGAGTCAGCTGATGAAGAACGAAACACAACTAAAAGTAGCGATTATTGGCGCTAGCGGCTATACCGGTGCTGAGCTTGCAAACATGGTGTTCAAACACCCTCACCTCAAGCTATCAGGTTTGTACGTTTCAGCCAATAGCTTAGATGCAAACAAGCCGATCAGTGAGCTACATGGTAAGTTGCTAGGCAAAATTGATATGCCACTTCTACCATTGGAAGATGCCACTACTGTCGCAAAAAGTGTGGATATCGTTTTTCTAGCAACGGCTCATGTTGTTAGCCATGATCTCGCTCCTATATTTTTGAATCAAAACTGTCAGGTGTTTGACTTGTCTGGTGCGTATCGAGTGCAAGGGGATGTGTTTTACTCCCAATACTATGGTTTCACGCATCAGCATTTAGCTGAGTTAGAGAAAGCGGTCTATGGCCTGGCAGAGTGGAATAAAGAACAAATCGCAGAAACAAATTTGGTTGCTGTGGCTGGATGCTACCCAACGGCATCACAATTAGCCATTAAGCCAGTGTTAGAAGCTGGATTAGTGGACCGCAATCAATGGCCTGTGATCAATGCGGTTAGTGGTGTATCCGGTGCCGGTATCAAACCAAGCAAAACCAATAGTTTCTGCGAAGTGAGCTTGCAAGCTTACGGTGTATTTACTCACCGTCATCAACCTGAGATTGCAAACCACTTAGGACAAGACGTTATTTTTACTCCGCATTTGGGTAATTTTAAACGTGGTATCTTGGCAACCATTACGATTAAGCTTGCTGATAATGTAACGGCAGAGCAAGTGAACGAAGCGTTCCAAGCCGCTTATGGCGATGCTGAGTTGGTAAGACTTAAGCAAGGGATGCCCAAAATTCAAGATGTTGAACAAACACCATTTTGCGATATAGGTTGGAGCGTACAAGGTCAGCATCTCATCGTCGTTTCTGCGATAGATAACCTGTTGAAAGGCGCATCAGCACAAGCGATGCAATGTTTGAATATTCGTAATCAATTTCCAGAAACAACAGCGTTGTTTTAACGGCGGTAAAGGAAGCAACTTATGAGCACATTACCATTAGTGATTAAATTGGGTGGCGCAGCGCTAGAGTGTAGCGAGACACTATCTAAGTTATTTAAAGCGATTGAGCAGGCATCACAGCAGTCACATCGAGCCATCGTCGTGGTTCATGGTGGAGGCTATTTGGTTGATGAACTACTGAACAGTTTGCAAATGACATCGACTAAAAAAAATGGTTTGCGAGTGACCCCTCTGCAACAAATTCCATTTATTACGGGTGCGTTAGCTGGAACAGCAAACAAAATGCTTCAAGGCGAAGCAATAAAAGCCGGCTTAAAAACAGTGGGTTTATGCCTTGCTGATGGTGGATTGTGTAAGGTTGAAGAACTTGACCCAGAGCTAGGTGCCGTTGGTAAAGCGACCCCTGGCAGTTCTGATTTGCTGCAAGCCATATTGGCCACCAATACATTGCCAATCATTAGCTCAATTGGGTTAACTCATAACGGACAAATGATGAATGTGAATGCGGACCAAGCCGCAGTAGCCGTTGCTGGTGCACTGGACGCAGAATTAGCATTACTGTCCGATGTCAGTGGCGTATTGGATGGTAAAGGTCACTTGTTAGAGAGCTTAGATAAGCAACACGCCGATGAATTGATTCACGGTAAAGTCATCACTGATGGGATGATAGTGAAGGTTGAGGCTGCTTTGCAAGCCGCCACTGACTTAGGTCGCCCAATTCAAGTGGCTTCTTGGCGATACCCAGAAAAACTAGAACAACTATTTGCCGGACAAAACGTAGGCACACTTTTTCAGCCTGAATAGGCAATAACATTATAAACAGAACTTAATGGGAAAGAGGCGATGACTGCTTTCCTACTTATCGGAGAATTTTTATGAGCAAAGTAAACGTAAACAAAGTTGTTGTTGCCTACTCAGGTGGCCTAGATACATCAGTGATTATTCCTTGGCTAAAAGAAAACTATGACTGTGAAGTTGTGGCATTTGTCGCAGATGTAGGCCAAGGTGAAGAAGAACTGCAAGGCATCGAAGAAAAAGCCAAAGCATCAGGTGCCTCTTCATGTTACATCGCAGACCTTAAAGAAGAAATGGTTGCTGACTACATCTTCCCAACGCTAAAAACAGGTGCATGTTACGAAGGTAAATATCTTCTAGGTACGTCAATGGCACGTCCTATCATTGCTAAAGCACAGGTTGAAGTGGCACGTAAAGTGGGCGCAGATGCTTTGTGTCACGGTTGTACTGGTAAAGGTAACGACCAAATTCGTTTTGAAGGTGCGTTTGCTGCACTCGCCCCAGATTTGCACGTAATTGCTCCTTGGCGTGAGTGGGATCTTGTGAGTCGTGAAGAGTGTTTAGACTACCTTGCTGAGCGTAATATCCCATGTACAGCATCACTTACTAAAATCTACTCTCGTGATGCGAATGCTTGGCACATCTCAACAGAAGGTGGCGTTCTAGAAGAAACATGGAATGCGCCGAATGATGATTGCTGGGCATGGACAGTGTCTCCTGAACAAGCACCAGATCAAGCTGAAACGGTAACAATTAAAGTAGAAAATGGCGAAGTTACTGAAGTTAATGGCGAAAAACTTACGCCATACGATGCGCTTGTTAACTTGAATGAAAAAGGCGTTAAACATGGTATTGGCCGTATTGATATCGTAGAAAACCGTCTTGTAGGTATGAAGTCTCGTGGTTGTTATGAAACTCCAGGGGGCACCATTATCATGGAAGCATTGCGTGCAGTAGAACAATTGGTTCTAGATAAAGCCGCCTTTGAATTCCGTGAAGAATTAGGCATCAAAGCATCACACCTTGTATACGATGGCCGCTGGTTTACTCCTCTATGTCGTTCTATTCTTGCTGCGTCTGATGAGCTAGCAAAAGATGTGAATGGCGAAGTGGTTATTAAACTGTACAAAGGTCAAGCAACGGTTATCCAAAAACGTTCTGATAACAGCCTTTATTCTGAAGAGTTTGCGACATTTGGTGAAGATGAAGTGTATGATCAAAGTCATGCAGGTGGCTTTATCCGTCTGTACTCACTTTCAAGCAGAATTCGCGCTCTGAATGAATTAAAGAAATAGCATTAAAAATAGAATACAGTAAGCACTAGACCAAGGCATCTCAGGAGAAAACAATGGCATTATGGGGCGGTAGATTTACCCAAGCAGCAGACATTCGGTTTAAACAGTTCAACGATTCGCTTCGCTTTGATTACCGATTAGCTGAACAAGACATTGTTGGATCAATTGCATGGTCTAAGGCTTTGTATGCGGTTAATGTTTTAACAGAAGCTGAGCAACAGAAACTTGAGTTGGCACTTAACGAGCTAAAACTTGAGGTAATGGAAAACCCTGAATTAATCCTGCAATCAGACGCGGAAGATATCCACTCTTGGGTAGAGCAGCAGTTGATTGGGAAAGTTGGCGACCTAGGCAAGAAACTGCACACCGGTCGCTCTCGTAACGATCAGGTCGCCACTGACCTTAAACTATGGTGTCGTCAGCAGGGTAATCAATTACTGATTGCTTTAGATAAATTACAAACCAAGATGGTGTCTGTCGCTGAACAACACCAAGCTACGGTGTTACCAGGTTATACGCATCTCCAGCGTGCTCAGCCGGTAACATTTGCACATTGGTGCTTGGCTTATGTCGAAATGTTAGAGCGTGACTACTCAAGATTGAGTGATGCTATCAAGCGTTTAGACACTTGCCCACTTGGCTCTGGCGCATTGGCGGGTACGGCTTATCCTATGGATAGGGAGCAACTGGCTCACTCTTTAGGCTTCCGTCGTGCTACGCGTAACAGCTTAGACTCAGTGTCTGACCGTGACCATGTAGTAGAATTGATGTCCATTGCTTCACTTTCTATGTTGCACCTCTCTCGTCTTGCAGAAGATATGATTTTCTACAACTCAGGGGAGTCTAACTTTATTGAGTTAGCGGATACTGTGACATCTGGTTCTTCTCTTATGCCACAGAAGAAAAACCCGGATGCCTTAGAGTTAATTCGTGGTAAGTGTGGCCGTGTATACGCTTCATTGGCAGGCATGATGATGACAGTTAAAGCACTGCCATTAGCCTACAATAAAGACATGCAAGAGGATAAAGAGGGCTTATTTGACGCTTTAGATACTTGGAATGACTGTATGGAGATGGCGGCACTGTGCTTTGAGGGAATCAAAGTGAATGGTGAACGTACTCTTGAAGCCGCTAAACAAGGTTATGCAAACTCTACTGAGCTAGCCGATTATCTAGTAGCGAAAGGCATTCCGTTCCGAGAAGCGCACCATATCGTAGGGGTAGTCGTAGTCGCTGCTATCGCTAAAGGGTGTGCTCTTGAAGAGCTTAGCCTTGAAGAGCTAAAACAGTTCTCTGCTGTTATCGACAATGATGTTTACCAAATACTGACCATTGAATCGTGTCTAGAAAAACGTTCGGCCCTTGGTGGGGTAAGTCCTAAGCAAGTCGCTTATGCGGTGGATCAGGCTCAGCAACGCTTAGAGCAGAGAGACACATCTGGAGTTAAAGTTCGCGCGGCACGTTTAACCGATATTGATACTTTAGAAGGTATGGTGGCCTACTGGGCAGGTCTTGGAGAGAATTTACCAAGAAACCGCAGTGAGCTTATTCGTGATATTGGTTCTTTTGCCGTTGCAGAGCATCATGGTGAAGTGACCGGTTGTGCGTCTTTGTACGTGTATGACTCAGGCTTAGCTGAAATTCGCTCTTTGGGTGTTGAGGCGGGTTGGCAAGGTCAAGGTCAAGGAACGGCTATTGTGCAGCATCTAGTGGATAGAGCTCGCCAAATGGCTATCAAAAAAGTCTTTGTGTTAACCAGAACACCTGAATTCTTTATGCGTCACAGCTTTATTCCGACGTCAAAAATGCTATTACCGGAAAAAGTACTGAAAGACTGTGAACAATGCCCTCGTCAACATGCATGTGATGAAGTGGCGTTGGAGTTCAACCTTAATGAGCAAGTGATCATGAAGGTGAATGTCGCTTAACTCGACAGAATTATGCGTATAAATGGGAACTATCTTCTAAAGAGAAAGTCTACATTTATACCACTGCTTTTCTTAGATAGTTTCTAAGACGGCCCCTAAACAGAAATAGTTTAGGGGCTTTTTGTTTTTATAAAGGAAAGGTATGGACTTTTCGACCTTAGTGGCAAATTGACACTAAATATATGTTTCAAAAGTAGAAAGTCTTTACAATGCGCACACGGTTTTATAAGAGATTTATGTCATGATCGAACGTCAACAAACAAAGCCACGCATGAGTCGTATTGTTAAGCACAATGGTACTATTTATTTATGTGGTCAGGTGTGTGCCGATGCCACTCAAGGCATTACTGAGCAGACTCAAACTATGTTAGATAAAGTTGAGCAACTGCTACTTGAAGCGGGAAGCGATAAAGAGCATATGTTATCTGCAACTATCTACATTAAAGATATGCAGTATTTTCAACAGATGAACGCCGTTTGGGATGCTTGGGTACCAGAAGGTCATGCCCCAGCAAGGGCGTGTGTGACCGCTAACATGGCAAGAGAAGCGTTACTTGTTGAGATATCAGTGATTGCTGCTGAAAAGTAGAAAAAGCCCGCGTCTTGTACTCCATGGTTAACATAGAGTCGTCTCGCGGGCCGTTTTAGCCGTGATTAACAGCCAGGACCACAGTCTAAGCAGTGTTTCACCATTTCTGGGCCTAAATGCAGTTTAGCGTTTAAGTCTCGCAAGGCTGTTCGAACACCTTCTTCAATAACGGGATGATAGAAAGGCATGTCTAACATTTGTGAAATGGTCATTTTATTTTGATGCGCCCAAGCTAATAAATGCGCTAAGTGTTCAGCATTAGGTCCCATCATTTCGGCCCCTAATAGGCGGCCTGTGCCTTGCTCTCCATAGATATTTAAGATCCCTTTATTGCGCAGCATCACTCGAGAGCGCCCTTGCCCCTCAAACGATACCGTGCCAGTCTCAAAGCAACCACAGTTACCCAAGCGCTGTGATATTTGACGATGAGATTCACCAATCATGGCAATTTGTGGGTCAGTAAACACTGCCGAAATAGTAGAGCGTCTTAAGCCGGCTCTAATATCAGGGTAACGCCCTGCGTTATCACCAGCGATACGTCCTTGGTCAGCCGCTTCATGCAATAGCGGTATTTGGTTGCTGGCGTCCCCAGAAATAAAAATATTATTAATAGAGGTTTGCATGGTAAATGGGTCTGCAACAGGGACACCTTTAGCGTCTAACTCAATAGGCGTGTTTTCTAAGCCCAGTTTATCAACATTTGGACGGCGGCCAGTAGCAGCCAAAACGTAATCAACTTCAAAGCACTCAGTTTCACCCGAGCGATTGATGAAGTCGATTTCAACTTTTTGTTCATTGCGAACCATTCTCTGTACTTTTACATCAGCGTCTAGATAGAATTCTTGCTGGAAAGTTTTATCTGCGTATGCCATGACCTCAGGATCGGTAAGAGGCCCCACTTGTCCGCCAATGCCGAACACTTTAACCTCAACCCCCAAACGGTGCAGGGCTTGCCCAAGTTCTAGACCTATCACTCCTGGGCCAAAAACGGCCACAGACTGCGGCAGATCATCCCATTCAAACACATCATCATTAATGACAAGTCTATCGCCTAGTTCGTCCCAAGCCGCTGGGTAGGCGGGTCTAGATCCTGTTGCGATAACAATGCGCTTGGCGTTGATCTTGGTGTGTTCATCAACCATTAGCGTTGAGTGATCAATAAAGGTGGCATAACCCTGAAGTTTGTCTTCAGCTGGGATGTCATCAACACCTTCTAAAACAAAGCCAACAAAGCGATCTCTTTCACTTTTCACTCGTTGCATAACTTGCTTACCATCAATATGCAGATCACCTTGTGGATGAACCCCAAATTGAGGTGCTTTTTCTATTTGATGCACGCTTTCTGCGGCAGCAATAAGCAATTTAGATGGCATGCAACCCACACGCGCACAGGTAGTTCCATAAGGGCCACCTTCGATCATGACCACTGACTGAGTATGAGCTTTTGCCGCGCGATAAGCGCCAAGACCTGCGGTTCCACCGCCAATAACAGCAACATCAACGTTTAATGTTTTCATCACAAACCTCTAAAATGCTTACTAATTTACGAAGTTGAAAATTCATATAGCTAAGCGAGTTAGGTTAAACGTCGCTTGGGTATATTAACTAGGCCCGTTCAGTTACGGGCCTGATAGGTATGTGTAATATAATGGGTTAGTTAAGCAAGGTGCGCTTCGAGTTCTTCGCTACCACCAATGTGCTGACCACCAATGAACACTTGCGGTACTGTTGTGCGGCCAGTAACCGCACGTAGGGTTACAGTCGTCGCGTCTTTGCCAAGTACCACTTCTTCAAATTGTAGGCCTTTGTCGATTAAGTTCTGTTTTGCTTTGGCACAGAACGGGCAACCCGGCTTAGTAAATACAGTGATAGATTCTTGGGTTTTATAGTTAGGTGCAATGTAGCCCAGCATAGTGTCAGCATCAGAAACTTTAAACGGGTCACCTGGTTCGTTTGGTTCGATGAACATTTTCTCAACAACGCCGTTTTTAACTAGCATGCTGTAGCGCCACGAACGTTTGCCAAAGCCGAGATCTTTTTTATCAACCAGCAGGCCCATGCCATCGGTAAATTCGCCGTTACCGTCAGGAATAAAGCGGATGTTTTCCGCTTCTTGGTCTTGTTTCCAGGCGTTCATAACGAAGGTGTCGTTCACAGACATACAGACAATTTCATCCACACCGTGTTGTTTAAATACAGAGAATAACTCGTTAAAGCGAGGTAAGTGACTTGATGAACATGTAGGGGTAAATGCACCTGGTAAGCTAAATACAATGACAGTTTTATCTTTAAAAATATCGTCAGTAGTTACTTGTGTGAATGCATCACCAACACGAACTGGAAAAGTAACCTGTGGTACTGGTTGGCCTTCTTTAGATGTAAACATAGCAATATCCTTGTAAAAATTATCTTGAGGGTGAGCCCTCTTCTGTTTTGTTGGAACCATTATGAATGATTCTCTTTGATAGGTATAAACGTTTAATG
Organism: Vibrio rarus; assembly: GCF_024347075.1. Classification (NCBI taxonomy): domain Bacteria; kingdom Pseudomonadati; phylum Pseudomonadota; class Gammaproteobacteria; order Vibrionales; family Vibrionaceae; genus Vibrio; species Vibrio rarus. Next base: position 181,780 of record NZ_AP024900.1, read on the forward strand.
CTATCATTTCAATAGGTAAATGTTATTGATGGTGGATTTATGAATATTCGAGACTTTGAATATTTGGTGTCGTTAGCCGAGTACAAGCACTTCCGAAAAGCCGCTGAAGCGTGCTTTGTCAGTCAGCCTACGTTAAGTGGTCAAATTAGAAAGTTAGAAGATGAGCTCGGTACGGCGTTATTAGAAAGAAGCAGTCGTAAGGTACTGTTCACGGATGCAGGGCTTTTGCTCGTTGAGCAGGCGAAAAAGGTACTGGCTGAAGTGAAACAGTTTACTGATATGGCGAGTGCGCAGAGTGACTCAATGCAAGGACCGATACATATTGGTTTTATTCCTACCGTGGGTCCTTATCTTATGCCGCTGATCGTGCCAAAGATAAAGCAGGATTTTCCGGATCTTGATCTGTTTTTGTATGAAGCTCAAACACATCAATTAGTCGCGCAATTAGAAGAAGGTAAGTTGGATTGTTTAGTGTTGGCGGCGGTTAAAGAGACGGAGCCTTTTAAAGAGATAGAAATATACGAAGAACCACTAATGATTGCCGTTCCCGATAGTCACCCTTGGGGGGAACTTACAACATTTGATATGCAAAAACTTAATGGCAACACGGTGCTATCGTTAGGGGATGGTCACTGCTTGCGAGATCAAGCATTAGGTTATTGCTTTGCCGCAGGTGCTGAGGATGATCAGCGCTTTAAAGCCACCAGTCTTGAAACCTTGAGAAATATGGTTGCGGCAGGCAGTGGCATTACGCTGTTACCACAATTGGCAGTGCCACAACAAAAGTCGAAAGATGGGGTGTGTTATATCGTCGCAGAAAACCCAACACCACATAGAAAGCTTGTTTTAGCTTATCGTCCAGGGTCGCCATTTAAAGCAAGGTTTGAGGCATTAGCGCGATATATTGCAGAGTGTCTAAATTAAGCCATGGGGCGGGGCGGTCGTGGCCTGTTATAAAATAAAAATCTGAGCGCAGTGAGTACACTCAGATCTTGAGGGCGACATGTAGCTTTAGTATTAATTAAAATACTGCGCCCACTGTTAGCAGTATGTTGGCAAAACGACGTTGCTCACCTGTGGCAATAACAATGAGTGTGTCATCTGATTTAACGGCACTATAAAAGCCTGCACGATCAAGGTAGGCAAAAGGCACATCTGTTAGCACATCTTGATATTCTTTATGAATGGTGTTGTCAAAGTCATCAGGCCACGCCATCATTTCTGCGCTTTCAACATTGATCATCTCAGAGACACCTTTGAGAACATCAACCCCCGGAACCATGCCCGGCATGAAGTTTAGATAAATGATATTTGCGTTGGGTCCTGAATTAGTAACAAAAGAGTAATTAGAGTCAGCAATAAGTACTTTGGTTTTGTGTCCACACTTACCGAGTAAGCCCAGTAGTTCAGGATGTAGTAGTTTGGTTTTTAACATAATTAGCTCGCGATAAAATCTAGCACTGCCAAAGCAGTGCTAGATTGTCTGTTGTTACATGCGGTATACACCACCGTTTACATCAATAGTTGCGCCTGAAATAAAGCCGTCAAATTCAGAAGCTAAGAACGTAATAGTACGTGCAACATCTTCAGAAGATCCTGCTCGACCTAGAGGAATACCTTTAACGGTTTCTTCTGCAGAAGCTTTAGTCGTATGTTGGTTATGGAAACGAGTACCTAAAATTAGGCCAGGTGCAACAGCATTGGCTCTAATACCAAATTCACCAAGTTCAGCCGCAAGTGAACGAGTCCATGTTAGAACCGCACCTTTGGTCATTGAGTAGCTCAATGAACCTGCATGACCGCCTGAACGACCTGCTAGAGAAGCAAGGTTAACGATGCTTGCACCCTCAGAAGCTTCTTTCAAGTATGGTAGAGCGGCTTGTGTCACATGCATCATAGTCGTGATGTTTACGTCAATAACGGTTTGCCAGTACTCAGCTTCAATTTCATGTAGCCATTTACGAGCAATGATACCGCCAACGTTGTTAACCAGAATATCAATGCCACCAAGGAAAGCGACGGCTTCTGCGATGCACTTATTCGCTTCTTCTTTGTTGGTTAGGTTTGCATAACCAAACGCGGCTTTTTGACCTAAAGATTCAGCTAATGCAACCAGTTGTTCTGGGCCTTCTGTGCCACTAAAGTAGTGAATAAATACGTCACAACCAGATTCAATTAAATCTTTTGCAGCATAGAAGCCGATGCCTTGTTCTGCACCAGTAATAAATACTTTTTTACCTAGTAATTTTTTCATTATATTAATGCCTTAGTAATTTTGTAGTCGTTTAAGTAGACCAGCTAGTTGTGGGTTGGTTTTAGCAAAGTTGTCATAAACCGGTTGTACACGTTTTTGGAATGCTTGTACGTCAGCTTTAACAATCACACCACCAGCTGCAGTAATGTTCTTTCTTGAGGTGTTTACATAGGCATCCCAATATTTATCTTGAACAGTAAGAAGTTCTTTAGAAATATCACGGATGGTTGCTTTATCTTTATCAGATAGACGATTCCACACTTCAGTTGATACAGCTAAAATATCAGGGATGATTGAGTGGTTGTCTTCAGAGTAATATTTAGCCACTTCATAGTGACGGTTGGCATAATATGTTGGGATATTATTTTCTGCGCCATCAACCACACCTTGTTGTAGTGCTGAATACACTTCGGTTGAAGAAATTGGCACTGGGCTTGCGCCTAAACTCTTCATAGTTTCGATATCGATAGGAGAGTTTTGCACACGAATTTTCAGACCTTTTAAATCTGCTGGAGTCTGAATTTTTGTATTTGAGTAAAATCCACGAGAACCACTGGCAAGGAACGCTAGACCAATAAAGCCATCTTTTTCAGATGAGGCCAGAATTTCTTGTCCTACTGGACCGCGAAGTACGCGTTTTGAATCTTCTTCACTTTTATAGAGGAACGGCAAAGAGAGAACTTTGTATTCTTCAGAGAATGAAGACACTAAGCCACCACCCACTTTGGCAAAGGCTAACGTACCGTTTTGTAGCATCTGTAAGCTCGCTTCTTCGCTACCTAGTGTTGCATTCGGGTACACTTTAACGCGCAGTTTAGTGCGGTGTGCAACTTGGTCAGCAAACCAAGTCAGAGACTTGTTTACTGGGTGGTCAAGAGGCATAGCGTGTGCAAGTTTTAGGCCACGCGCAGATACGTTGAAGGTAACAGCTGCTGATAGTAGCGCTACCGAGATTGCTGCGAAAATACTCTTTTTCATACTCTTTTATCCTTTATAACCAGCCAGTTTTGGCAACCACATAGAAAGTTCAGGGAAGGCAACGACAATCGCCAATCCAATTGTAATTAGAACGTATAGAGGAAGAAGTTTTGGAACGACTTCACCTAGTTTTGTACCCGAGACACTACAACCAACAAACAGAGCAGTACCAACCGGCGGTGTACAAATACCAATTGATAAGTTGAATACCATCATTACCCCAAAGTGAATTGGGTCCATTCCCATAAGTCCCGCAATTGGAAGCATAATAGGAGTGAAGATAAGTATTGCTGGAGACATATCCATGAAAGTACCGACAATCAAGAATATGATGTTGATTAGAATTAAGATAACCGCTGGGTTCTCAGAGAAACCAAGCACAAAGTTTGCAATATAAGTAGGGATATCAGCGTAAGCCATTGCCCAAGACATCACTGTAGATGCAGAGATCATAAATAGAACGATCGCAGTGATGATGACACTATTAACCACAATACCGGTTAGGTCTTTACATTTGATTTCACCGTAAGCAAAACCAAGGATTAAGCTATATACAACGGCAATTGCAGAGGCTTCTGTTGCGGTGAAAATACCGCCAACGATACCACCCATGATAATCACAATCATAAATAAGCTTGGGATAGCATCTACGATAGTGCGAGGGATAGATTGCTCTAGTTCAATTTTTTCAGCAGGGACACCAAAGCGACCACCGAAGATTAGCACACCAGCCATAACCGCTAAGCCAAAGATGATTCCTGGAACATAACCGGCAAGGAATAAATATTGAACTGAGCTACTACTGACCAATGCATATAGAATCAGTACATTTGATGGCGGAATTAATACACCTGCTGGGCATGATGCAATGTTTACCGCTGTTGAGAATGATGGTGGGTATTTCTTTTCTTCTTGCAAAGGCCCCATCAAGCCACCTACTGCTGCTGCAGAGGCTGTTGCTGAACCAGATAGAGAACCAAACAACATATTTGCAATAACGTTCACGTGACACAATGAACCTGGTAATTTGCCACCAATCATCATAGCGAAATTAATCAAACGTTTGGCGATACCACCGGAGTTCATTAAGTTACCGGCAAATATAAAGAAAGGCAGAGCTAAGAGCCCAAAGTTGTCCAATCCTCGCAACATGTGCTGGGTGCTAAGTATCGCAGCCTTATCAATTGGAAAGTTTAAGAAAATGGTCATTAATGCCGCAAAGCCAATAGAGAAAGCAATGGGTACACCGATCATTAAAAATATAAACAAAGTACCGAACAGCATGATCACAGGTAGGGTGTCATACACGATATCTGGCATGGTGGCTAAATAATGCCCGGTAAATAATAAGTCTAATAAAGTCATAATTATTCCTCGGTTCCTTTAAGCAATTTCTGAGCTGTTTGCATAATGTCAGCAATGGCACAGACGACGATGAAAACCCCTGATATCGGTGCGACCATATAGACATAACCAATCGGTAGGTAATGACCAAACAGTGACAGGCTAGGTGATATTTGATGGAAGTTCAGAGTAGTGGCAACTACATGACAACCGCCGTATACAAAGACTATCGCAGAGAATGTGATAACTAAGAGATTGACAAAAACCGATAGGTATTCTTCACCTTTCTCAGAGACTTTGCTGGCGAGTAATTCGATGGCTAAGTGTCTTTTTAGTGCGAAAACATAAGCGCCGCCAAGAATACCAATCCATATTAGTAAGTAACGTGATAATTCATCCGTAAATGTAGAAGGAGAATTAATGACGAATCGTGTGAATACCTGCCAAACAACAGTAACCACCATTGTCCACATGATAAGCACAAGCAGTTTTTCAATTAACTTGGTGGCAACTGCTACACCTTTAAAAAATACATCCATTTAACAGACACCTCAGTTCTTATGTTACCAAGAACATGTTACTGGTAACTTCCATCAATAATATAGGATCTTTATTATTTTACAAATAAAAACGTTACAAAGTGTGTACTGGATCGTTAGTGTGCTATGCATAACTGTGAGACTAGTCACGCTATTGATGTAGGTTGATTTTCTATCGCACTATTTTGGGATTTATATTCTGGGCTGTGGTGCGCGATCGGTTGCTTATAAAATGGGTTTGATTATATAAAGCCTTATTTCATGGGCGTTATGACGATTATGCCGTGGAGTTATTGTGTTGGTTTAGAAGTGATATCATGAATATTTATTCGATCTTATTCTACAATCAAAAAGTCTAACGCAGTTATCGAGTATTTTAACAAGCTAGAATGCCCCGTTATTTAGTGCTATTTATATTAAATTGAGGCATGTAAAAAAGCCCAACAGAGTCAACTCTATTGGGCTTTTGTGTTGTGGGTATCTATCTAAATCAGATATGAGCTAGAACAGGCTGCCACTATTCTCATCACTGTCGCTACCTGAGCTATCGCCATCAGAAAATAGGTCATCACCATACAGATTATTACCGGTGTTATCCGGTTCATACTCTGTAGGTTGCGTGCCATTTAAGAAGTATTCAAATCGTGATGTTTCATCGGCCTTATGTGTTAATAAGCCAGAGTTACGATCAATGCGAGCCTGAATAATATTCCGCGGAACCTGTTTTTTCTGCGGCGGGGTATCTGCTAGGGCGACACGCATAAAATCAATCCATGCAGGTTGTGCTGTTTTCGCCCCGGCTTCGCCGCCGGATGATTGTTTCTTGCCTAAGTTGGCATTTTTAGCTGTACGACCTAAGTTACGGTTATGGCTATCAAAGCCTACCCAAGTAACCGCAACAACATTTGGCCCAAAGCCACTGTACCATGCATCTTTTGATGAGTTGGTTGTGCCTGTTTTGCCTCCGATATCCCGGCGTTTTAGGGCTTGAGCTCGGTAACCAGTACCATTCCACCCTGTACCTTTAGACCAACTACCGCCACCCCAAACATTGCTGTACATCAACTCTCGTACTAAGAACGCTGTCTGTGGTGTAATTACGCGAGGGGCGTATCGAGTATGCACTTCCTCATGCGCAACATGCTCACCTTTTTCATTAGTAAGTTCAGTCAGCTTAACTTCATGGCTTTGTGCATGTGCTGTTACGTCGGTGACTAGGTGGTTATCACAGTGATGTTTACAGATAACCGTTGGATTCGCTTGAAAACGAATGTCCCCATAAGGGTTTTCTACTCGTTCAATATAGAAAGGTTCAACATAGTAACCACCGTTAGCAAATACAGAATAACCTTGTGCCATTTGTATTGGCGTTAAACTCCCCGCGCCTAAAGCAATGGTTTCAGAGCGAGGTGTATTATCTTTAGCAAAGCCAAAACGAGTTAAGTAATCGCGGGTTTTATCTAAACCCACCTCGCGCAATACACGCACGGCCATAACGTTTTTCGATTGAGCTAAGCCAATACGTAGACGCGTTGGGCCAAGGTAAGTAGGTGGTGAGTTCTTAGGTCGCCATGCGGTACCAGCACTCTCATCCCATTGATTAATAGGGGCATCGTTAACTAAGCTGGCCAGTGTCATTCCGTCATCAATGGCGGCAGAATAGATAAAGGGCTTAATGCTCGAACCGACTTGACGTAACGACTGAGTAGCGCGGTTAAATTTGTTGTGTACAAAATTAAAACCCCCTACCAATGACGTGACACGTCCTGATGTAGGCTCAATTGAAACCATAGCCGTATTGGCATTAGGTATCTGGCTGAGTCGCCATACGATTGGCTTAGCAATGTCTGCTGTTGCTGACTCTGTATCAGTGGCATTGTCATCACTTGCTTTTTCATCATTAGCAGCCACAGTACTCGCCACCGCCTCAGGCTCTGGGGTAAGAATACGAGAGATATCGGTTGGTCGCACCCAAATCTGTTGTCCAACGGCTAAAATGTCAGCCGCTTTTTTCGGTGCTGGCCCTTGGGTTTTGTCGGTCTTAAAGCGACGAGCCCAATTCATTCCATCCCACTCGATAGTTTGATAACCATACTGCTTAATGAATACTTGCGCTGTTTTGCCATCAATTTTAGTGACAACGGCAGGGCGCATCGCTCCATAACTAGGTGCAGCACGAAGATACGAAATTAATCCATCTTGGTCTAAGGCTGTAGCACCAGGTTGCCAAGCGATTTTTTCTTCGCCTCGGTATCCGTGGCGCTCGTCGTAGTTAATTAGGTTATTGACCGCCGCAATGTTAGCCGCGTTTTGCAGTTTAGAATCTACGGTGGTGTAAATTCTCATTCCTGATGTATAGGCCGCTTCTTCACCAAATTTTCTGACCATCCAAGCACGAGCAATTTCTGCTACATAAGGCGCTCTTACTTGAGGTTGAGAGCCATGAGTCTCGCCACTGAGATCTTCCGCTCTGGCGTCGTCATATTGTGCTTGAGTGATTTTATGTTCCGATAGCATGCGCCCAAGAACGACATTACGTCGAGCGGTAGCACGTTCAATAGAATAAATCGGGTTCATGGTCGAAGGGGCTTTAGGTAAGCCGGCAATAACAGCCAATTCACCCAGGGTAAGGTCTTGGATATTTTTGCCGAAGTACACTTGAGCGGCTGCGCCGACACCGTAGGAGCGGTGTCCTAGATATATTTTATTTAGATAAAGCTCAAGGATCTCTTGTTTAGTCAGTAATTGCTCTATGTGAACGGCAATAAAGATCTCTTTAATTTTACGCATGATTTTCTTCTCATTAGATAAGAAGAAGTTTCGTGCGAGTTGTTGGGTAATGGTGCTGGCCCCTTGGCTTGCCGAACCTGTAGAAATCACGGCAATGGCGGCACGAGTGATACCAATTGGATCAAAACCGTAGTGCTCATAAAAACGGCTATCCTCGGTGGCGATGATAGCGTCTACCAACTCTTGAGGAATATCGTCAAGTCTTAAAGGGACACGGCGCTTTTCACCAAATTGAGCAATTAATTTACCGTCGTGTGTATACACTTGCATTGGCGTTTGTAGCTCAACATTTTTTAGTGTAGCTACGTCGGGCAATTGTGGTTTCAGATAATAGTAAAAACCAAAAATTGTACCTAGCCCAATAACAATGCAAGCCAGTGCAAGGACTAATGTAATCTTTATGAACTTCACCCAAGTTTCCTTGTTTTTGAAAGATTAAAATTTGCTCACATTAACAACGAGCGTAAACAATAACTTAGTGTAACTGCTTTTTAAGCAAGCTACCTGAATTTTTAAACTTTACTGTATTTAACAGGGGGTTGTATGCTCTATTCCATATTCTCTGGTATTACCATTTATCACAACAAGTTGGTTTGCGTTGTGCTGAAAAGTGGCAATACCGGTTGGCGAATACAGCGTTGCTTTACTTACCCTGTGCAAAATAAGCAGGATTGGCAGTTTGCTGGTGCTGAATTACACAAACATTTACCAAAATGGCGGAATTGTGTCGCAATCAGCCTTGGATTTGAAGAGGTGTTAAGTAAAAGTTCTGTTATAAATGCATCATTGTCACTCGATGAAGAGTTGTCTTACGTAAAAGAACTGCTCTCTCAGGTATCAGGTGAAGCCCCCCTTGCTTACGACTATAAACGAAGAGTGTGCACTAACACCGAAGATGAAATAAATTTATACATCTGTAAAAAAGAAACGTTAGACACACTATTATGTCTGCCAAATTTAGCCGTGGATGTTGTCGGGTGGCGATTAACGGACCTCTATGTGTTAAGCCAAGAGTTACTTTCTAAAATAGAAACAGCCACTCATTACTTTATTGATCTAACCGCAGAGTATGGGGTGGTGGCTTGTTTAGATAGACGCTGTGACTGTATGTTTTTTGATGTTAGAGCGGAAAGTTTTGCTGAGTTAGTGCTGGGTTTTTGTTTGGGACATATCCCGCCATCTTCGGTCAATAACGACACTAAGATAGGTGTACTGGTATTTGGTCTGGAGCCGGAAGTGTTGAAATTGACCAATGGGCTGGCGCATTTACCTAACCTGCGGTGTATTCATGCTGCTCAATATGTCCATTGCCATGCATCCCTCTCTTTTTCCGATACCTATCCTGCCCTTGCCTGTGCGCTTGGCGCAAAATATTGGCGAGAGGGCATTGAATGATTAACCTGCTGCCATGGCGAGAAGAGGTAACACGCAGTAAGCGCAGGCAGTTGGTTACGCGGATTGCGCTACTACCCATTGTGGTTCTTTTGGGCGCAGGGGGGATGTTTTTGCTGGAATACCGCAATCAAGTGCAACTGCAACAGCAATTGAATGTCATCAATACCCAAGTAAACGTCCTTAAACAAGCTCATGCTGATGCTGTAGATTTACAGCAAAAACAGCAGTTATGGCGAGATAAGTTATCGTTACTTCATCATTATCAGGCTCTGCGCGAGCAACCATTACCTCTGGATATACTGCCCCATAAACCGGCTATGCAGGGAGTGCACCTTTTGCTGTACTCATGTCAGCTTTCCGCTTGTGAGATCAATGGTGTGGTGCGAAAAATTCATCAGTTACGGCCCTTTATGGATGAACTCTCCCATGTTCCCAGTGTGGAGGAATTGCAAATTAAGCAGTTGCTTCCTGATAGAGGCAACAACGAGACGTTATTTACCCTGTCGTTTCAATTGGTGAGTGACGCATTATGAGTTGGCTGTTGTTTTATGATTGGAACCGCTTGTTGAATGCGCCTAAATACTGGGTGTACAGCGCGAGTTGCATCATCGCCATGGTGATAGCTGTGCTGCTTAAGTTGGCTTGGAGCGAAACGCTACAGCCGCAAACGGCGCTATTATCACAACAGATTGCATTACAGCAAGAAGTGCACCATGCCTATTTAGTGAAGCTAAAGAAGGCCAGTCAGGTCCCTGTAAATTATCAAGAGCAGTATCAGCAACGTACCTTTACGCTACCTGCTAAATGGTCAAAAGTTGCGGTATTTAATTACATCTCAGCGCATTTAGATGGATCGTCGTTGCTTTTGTCGCAATGGCGTTGGCAACAGGATGAAAGCAGTCAACGTTTGTTCATTGAATTAAAAGGGGAGTTCGCCACGATTAGATCCTTACTTGAAACAATGATGACGTATTCAGATTTTGTGATTCTTGAAGCGATGACATTATCTCGTGAGTCTGTCTATTCGGCAGGGGTTACAGCAACGCTGACCTTTGCTTTCTTTTCTGCGTCAGAGACGGAGGTGGAGAGAGAGTAATATGCGAATTTTTTGTTTGATGTACTTGGTTTGTAGCGTGTTTAAGCCTGTGTTAGCGAATGAGCCGCAATGGTTTTCGGTGGCAAATGAATCGAACTCGCAAGGGAGGATGTCAACAGAGGTCGCGGAATTGGAACCTGTGACTATTGCAGTAGAACCGCCACCAAGTATGACACTTCAACCACTAGATTCACGGTTGTTTGCGATAAAATACGCAAAAGCATCTGATATTGCGGCTATTATCGCCCATCATCGTAATGTAGGAAGCATGTCTGAGTTGGGTTCTATTGCTGTTGATGAGCGAACGAATGCTCTATTAATTTATGATCAACCCGACAACTTACAACGTATTGCAGACATTATTGAATCTTTAGATATCCCCGTGAAACAGGTACAAATCGAGGCGAGAATTGTAACGATTAATGAGGGGGAAATGGATGAGCTTGGAGTGCGCTGGGGGTTGGCTAAGATTAACACTAACTCAAAGATCACCCCTAGTATTGAAGCAGCAAAGGGAAGTACTGAGCTAACAGATCATCTTAATGTGAATTTAGGTTTGGCTAACCCTAATGCGTCTACCATCGCGTTCCAATTGGCCAAATTAGGTTCAGGTACCTTGTTGGATCTTGAATTATCCGCATTACAAGCTGAGTCCAGAGCAGAAATTGTGTCTAGCCCTCGATTGGTTACCACCAATAAACAGCCCGCCTATATCGAACAAGGTCAAGAAATTCCATATTTAGAAGCTGCGTCCAGTGGTGCTACCTCAATTTCTTTTCGCAAAGCGGTGCTCAGTTTAAAGGTGATTCCGCAAATTACTCCAGATAACCATTTGGTTTTAGACTTGGTTGTGACGCAAGACAGACCCGGGCAAGTGGTCAAAACAGGCATTGGTGAGTCGGTAGCCATTGATACTCAACGTATTCAAACCCAAGTTTTAGTCAAAAATGGTGAAACTTTGGTGCTTGGGGGGATTTATCAAAAAAGCATTACACGTAGTATAGAGAAGGTGCCCTATATTTCTGATATCCCTTGGTTTGGCCGGTTTTTTAGGCGAACTTCTGACAAGTTTGGTCGCAGTGAGTTGCTGATATTTGTCACTCCATCCATCCTCTTTGCAAAAAAAGATAAAATATAATTTGCAATGTGCTGTTCAAATCCAGATAATTTCGGGTCTTATCACGATTCATATGTGAGGAACTTGGCGTCATTTATCTGCACGAGCTAATTAGTCGTGGCAGAATCTGGCGATGTAATTTGACTTTAACGTTGTAAAATACTGCTGAACATGGCTGAAAAACGTAATATTTTCCTTGTTGGCCCAATGGGCGCCGGCAAAAGCACAATAGGTAGACACCTAGCACAACAACTTCATATGGAGTTTGTTGATTCTGACACTGTGATCGAAGAACGCACTGGCGCTGATATCGCTTGGGTATTCGATGTGGAAGGCGAAGAAGGCTTCCGCAAGCGTGAAGAAGGTGTGATCAATGACCTTACCCAGGAACAGGGTATTGTTCTTGCGACCGGTGGTGGCTCAGTAATGAGCAAAGAAAACCGCAACCGTCTATCTGCTCGTGGCGTGGTAGTGTATCTAGAGACTACTATCGAAAAACAACTTGCTCGTACTAATCGCGATAAAAAGCGTCCGCTCTTGCAAACTGATGAGCCTCGAGAGGTTCTTGAGGCTTTAGCAGCAAAGCGTAATCCTGAGTACGAAGAAGTTGCAGACTATACAGTTAAAACTGACGATCAGAGTGCAAAAATAGTTGCAAATCAAATCGTTAAAATGTTGGAAGAGCGTTAATCTTTCAGCGTTAATCTTACTGAGGAGAGTATCCCATGGAACGGATCACGGTAAGTTTAGGGGAGCGAAGCTACCCAATTTCAATTGGTGCTGGGTTATTGGGTAACCCGGCCCTCTTTTCAAATTTATTCCCATCGTCAAAAGATTTGTCATTACAACAAGTTGTTATTGTTACTAATACAACTGTTGGCCCTCTATACGCAGACAAAGTACAACAACAATTTGTTGATCTAGGGTGTAAAACACAAGTTTTAGAGTTACCTGACGGTGAGAAATATAAGTCATTAGACACCTTTAATGATGTCATGAGCTTTCTGCTTGAGAACAACTGTAGCCGAGATGTGTTACTAGTTGCTCTTGGTGGTGGCGTTATTGGCGATCTCGTTGGTTTTGTGGCCGCGAGTTATCAACGTGGTGTGGACTTTGTGCAAATCCCAACGACGTTATTGTCGCAAGTCGACTCTTCTGTAGGAGGAAAGACGGCGGTCAATCACCCGTTAGGTAAAAACATGATAGGTGCCTTCTATCAGCCTAAATCGGTCATTATTGATATTAATACTTTAGCTACTTTACCTGATCGTGAATTTGCTGCAGGTATGGCTGAGGTAGTGAAATATGGCATCATCATTGATAAACCCTTTTTTGAGTGGATTGAGCAACATATCCATTCATTGACTGAGTTAGAAAGCGCTTCGGTGATCAAAGCGGTGGCTAACTGTTGTCAAATTAAAGCGGATGTTGTCGCACAAGACGAAAAAGAGTCCGGTGTTCGAGCGTTATTGAACCTAGGTCATACTTTTGGTCATGCCATTGAAGCCGAACTAGGCTATGGTAAATGGTTGCACGGTGAAGCCGTGTCTTCAGGTACCGTTATGGCTGCTCGTGCAGCTGCTCATAGCGGCATGCTCGATGCCATTGATGTAGAAAGGATTGAGTCGCTGCTTATTGCGTGTGATTTACCTGTACACACACCAGATAGCATGACTGGCGAAGATTTCATGAAACATATGATGCGCGATAAAAAGGTATTGTCGGGCCGTTTACGACTGATTTTGCCCGATGCCATTGGCCATTCTCAGGTGGTGAGTGATATCGATCTGTCTCATGTTTATCAGGCTATTGAGGATGGTCGTAAATAATAGTAACGAAAAGGGAGAGTGGATGAGCACAGCTCAGAAAGCCACAATGATCAAACTACAATCACAGACGCAAATATTAGATAAATTACGTCTAATGACTCGGTTTGGTTCTAACCTTGTTACTTTTATTGGCTCGAGGGGGGCGGGGAAATCCTTGCTCCTTGAGCAATATCATACTCAATATGTCGCCACTCCATATAAAGCGAAGCTATTAGGGGATGCTTCTACCTCTGTTAATTCTCTAAAGAGAGATGTATTACAGCAGTTGCTACCTAAGACCCCCTTTGTTGCTGAGCGTTCTTTATTTGATCATTTAGATAATGAACTAGGGCTACAGGCCGCAGAGATAGTGGTGCTGATTGATGATGCTCATTTATTATCATCAGAGGTCATTGTTCTTCTGTGGCAGTGGGTTGAGCGTATTCAAGCTCACCCTATGTGGTCTATAAATTTAATTCTGGCTTGTAGTTCTGAGTTATTGCCGAACACAATACAGCCTTTATCTCATCAATTTAATGTACAGCCAGTACAGTTAAACATAGATCCTCTTTCACCAAGAGATGCCGAGTTTTTCCTTGAATTGATGGTGCTTAGAAAGTTTGAAAGTGTAAAAAAACGAGATAAAATTCGCAAAAAAGCCCGTCGTCTGGTGTCTTACCCAGGCGAAATTATGGCATTAGGAAATAAAGTGAACTCGAGAAAACCTGTCTTACCTTCTAATAATGGCTCTGCTAAATACGGTATTGTCATTACACTGCTCATCGTTATTATTTTGCTTGGGCTGTGGCAAGTAATATCCAACACTCAGCCTGAAAATGATGCCGATGTTGCTCATCTTTCAGAGCCTGCGCAGGATGTCACCTTGACACCTGATGAGCTACAGAGCAGTAAAGTAGCGGATTTTTCGGTCATTGAAAAAGAGACATTAACCGAAGATACTGTCGCATTACCGCCAGCAGTGACAACAACAACGGTCACTATTGATGACGGTAGCAAAGGGCGTGAACGAGCAGTACTTCCTGATGAATTAGTAGACTCTCTCATTGACTCAGATTCTCAGGTTAGAAAACCGACAGCCTCAACGGAAGTATCAACATCGCCATTATCTGAACCATCAGCGCCGGTGATTCATTTCTCCTTTTCTCGTTCAGCACTTATGGCAGTGAGTCGTGATCGCTATACCATCCAACTAGGTGCTTTACGAACGATGGCGGAAGTGCAGTCGTTTCTTGATACACACCATATGCAAGATAAAGTGCGCATTTACCCGACCATTCGCGCCGAGAAAAAATGGTACATAATTACCTATAAAGATTTTCGCTATGTAAAACAAGCGAGTCAGGCTATAGAACAATTGCCCACCTCGGTGCAAAGCGTTGGACCTTGGGTCAAGTCTATGGCTCGGGTACATCAAGAGATAGAAGTTGCAAAATAACGCTGAGAGATGGGCCATTTTATGGTACATTTCGCGTCCAAGAAACTATGGGTAGTGAAGACCAGTAATGAAAAAACAACGAGCCTTTTTAAAGTGGGCCGGTGGCAAATATGGACTTGTTGATGAGATTCAGCGCCATCTACCACAAGCAAAAAAGCTAGTTGAACCTTTTGTGGGGGCCGGCTCTGTATTTTTGAATACGGATTACGAGCAATACTTACTGGCAGACATCAATCCAGATCTGATTAATCTGTATAATCTATTAAAGAATGATCCGCAAAGCTATATCAATGAAGCTAAGCGTATGTTCACGCCAGAATACAATCAAAAAGAAGCGTATTTAGACGTGCGTCGTCAGTTCAATGCAACAGACGATATTCCTTTTCGCTCGGTTGCTTTTTTGTATATGAATCGATTTGGCTTTAATGGCCTGTGTCGATACAACAAAAAAGGCGGTTTTAACGTCCCGTTTGGTTCGTATAAAAAACCGTATTTCCCCGAGAAAGAACTGGAGTTCTTTGCCGAAAAAGCGAAGAAAGCCACCTTTGTTTGCGAGGGGTATTTAGAGACATTTAAACGTGCGCGTAAAGGGTGTGTGATTTACTGTGATCCACCTTATGCTCCTCTTTCGACTACAGCAAATTTTACTACTTATTCCAGTAACGGCTTCTCTTTAGACGACCAAGCCGCTTTAGCGGATGTAGCGGAAAACGCCGCATTGAAACGTGGTATTCCCGTATTGATCTCTAATCACGATACCAAACTAACCCGACGCCTATATCATGGGGCGGATTTGAATGTGGTTAGAGTGAAACGCACCATTAGTCGCAATGGTGCTGGCCGTAATAAAGTAGACGAATTATTGGCTTTGTTTAATCACGGGGAGTAGCCCCGCCCCCAACTCTTACAATCATTTTAAAATTGTCCTTTTAGTTTATCGTTTGCTTTTGTAGAATTGCTCGCAAATTGAACGCCTTATTACAGGGACAACCATGACCGATTTTCTTATTGCACCATCTATTTTATCTGCAGACTTTGCTCGCTTAGGCGAAGATGTAGAGCGTGTGCTCGCCTCTGGTGCCGATGTGGTGCACTTTGATGTAATGGACAACCATTACGTGCCAAACCTAACGTTTGGTGCACCTATCTGTAAAGCTCTGCGTGATTACGGTATTACGGCACCTATTGATGTCCATCTTATGGTTAAGCCTGTCGATTCTATTGTTCCTGAATTTGCTAAAGCGGGCGCTAGCATGATTACCTTTCATGTAGAAGCATCCGAGCACGTGGATCGCACCCTACAACTGATTAAAGAGCACGGCTGTAAAGCGGGAGTGGTGCTTAACCCTGCCACGCCGTTATCGCACTTAGATTACATCATGGACAAAGTGGATATGATTTTGTTGATGTCAGTAAACCCTGGCTTTGGCGGTCAATCGTTTATCCCTAATACGTTAGACAAACTGCGCGCGGTGCGTAAACGCATTGATGAAAGTGGTCGTGATATTCGTTTAGAAATTGATGGTGGAGTTAAGGTGGAAAATATTCGTGAAATCGCTGAAGCGGGTGCGGATATGTTTGTCGCCGGTTCTGCTATTTTTAATCAGCCGGATTATCAGCAAGTGATTGATCAAATGCGCGCAGAGTTAGCGAAGGTTAAATAAGATGTGTACTCGCTCAATTAAACTGATTGCTTTTGATCTTGATGGTACTTTACTTGATAGTGCGCCAGACTTGGCGGTGGCCGTGGATTTAGCTATGCAAGCTATGCATCGTCCTAGGGTAACGGAAGCGCAAGTGCGTACTTGGCTGGGCAATGGTGCCGATAACTTAGTGGCTCGAGCATTGAGCCAAAATATGGTTGTCGACGCTAGCTTAAGCGAAGAGAGTAAGACACAAGCAAGAGCGCACTTTGACCATTATTATGCTGAATGTGGCCATACTAAAAGTGCCCTATATCCCAAAGTGAAAGAGACGCTGCAGGCTTTGCATGACGATGGATATCAACTGGCTATTGTAACCAATAAGCCGTCTCAGTTCGTCCCTGAAATATTGTCGCAACAGGGGCTTGAGGGGTTATTTGTCGATGTTTTAGGGGGTGATACGCTACCTAAGATAAAGCCTGACCCTATGCCTCTAAACCATTTGCTAGACAAGCATCAACTGGCGACGACAGAGATGATCATGATAGGTGACTCCAAGAATGACATTCTCGCGGCCAAAAATGCTGGGGTGATCTCCGTGGCATTACCCTATGGGTACAATCATGGGGAGCCGATTCAGTTAGCCAACCCTGATCATCTGCTTGATGACTTATCATACCTGCCAAAATTATTAACTCTCCTCTAAATCGTAATTAATGAGCCTGATTAGACAAGTTAGGCTCGTTTCGCCATTTTTTTCTTTCAATATATTCATCGATGAGTACACTGTTTTATCGAATGAAAATTTTATATTAGAAGTATTGAGGAAGTAATTATCATGTCCAAACCAATAGTGTTAAGTGGTGTTCAGCCATCCGGTGAATTAAGCATTGGCAACTATCTTGGTGCTTTGCGTCAGTGGAATCAGATGCAAGATGATTATGACTGTCAATACTGTGTGGTGGATCTACACGCTATTACCGTTCGTCAAGATGCTAAAGCGTTGCATGAAGCAACACTGGATGCTCTTGCTATTTGTCTTGCTGTTGGCGTTACACCGGAGAAGAGCACCTTGTTTGTGCAGTCTCACGTTCCTGAGCACGCGCAATTGGGTTGGATTCTAAACTGTTACACCCAAATGGGTGAACTGAACCGTATGACTCAGTTTAAAGACAAATCACAGCGTTATGCGAATGATGTGAACGTTGGTTTGTACGATTATCCGGTATTAATGGCCGCTGATATCTTGCTGTATGGCGCTCACCAAGTTCCTGTCGGTAACGATCAGAAGCAGCACCTTGAATTAGCGCGTGATATTGCGAACCGCTTTAATAATATCTATTCCACTCCTGAAGCGCCGATCTTCCAAGTACCAGAACCTTACATTCCTTCGGTAAATGCGCGCGTCATGAGCTTGCAAGATGCGAATAAGAAGATGTCTAAATCTGACGATAACCGTAAAAACGTCATCACGCTTCTTGAAGAGCCAAAGTCGATCATTAAAAAGATCAACAAGGCGCAAACGGATCCTGACAACCCGCCACGCATCATCTACGATGTGGAAAACAAAGCGGGTATTGCCAACTTAATGGGCTTGTATTCAGCCGCAACGGGTCAATCATTTGCAGAAATCGAAGCGCAATATCAAGGCGTGGAAATGTATGGTCCATTTAAGAAAGATGTGGGTGAAGCACTGGTTGCGATGCTCGAGCCGATTCAATCTGAATATCAGCGCATTCGTCAGGACATGCCTTACCTTAATGAAGTGATGAAAGCTGGAGCGGATAAAGCGTCAGCAAGAGCGGCAGTAACGCTGGATAAAGTATACCAAGCGGTCGGCTTTGTTCGTCGCCCTCGTTAATAGTTTAAGATGAGCCGTTATTTGTTACGATTGCTATAACAGATACTTGCTCAAATAAGTTGTGATAGAATGCCATCGCCGTCAGGGGGATGGCATTTTTTATTGGATTTTAGCATGCTGTTGATCATTGATAATTATGACTCTTTTACTTACAACCTCTATCAATACTTTTGTGAGTTGGGTTGTGAAACGAAAGTGGTGCGCAATGATGCGATTACGATTGCAGAAATCGACGCCTTGCAACCGGATGCTATTGTCATTTCCCCTGGACCTTGCACGCCTGATGATGCCGGTATTTCCTTGCAAGTGATCCAAGAGTTTATGGGGAGCATTCCCTTACTTGGGGTGTGTCTAGGGCATCAAGCCATTGCTCAAGTGTTTGGAGCAAAGGTGGTGCGTGCTGAGAAAGTCATGCACGGGAAAACGTCACCGATTCAACACACGGGTGTTGGCGTTTTCTCCGATTTAAATAACCCGTTAACGGTTACCCGCTACCACTCCTTAGTGGTTGAGCGAGAATCCTTCCCCGATTGTCTTGAAGTGACGTCTTGGACTTTAGACGCCAATGGGCAAGTGGAGGATGTTATGGGCTATCGGCACAAGACGTTGCCAATTCAAGGGGTGCAATTTCATCCGGAATCAATAAAAACGGAGCAGGGTCTTGAGCTGCTCGGAAACTTTGTAAAATCACTCCCACAAAAATAAAGCATATCTATTGAGTTTATTTGCATAAGATTTTAGCTGTCTATTAAGGGCGTTGCTCAATGTTGTTATGTAATATGATCTTTTTTTCTGAATATTACCCATCTCGAGTCACACAGTGCACATTTTGTTCGGTATACTAGTGTTATCAAGGCTATTTTCCCCTTGAAATAGTTAATAAATTGTAAATACTATGTCTATACAGAAGAAATGCCTCCTAAAATGCATAAATAACGAGTTTTGTTAAGCGTAAGGGGAGTGCATAAAGGAGTGAAAGATGACAGAAGTAACGCGTAAAGACTTCGATGAAGTTATGGTTCCTTGTTATAACCCTATGTCAATTATTCCAGTTAGGGGTGAAGGATCGCGAATCTGGGATCAGCAAGATAACGAGTTCATTGATTTTGCTGGTGGTATTGCTGTGAGCTGTTTAGGTCACTGCCACCCAATCATGGTTAAAGCTTTATCAGAACAAGCGAATAAGTTGTGGCATCTTAGTAATGTTATGACTAACGAACCTGCTCTGCGTTTAGCTAAAAAACTGGTTGAGTTGAGTTTTGCTGAGAACATCTTTTTTGCTAATTCCGGTGCCGAAGCAAATGAAGCGGCATTAAAACTGGCTCGTCGTTATGCTGTGGATGAGTTTGGTGAGAAAAAATCAAAAATCATTGCATTTAACCAAGGTTTTCATGGCCGTACCTTCTTTACGGTAACCGTAGGTGGTCAAGCCGCCTATTCGGACGGTTTTGGGCCAAAACCTGGGGATATTGAACACATTCCTTATAACGATATTCAAGCATTTGAAGCCGCGATCTCTGATGATACATGTGCGGTAATGATGGAGCCATTACAGGGAGAGGGTGGCATCATTGCTCCAACCCCTGAGTTTGTCCAAACAGTACGAGAGTTGTGCGACAAGCACAACGCACTGTTGATTTTTGATGAAGTGCAAACAGGTAATGGACGTACCGGTGATTTCTATGCTTATCAAGGGCTAGGGGTCACGCCAGATATTTTAAGCACCGCTAAGTCTCTTGGTGGTGGATTCCCAATTGCTGCTGTTCTCACCAGCAAAAAGTTAGCCAAGCACCTGAAGGTTGGTACTCATGGTTCCACTTATGGTGGTAACCCATTGGCGTGTGCCGTGGCAGAAGCCGTTGTTGGTCATGTATCTCAACCAGAGGTTCTTGCTGGAATCAAAGAGCGCGAAGCAATGTTCCGTGCCGAACTGCAACGTATCAACGCCAAATACCCTATTTTCTCTGAAGTAAGAGGTAAAGGTTTATTGTTAGGTGCAGAGCTTAATGATGACTGGAAAGGCCGTTCTCGAGATGTACTCGTTGCAGCAGGAGAGGAAGGACTGCTTGTACTAGTGGCTGGAGCAAACGTGGTTCGTTTTACTCCTTCATTAGTGATTTCTCCTGAGGAGATACAACAAGGTTTTGCGCGCT
Source organism: Vibrio rarus (assembly GCF_024347075.1). NCBI lineage: Bacteria > Pseudomonadati > Pseudomonadota > Gammaproteobacteria > Vibrionales > Vibrionaceae > Vibrio > Vibrio rarus. The sequence goes on from NZ_AP024900.1 coordinate 202,214, forward strand.
TTGAAGCAGCTATAGCGAAACTGTACACCCTATAGATAACTATCAGGAGGATAGTGGGATGCTAGTAGTACGCCCGATATTTAAGGATGATTATGACTCGCTGCACTTGTGTGCAGAGGAGTCGGGCCATGGCTTTACTTCGTTACCGGTCAATCAGGAATTATTAAGCAATCGAATTGCTCATTCTGTAAATAGCTTTCAAAAAACTGAGGTGTCATCACCTGGTGATGAAGGGTATTTAATGGTTGGTGTTGACTGCGATAGCGGTGAAGTTGCGGGTACTACTGGCATAGAAGCATCCATTGGCTGGGATGCGCCTTTTTACTCATATCACATCAGTAAAGTGGTGCACTCATCCCCCCAGTTAGGCGTTAATAACGTAGTTAAGTTATTGACCTTTGGCAATAATTACACCGGATGCAGTGAAATCTGCACTCTGTTCTTACGCCCTAAATTTCGGGGTGGCTTAAATGGTCGCTTAATGTCGAAGTGTCGCTTTCTTATGATGGCTGAGCACCCCCACCGTTTCTCTACAACGATTTTTGCGGAGATGAGAGGGGTATCCGATGATAAGGGCAACTCTCCATTTTGGGATTGGCTGCAAGAGCACTTCTTTTCGATCGATTTTACTTTGGCGGACTACCTGACTGGGATTGGTAACAAGGGGTTTATTGCCGACTTGATGCCTAAATTGCCTATTTATATCAATTTGCTAAGCCCTGATGCGCAAAATGTCATAGGAAAGGTGCACGATAACACGCGCCCTGCATTAAAACTTTTGGAAAATGAAGGGTTTACATGCCGAGACTATGTGGACATTTTTGATGCAGGCCCTACAGTTGAGTGCGATTTACGCAATATAGATACAGTGCGTCATTCCTTTAGAGCCAAGGTATCTATTGCTGAGCATGGCAGTTCCATTAGTTATTTGATTAGCAATACTTCATTTGAACATTTCAGAGCAGTGGCGCAACAAGCGGCATTTGATGCTGAAACCCAAAGTGTCATTATTAGCCCTAAAGTTGCCCAAGCTCTGCAAGTTGAGGCCGGTGATTGGGTACGAATGGCGGCGGTGTAAATCGAACAACAAGGACGAACGTAATGGAAACGCATTTTATTGCAGGTGAGTGGATTTCAGGGCAAGGACATGATGTTAACTCTTTAGCTCCCTATAATAGCGAAGTGGTTTGGCAAGGGCATAGCGCGACTAAAGGTCAGGTGGAATTGGCTGTTGCGAGCGCTCGTCATGCTTTTTTGGCTTGGAAAAAACAGACATTTGCTCAGCGCGAGGCTGTGGTGCTACGTTTTGCTCAATTGGTCAAAGATAATGCTGAGCTTATTGCACAAACGGTGGCGAAAGAAACAGGAAAACCGTTATGGGAAACGCGCACCGAAGCGACTGCCATGGCTGGCAAAATTGCGCTTTCAATTCAATCTTATCATGAGAGAACCGGTACAAAGCACAAGCAAGTAGCGGGTAATGATGTCACCTTACAGCACCGCCCGTTAGGAGTGTTGGCTGTCTTTGGTCCATATAATTTTCCTGTCCATTTACCAAATGGACATATTGTGCCAGCGTTGTTGGCAGGAAATTCCGTGGTATTTAAACCTTCGGATCTCACTCCACTGTGTGGCGAGCTTGCCGTTAAATTGTGGCATGATGCGGGCTTACCTAAAGGTGTTATCAATTTGGTTCAGGGCGGCAAAGAAACAGGCATTGCATTAGCTGAGTCTGCTCAAATAGACGGTCTGTTATTTACCGGTAGTGCGAATACGGGGCATATTCTTCATCGTCAATTTGCCGGTCAACCGGAAAAAATGCTGGCGTTAGAGATGGGAGGAAATAACCCTCTTGTCGTGAGTGAGCAGTTTGGTGATATAGATGCTGCCGTTCATACCATAGTTCAGTCAGCATTTATTAGTGCAGGACAACGATGTACTTGCGCGCGACGCCTGTATATTCCTGAGGGGCAAGGGGGAGATGAGATAGTAGCGCGCCTTGTTGAAGTCACCCGCAAGCTTAAGATGGGACAACCATTTTCAGAGCCTCAACCTTTCATGGGTACCCTCATTTCTCGAGGCGCTGCAGAGCAAATTATTGTCGCAAAACAGACATTAATGGGTTTAGGTGCTAAGGCGTTGCTAGATGGTGAACTGCTGGATCACGCGTTTGTTGCACCAAGTATTTTAGATGTAACGGACATCGCTGAGTTACCAGACGAAGAGTATTTTGGCCCGTTGTTACAGGTAGTGCGCTTTACTGATTTCGCCCAAGCTGTCGAGTTGGCGAATAACACTAAATATGGCCTTTCTGCAGGATTAATTTCAACTAATGATGAACAGTGGCAATACTTTTCTGATGAAATTCGTGCCGGCATTGTTAACCGAAACCGCCCTATAACCGGTGCCAGTGGTGATGCACCATTTGGTGGCCCGGGTGCATCAGGAAACCTGAGACCTAGTGCATTTTATGCGGCGGATTACTGTGCGTATCCCATGGCTTCTATTCAGGGGGCTGAGTCTGTTTTTCCAGAGACCTTGTCTCCGGGTCTTCAGTTCGATTAACCCTTACAAGGAGTTACCATGAGTGTGCAAAAGCTATTTGACCTATTGTGGCATGACTTTAATGGTCGGCTTTGTCCTTCTTCCGTTACGATTCATGAGTTGTTAAAGCAAAATAAAGTGCTGATCAATGATCATATCGCATTACGAACTTTTGCCTGTTCGCCCATTGATTTGAAGGTATTGGCCAAACCACTACTTGAACTTGGCTATCAGGCGGGGGGAGAGTATGTGTTTACCGCTAAAAAGTTGTTAGCCAAGCATTATCAGCATCCAGATCCTCTCATGCCTAAGGTTTTTATCAGTGAGCTTCAGTTAGATCAGTGCTCGAGTGAGTTACGTACTATAGTGGCTAAATTGGTGTCGCAAATAGATGACGGCCAACTTGAGGGGAGTGATTTTCTGCATGGGGGCAGGTTGTGGAACTTGAGCTTTGCGGACTATCAACAATTGGCGAAAGAGAGTGAGTATGCCTCTTGGGTGGCCGCCCATGGGTTTGGTGCGAATCACTTTACCGTGAGTGTCAATCAACTTGCCCAATTTCAAGATGTCGCAGAGGTGAATGCATTTTTAAAGCAGAAGGGTTTTGTTATTAATGCTTCGGGTGGAGAAGTGAAAGGCACGCCACAAGTGCGGTTAGAGCAATCATCTACTATGGCTGACAAGGTAAATGTTGCCTTCTCTGATGGAGAGCATATGATCCCTGGCGGCTTCTATGAATTTGCCAAGCGCTATGAAGTGTCTCAAGGGAAGCTCTATCAAGGGTTTGTGGAAGCTTCTGCGGATAAAATATTTGAAAGTACGAATAAGTAATTCGATTAAGCTAATGTCAATTACAGTAAGTAAATAATTAGAAGTTTATTACGATTGGTCTAAGTATAAAAATAAAAAAAACCACTGTTAAATAACAGCGGTTTTTTATCTTTAATTGTAGATGTTTATTAGCGAGTGCCGTAAACCACAATCGTTTTACCGTGTGCAGAGATAAGATTCTGCTCTTCAAGCATCTTCAAGATACGGCCTACAGTTTCACGAGAACAACCTACAATCTGACCGATCTCTTGACGAGTGATCTTGATTTGCATGCCGTCTGGGTGAGTCATAGCATCTGGCTGTTTAGCAAGGTTTAGTAGCGTCTGTGCAATACGACCTGTAACGTCAAGGAATGCAAGGTCACCTACTTTTTGGCTAGTAACTTGTAGACGGTTAGCCATTTGCGAAGAAAGACGCATTAGGATGTCTGGGTTAACTTGGATAAGCTGACGGAATTTCTTGAATGAGATTTCTGCCACTTCACATGGAGATTTTGCTCGAACCCAAGCTGTACGCTCTTGATCGTCTTCGAAAAGACCCAATTCACCGATGAAGTCACCTTGGTTTAGGTAAGAAAGAATCATTTCTTTCCCTTCTTCATCTTTGATCAATACGGCAACAGAACCTTTTACGATGTAGTAAAGCGTTTCTGCTTTTTCACCAGCGTGGATCAATGTGCTCTTTGAAGGGTATTTGTGGATGTGGCAATGTGACAAAAACCATTCTAACGTTGGATCTGTTTGAGGTTTACCTAAAACCATATTCTTTTCTTCCTCTCTCAGCGAGTATAATTATGTTCCCCGCCAACCCCGTATAAGTAGGGGGCGTGGGCGTAGTTGCTGCTACTACTTTTAATTTTAACAGTACGAATAGTAACTTTTTTTCAGTTAAATTTCTTGATTTTGTTAGGTATCAACTGTCGATTTTACAATCAAAACCGTGTTCTCAATCACACTCTTACGCAACAACCTAACATAATGTGAAAATTAGCCTATTTTACCTGTCTCCAATAGTTGTTGCAGGATAGGGCGAATAATCAACTCCATAGCAAAACTCATTTTTCCGCCTGGTACAACCAGCGTATTGTGACGAGACATAAATGACCCATCAATCATGGCCAGTAAGTAGGGAAAGTCGACATTCTTAAAGCCGCGCATACGGATGACTACAAAGCTTTCATCTAAGCTCGGTATTCCTTTGGCGTTCAGTGGGTTTGAAGTATCTACCGTGGGTACTCGTTGAAAGTTAATATGGGTGCGAGAGAACTGTGGGGTGATGAAATTAAGATAGTCATCCATAGAGCGAACAATGGAGTCCATTACCGCTTCTCTAGAGTGCCCTCTGTCTCGGGTGTCTCGAACAAACTTTTGAATCCACTCCAGGTTGACGATAGGTACCATGCCGATCAGCAGGTCCACGTGTTTGGCGACATTACATGTACTATCTACCACGCCACCATGCAGACCCTCGTAGAAAAGCACATCACTTTCCTCTGGCAATTCTTGCCATGGAGTAAAGGTACCGGGCATTTGGTTATAAGGCACCGCTTCATCAAATGTATGCAAATAACGACGCACTTTACCTTCGCCTTTTTCGCCATACTCTTTAAAGAAGTTCTCAAGGGCGGGAAAGTCATTTGCTTCTGGTCCAAAGTAACTGATATGACGGCCTTGGTCTTTAGCTTTACGAATGGCGACATCCATTTCAGGACGAGTGAAACGATGAAAGCTATCTCCTTCAATCCAAGCCGCCTTTACTTTCATCATATTGAACATTTTACGGAAAGCTTCAGAGGTGGTGGTGGTACCTGCACCAGAGGAGCCGGTAACCGCTATTATGGGATGCTTAGCTGACATGACTTTCCTTGTCTTGTATTTGAATGTGGAATAACGGTATGTAAATTGAGCGTAACCGTTAAAGTATCATAAAAGTTTTGCGTTGTGGCTCACTTTTATATCAATGCTTTCATGCAATTCAGAATAAACAATGACCGCAGTGCCTTGTTGCAGTTGAAGCTGAATTTGTTCTATTTTGTCTTGCAGTGATATTTCGACATCACCATAGTCGGTGCCTTCTCTTAGGATGTACTCTTTGATCAGGGTCTCTAAAGTTTGTGGGGCAATCTCTTTCCAAGGTACGATCATGCTGAATGCTTACTCGGTAATAATGTGACGGGTAAATTTATCATAAAAGCTTGGCAACGCCATCTCCAACCAAAAATAAGGTTGAGTGAGTGCTCCTCCAATAAAACCAACATGTCCGCCGTTGCCGAGAAGCAGATACTTAATGTTTTTATTTAACTTGAAAGTCGGTATCACGGCATCGGTCATAAACGGGTCATCCTTGGCGTGGATGATGTGAGTTGGTATTCGAATATCATTCAACTTGGGTAACCCAGAACATTGCGTGTAATAATCAATCGCATCCGTATAGCCGTGTAATGGGGCGGTGATTGCGTCATCAAACTGGTGTAAGAAACGCATGTTTTGCACCGTATTGACGTCGATGCCTAGCGCATCTTGTAGCAAGTGGATTTTTTGTAATGCTGTGCGTTTGAGGGAGCTGAGTAGATACGTTTGATACAGCTTAGAGAAACCTTGCTCGATACGTTTGGAGCACACGGCTAAATCCAATGGAGCGCATACGATGGAGGCTTCATCCAATAAAGGTTGTTCGGCATAGCGCGCCAAATAGTTCACCAGCATATTTCCTCCAAGGGAAATGCCTGTAGCGACTTTTGGGTTGTTAGGGAAACGCCGTTGTATGAGTTCAAGAAAAAAACGTGCGTCTTCCGTTTCTCCAGAGTGGTAGGCGCGAGCTTGCCGATTGGGTTTACCGCTACATCCTCTAAAGTGCATCATTACTGCCAGCCACCCCTTTTGCGCAAAAGAGTGCATTAAGCCATGAGCATAGGGGCTGTTAAAGCTGCCTTCTAATCCGTGAAACAGGATAAAAATAGGTTTATTAGCAGCGGATTCATTTTGCCACTCTTCACTCCATGCGAGATCAAGAAAGTCGTTATCCGAAGTCGTGAGGGTTTCCCATACTGGAGTAAACAGAGGTTGCTTACGAATCAATCTTGGCATCAAGGTTTGCAAGTGTGGGTTACGTAATGACCAGTGTGGTGAAAAGCGTTGTATCATAGCGCCTGCTTATTAAATATGACGGCTAAATGTTCGGCCCCTAATTGCTGACAATAATCATCAGTGAGGTGAGGGGCTGGTACAGAGTTCAGCTTGCATTGTTGTAGGAATGCTACGATATCCGCTTGTTGCTGACGCTCTAGTTGCCGTTCAAATTGCAAAGATTCTCCATAAAGAGGTTCAGGGAGGTGTTGCTTCATTTTACGACGTAGTTTTCTGAAGTGGACCAGTGCAGTTTCCGTGTGGCCTAAGCTTTGTATCAGCAAAGGCCATTGTTGTGAAGAAAAAGCGAAACCATGCTCATCTAGCCACTTTAAGGCTAACAGAAGGTTAACGTTACCATGGAAGTGGTTCTGCAGGTTTAAACACGCCTCTTTTACCTCTGGTATAGAATAGTACTGCAAGCTAAATTGCCACAGGCTATCTATGGTAAGGTGATGTTGTGGCGTGTGGTGATTCATTCGTTATCGATATTTGCCTGCATTTCTTCTAGTGTCTCTTGCTCGGACATCCATTCCATTTCTACCTCTTCAAGCTCGGCTTTAGCGCTGCCTTGTTGGTTGAGTACTTGAGTCAGTTTAGCCTTATTCTCAGCTTGATACAGATCCATATCTCCTAACTGATCTTCACACTGCTGTAATAGGGTATTTAACTTATCCATTTTCTTTTCAAGTGCGGTAATGTTTTTGCGAATGGGAGCAGTAAGTTTACGAAACTCGGCGTCTTTTCTTTTTTGGTCTTTTTTTGCCGCTGCCGAGTGTACGGTGGATTTAACCACTTCTTTCGATTGTGCTTTCTTTTGTTCTTTTTGTTGTTCGGTTAGCCATTTGTAGTAGTCATTGAGATCCCCATCAAAAGGGTCTACGCGTTTGGCGTCTACTAGGTATAGATCATCGGTAGTGGCGCGCAGTAAGTACCTGTCGTGGCTAACGATAACCATAGCACCTTCAAAGGTTTGCAGTGCCATAGTTAACGCTTGACGCATATCGAGATCAAGGTGGTTAGTAGGCTCATCCAGTAGCAATAGGTTGGGTTTTTGCCAAACCAGTAGCGCTAGCACCAAGCGTGCTTTCTCACCACCAGAAAATGGCGCGACTTTATCGAGGGCTTTATCCCCTTTAAAGCCAAAACTGCCTAAGTAATCCCGTAACTGTTGCTCGGTGTGATTGGAGGCAATTTGCATTAAATGTTGCAGAGGTGTCTCTTGTGGATGCAGTGTTTCGAGTTGGTGTTGAGCAAAGTAGCCAATTTTTACCCCTTGTGAATAGGTGAACTCGCCACTTTTAGGGCTTAACTCACCAGAGAGTAATTTAATTAAGGTGGATTTACCGGCGCCGTTGCGGCCAAGTAAGCCAATGCGACTACCCGGAACGAGGTTTAAACGTATTTTTTCTAAAATAAGCGTGTCGTCATAACCGGCAGATACGTGATCCATCATAACGATAGGGTTGGGCAGATCAGCCGGTTCACGAAACTGGAAGCTAAATGGGTTATCAAACTGTGCAGGCAGCACTTGTTCCATTTTTTCCAACGCTTTAATACGGCTTTGAGCTTGACGGGCTTTGGACGCTTTATAGCGGAAGCGGTCGATATAGCTTTGCATATGCGTCATTTGCTTTTGTTGCTTTTGATACATAGCTTGTTGCAATAACAACTTTTGTGCGCGTTGGGTTTCAAAGGAAGAGTAGTTACCCGTGTACTCATGTAGCGCCTCATTTTCAACATGAATAATGCGCCCTACAACAGGGTCTAAAAAATCTCTATCATGAGAAATAAGCACCAAAGTGCCTCGATAACTTTGCAGCCAACGTTCTAGCCACATCACAGCATCAAGATCTAAGTGGTTGGTAGGTTCATCGAGCAACAATAAATCAGAGCGGCACAAGAGCGCTTGGGCTAGGTTAAGGCGCATGCGCCAACCACCAGAAAACTGCGTTAAGTTCCATTCCATTTGTGTTTGAGAAAAACCTAAACCATCCAGTAACTCAGCAGCGCGTGCTCGTATGGAGTAACCGCCAATGACTTCTATTTTTCCGTGCAGTTCGGCAACCTTGTTACCATCGTCGTCTTGCTCGGCTTGGACTAAATTAGCTTCGAGTTGACGGTATTCTCTATCACCATCAATGACATATTCGAGCGCGGTACGTTCAAGGGCAGGGGTTTCTTGCGCCACCCAGGCCAGTTCCCAATGTTTGGGAAGTTTGAAGTCGCCAGCATCAATACTCAATTCATCTTTCATTAAGGCAAATAGCGTAGATTTACCACAGCCATTTTTACCCACAAGGCCAACCTTGTCTCCGGGATGAATAGTGGCGGATGCATCTTGTAGAAGTGCCTTGCCACCGCGCATTAGTTGAATGTTTGAAATTGTAATCATGAGGATAATGAACGTTAATCGAATATGTTGCTTCGCATATTAGGTGGAATAGGGGTAAAAGTCGATCACTTGGCGTGATAGGATAAGGTTAACGTAACAGTGAAGGAATATGTCAAGGAATGACAAAACTGTCTGCTACCCCCTCAAATGCTCCCAAAGTACTGGTGATCTACGCTCATCCTGAGCCCGATAGCTCTGTTGCTAACCGGTGTATGATTGATGAAATAAAACACCTCGATAATGTCACAGTGCATGATCTTTATGCTGAATATCCTGATTTTTTTATTGATGTTGCCACGGAGCAGCAACGCCTGTTAGAGCATGATGTGATCGTATTCCAACACCCTATGTTTCTCTATTCCTGCCCTTCATTGTTGAAAGAGTGGATGGATCGCGTATTGGATAAAGGGTTTGCGTTTGGATCCCATTGTGCGCTCAGTGGTAAATCTTGGCGTAGCGTGATTACCACGGGAGGGCAGAAATCCGCATTCTCTCCACAAGGGTATAATAAGTACCCGTTAGAACAGATTTTACAGCCTTTCGAACTCACGGCAGCCCTTTGTAAAATGCACTGGTTTGAACCACTGATACTGTATTGGTCGCGCACGATTTCTGATGCAGAGCGCCAGCAACACGCCGCTGACTACCGGCAATGGTTATCAGCCCCTTTAGCGGATGAACATCAACTACAGGAGACGACTAATGGCCCTGACTAATGAGCTCATTGAAAGCAGTGTGTTGTTTCTTGGAGCGGCGGTTGTGGCGGTGCCTTTAGCTCAGCGCTTAGGGCTAGGGTCTGTATTGGGCTATTTACTAGCGGGCGTTGTGATAGGCCCTTGGGGACTCTCATTAATTAGTGACGTAGATGCGATACTGCATTTTTCTGAGCTTGGCGTCGTGCTGTTGCTTTTTTTAATTGGTTTAGAACTGAACCCGAAAAAACTTTGGGCAATGCGCATGCCCATCTTAGGTTTAGGCGGCGCTCAGGTGGTTATTTCTACATTATTTATTTCTATGCTTGCTTACCTATTAGGGCAAACATGGACGAGTAGTTTAGCTATCGGCATGGGGCTTGCTTTATCTTCTACAGCGATTGCCCTTAGAGTGATTGATGAGCAGGGGTTAGCCGGGTCGGAAACCGGGCAGTCAAGTTTTGCGGTATTACTGTTTCAAGATATTGCCGTTATTCCTATGTTGGCGTTATTGCCTTTACTTGCCGGAGAAGTGACCGGCAGTTGGCTGGACAGTGGTATGACGTTATTGGCGGTGCTGGCACTATTGGTAGCGGGGCACTTTCTATTACGCCCACTGTTTCGCTTTGTATTGTCTACGGGTACCCGTGAGCTATTCACCGCCGCCGCGTTATTGGTGGTGTTTGGTATTGCGGTGTGTATGCAACACTTAGGTTTATCTATGGCGTTAGGTACTTTCTTAGCGGGGGTGTTGCTAGCCGAGAGTGAATACCGCCATGAACTTGAAATTACAATTGAGCCTTTCAAAGGATTGTTACTTGGCTTATTTTTTATTTCAGTGGGTATGTCGGTGAATCTTGGGCTGTTGTTTGAAAGCCCATTATTGATTTTGGTTACAGTGGCAGGTTTAGTCACCAGTAAAGGGCTCATTTTATATGGATTAGCCCGTTTATTTGGTACTAAGTCAAAGTCACGCAGTCGTATGGCCGCTATTTTAAGCCAAGGGGGTGAATTTGCTTTTGTGATTTTTACTGCCGCTTTAGCTTTAGGGCTCTTATCTGCTTCGGTGACCAGTTTTCTATTAGTGGTGGTCAGTTTATCCATGGTGACTACGCCGTTAATTTTGAAAGTTCAATCTTGGGTTTATTCACGCAGCATCAATACGCAAGATGAGTCCCTTTCTCATGAGCAACTGCCCAATCGTAGCCCTCGAGTTATTGTGGCTGGCTTTGGACGATTTGGCCAAGTTATTGGCCGCTTGATGTATGCCAATAAAATTAAAATCACCATATTAGAGAGCGATGCCAGTCAGATTAAATTGCTGCGTAAATTTGGCTATAAAGTGTATTACGGAGATGTAACCAATTTGGAGTTATTGCGCTCAGCTGGGGCAGAGCAGGCCGAGGCCATTGTCTTGTGTACCGATTCTCCTGATGAAGTCATTCAGACCGTTGAGCTTTGCCAGCAACATTTTCCTCATTTGAAAGTATTAGCGCGGGCACGCAGTCGAGTGGAGGCTTATCAGTTGCTTAATCATGGTGTCAGCAACTATTCGAGAGAAACCTTTTTAGGGGCTCTGGATTTAGGGCGGCAATTGCTAGTGGCTTTGGGAATGCACCCTCACCAAGCCTCTCGTGCAGAAAAGCATTTTAGTAAATTAGATAACACCATGCTTAAAGAGTTACTTCCTCAGCATAGCGATGAAAGTGATTTAAGTTTACGTGCAAAAGAAGCGCGTAAAGAGCTCGAAGAAATTTTTGGACGAGAAATAGAAAATGAACGTCAGTCCAGTCACTATTGGAATAAAAAAGATGAAGACTAGAAAACGATTTATTGCAGGAGCCCAATGCCCAGAATGCAGTACAACGGACAGTTTACGCTGGTGGGAAGTGAATAATATAGAGTGGGTAGAATGTGTCAGCTGTGACTTTAAAGAGCAGCGAACGCCAGCGGTAAAGCCAGACCAATTACAAGAACAAGAAATGATTGGGATCTTTAAACCAGAATAGAATTAAGCGCTAGCCATTACACGGCTAAATCTGTATTATTGCGCCTCTTTTTTGAACAGTTGAATGACCAACTTTTTGGAGTGACTATGAAAATCGACAATAACTCAGTAGTAAGCCTAGCGTATCAAGTAAAGCTTGAAGAAGGCGTAGTTGTTGATCAAGCGGGTATTGATGCACCATTGGATTATCTACACGGACACAACAACCTAGTAGTTGGTTTAGAAAAAGCACTTTCTGGACGTAGTGTTGGTGACAAGTTTAGTGTCACTGTAGGCCCAGAAGAAGCCTACGGCGAACACAGTGATGCTATGGTTCAACGTGTTCCAGCAAATGTTTTCCAAGGCGTAGACCAAATTGAAGTTGGCATGCGTTTTCTTGCAGACACAGACCAAGGTCAAATCCCAGTAGAGATTACGGAAGTGGATGGCAAAGAAGTCGTGGTTGATGGCAACCATATGCTTGCAGGTCAAACGCTAACGTTTGATGTAGAAGTTGTCGCTATTCGTGAAGCTACTGAGTCTGAAATTGAACACGGTCATCTTCATCAAGCTGGTGGCCATGATCATGGCGACGACCATGAATGTTGTGGTGGTAAAGGTTCTTGTGGTAAAGGCGACGATTGCTGCTCTAACCACTAATTATTTAATGCACTGCGCCTTTATATAAAAGTCGCCGTTGCAATAAAAACAAAAAGGCCTGATTTCGTGACTATCGAAATCAGGCCTTTTTATATGTTTGCCTAGCAATTTATGCTAGCGACCTTGCCGTTATAGGTATTAATAGTGTGGAGGAGGCGTTTCTTCTGAGCTATCTGCTAGGTTAGAGGTGTCCATATTTTTTACTTTCCCCACCACAAACTTCATTTGTTGTTGCATTTTAGTGATCAGCAACTGTTGTTGGCTTAAGGCATCATTTAGCTCTTCAATAGTCTGTTCTTGAAATGCCGTTTTACATTCTAGATCATCAATCTTATTGTTGAGTTGCTGGATTAAAGTAGAAATCTCTGCTGAGTGTGACATTGATATGAGCCTATAAAGTCGGTAATGCTGCGCAGTTTACCTTAGTTTGTCAGTACCTTCACCTGTTAACCTAAGCCAGTAATAGCCCGTACTATAAAATGAAGACTCTTATGCTAAAGGGGGCATGATAGGGGGTAAAATTAAAAGGGGAAGTGCCGAGTTGTCCGTTATTTACCATAAAGGCATTCTTAAATTAGCGGAAATTTAGGGAACTAATTCTCAGAAATGGGTCTAAACGCTCATCGTGAATATTTTTACTTAGAAATGACAATTAATAGTTGTCTAGGCGTAATTATAATTCGTACACTGAGCGGTAATTTGTTAATTTTAAGAGATTAACCATAATAATTTGCACTTAATGTGCTTATAGCAAATGGCCAGGCCATGATTTGGAGAACTAAATGAAACCAATGCTAAAAATTTCTCTGCTTGCAGCAACTGTTGCACTAGCAGTAGGTTGTCAAAAAGAAGAAGCGCCAAAGACAGAAGCAGCCCCACAAACTGAAGCAGCCACTCCGGCAGCAGCAAATGCGATGCAGTTTAAATCTGATGATGAGAAAGCAGCATACGCCATCGGTGTTTCATTCGCTACTTACCTAAAATCAAGTGTAGAGAAGCCAAAAGAGTTTGGCATTGATCTTAAAGATGAGATGGTACTGAAAGGTATTACTGATGCATTTGCTGGTAAAGCAGGTCTTAAAGATGACGAAATTCGTCAAACACTGCAAAGCTTAGATGAGCGTGTAAGCAAGCAAATGGCGGCTAAAGCGGCTGAAAAAGCGGCAGCTACATTAAAAGCGGGTGAAGAGTTCCGTACTGAGTTTGCTAAACAAGACGGCGTAGTTAAAACGAAATCAGGCATTCTTTACAAAGTAGAAAAACAAGGTAATGGTGCCACTCCTAAAGCGACTGATGTCGTTAAAGTTGATTACGTTGGTACATTAACTGACGGAACTAAGTTCGATAGCTCTATCGACCGTGGTGAAGCAGCAACTTTCCCTCTAGATCGTGTTATTCCTGGTTGGACTGAAGGCGTTCAACTTATGAAAGTGGGTTCTAAGTATAAGTTTGTTATCCCACCAGAGTTGGCTTACGGTGATCAAGACTCACCAAAAATCCCTGCTAACTCAACGCTTGTTTTTGAAGTGACACTTCTCAACATTGAAGCGCCAGCAACACAAGCTGTGGAAAAAGCGCCACAACCAGTGAAAAAATAGTAAAATTACTAGCAGTAAAAACACATATGAAACCGGGGCTTGCCTCGGTTTTTTTTTATTTTGTTTATGACTTGGATCAGAATATAGAGGTGTTAGTTAAGCCATTGCTCTCTTTTTTAAAATAATCTGATAAACTTTAAGACAATATTTGAATAGCTAATATGGACGAGCTCGTGAATACAGAAACCATCAATACAGAATCATTGCTAGAGTTGGATTCAGTAGATGTGAAGCCTTTTACGGAGCACGATAAAATCATATTGTCTTCTTATGAAGCAGTGGTTGATGGTATCGCTAGTTTAATAGGGAAATTTTGCGAGATAGTTTTACATTCTTTAGAAGATCTAAACACTTCTGCAGTGCGTATTGCCAATGGTGAAAACACCGGTCGGCAGGTAGGCTCACCCATTACTGATCTTGCTCTGAAAATGCTAAAAGATATTGAAGGCTCTGAACGTAACTTCTCTCGTTCCTATTTCACCAGAGCTAAGGGCGGGGTATTGATGAAATCAATAACCGTTGCTATTCGTAATGGCGACAACCGTGTCATTGGTCTACTGTGTATCAACGTCAATTTAGACGCTCCATTCTCACAGGTATTGCATTCATTTATGCCAACAGAAGAAGCTCAATCGGCAGCGTCATCGGTTAATTTTGCTAGTGATGTTGAAGAACTTGTCGATCAAACGGTTGAGCGTACCATTGATGAAGTTAATGCCGATAAAATGGTATCGAATAATACTAAGAACCGTCAGATAGTCATGGAACTTTATGACAAAGGCATCTTTGATATTAAAGATGCCATTAATCGTGTCGCAGACCGTTTAAATATTTCTAAGCACACCGTGTATTTGTATATTCGTCAGCGTAAAACAGAGGACGAATAGTTGAGCTTGTCGTATACCTTAGTGGTAAACAGCTCGGTGTATGGTGAGCAATCCAGCTTAAACGCTTTTCAATTTGCCAAAGCACTTATTGTAAAAGGTCATTGCCTTGTTAGTGTGTTCTTTTATCAGCAAGGGGTGAGTAATGGTAACGGCTTAACTGTCCCTGCAAATGATGAGTTTGATTTGGTTTCGGCGTGGCAACAATTAGCCGCTGAACATGGCGTATTACTGCAAACGTGTGTCGCTGCCTCTTTACGGAGAGGCGTCGTGGGGCAGGAAGAAGCTAAGCTGCATCAATTGGCACAAACTAACTTAGCTGATGGTTTTGAGCAGTCAGGCTTAGGTAGCTTAGCTGAGGCTCTATTAACTCAAGATAGGGTAGTACAGTTTTGAAGAGTATTGCGTTTGTCTTTACCAGCACACCCCATGCAACTGCGCAAGGGCGTGAAGCATTAGATGCCGTCCTGGCCACTTCCGCATATAGCGAAAAACTGGCACTCTTTTTTATCGCAGATGGAGTAAGTCAGCTATTAAAGCAGCAACAACCTAATTCGATACTTAGCCGTGACTATATATCGGCGTTTCGTTTACTGGAACTGTATGAAGTAGAAGAGATATATGTGTGCAGTAGCAGTCTAGAAGAGTTAGGGTTTACGGTACAGGATTTACTATTAGACGTGACAATGCTGGCACCAAAACAAATAGCAAAAACAATGGCGTCATGTGACGTGGTTTTAAGGTTCTAATTATGTTGCATATAGTGACGCGCTTGAATGCGTTGGATGATTTGGCTCGCTATTTATTTGATACAGATAACGTTTTGCTGACAGAAGAGGCGGTGTATGCTGTCAATCCTCAGCATAAAAAACATGCATTATTACCTGTTACTGTCACCGTTAGCGCTTTGTTGCCTGATCTTCAGGCCAGAGGGGTAGAATCGGTTTGTGCCCCTCATATTACCTTGGTCGATTTTGCCGGCTTTGTGGATCTCACGGCAGAATCTGACAAGTCCATGACTTGGTAAAATAGAAGCATTATAGATAAAGTTATCTCTTGCAGGTTGTACATTCTAGCAAGGAACTCGCCTGTAGTTAAAAAAGATCTGTATATTTCTTGACACCCCACCCGTCCCCGAATAGAATTTCGCGTCCCTAATTGCACTAGTGTGATAGGGCTTAGATTTTTCACAAAGCTTATTTTCAGTAATCAGGAGCTAGTTAATGGCAACTATTAACCAGTTGGTACGTAAACCACGTGCAAAGCAAGTTGTTAAAAGCAACGTGCCTGCACTAGAAGCGTGCCCACAAAAACGTGGTGTATGTACTCGTGTTTACACTACTACACCTAAAAAACCTAACTCAGCACTTCGTAAGGTTTGCCGTGTTCGTCTAACGAACGGCTTTGAAGTGACTTCGTACATCGGCGGTGAAGGTCACAACCTTCAAGAGCACAGTGTTGTTCTTATCCGTGGCGGTCGTGTTAAAGACCTTCCTGGTGTACGTTACCACACTGTACGTGGCGCACTTGACTGTGCTGGCGTAAATGACCGTAAGAAAGGTCGTTCTAAATACGGTGTGAAACGTCCTAAGTCTTAATTTCCTTTCTTTTAGAGAAAGGCGTTAAGTAAGGCCAAACACTCAATTTCATATTTTTAATTTTGAAGAAACTGAAAAGTTTTGGATAACCTGAAGAAGACAATGGAGAATTCCTATGCCACGTCGTCGCGTTATTGGTCAGCGTAAGATCCTTCCAGATCCTAAGTTCAAATCTGAACTGCTGGCAAAATTCGTTAACATCCTTATGGTTGACGGAAAAAAATCTACTGCAGAAAAAATTGTTTACACTGCACTAGAAACTATGGCTGAGAAGTCTGGTAAAGACCACTTAGCTGTATTTGAAGAAGCTCTTGAAAATGTTCGCCCAGCGGTAGAAGTTAAATCTCGCCGTGTAGGTGGTTCAACTTACCAAGTACCTGTAGAAGTACGTCCGGTTCGCCGTAACGCACTTGCTATGCGTTGGGTAGTTGAAGCTGCGCGCAAGCGTGGTGAAAAATCTATGGCTCAACGCCTAGCTGCTGAAATGCTAGACGCGTCTGAGAACAAAGGTACTGCGGTTAAGAAACGTGAAGACGTTCACCGCATGGCTGACGCTAACAAAGCGTTCGCACACTACCGCTGGTAATCCCTCGGTAATACCTTTAGTGCAGCGAGCCTTGCTCGCTGCATTTCTCTATTTTTCAGAAAGGAAAAATAGGGTCTATTCATATTTTAAAAGCCCATTTTTTTAAATATTAATAGTCCCTAATAAGAGGATAGAATCGTGGCTCGTAAAACTCCTATTGAGCGCTACCGTAATATCGGTATCGTAGCTCACGTAGATGCAGGTAAAACAACCACAAGTGAGCGTATTCTATTCTATACCGGTCTCTCTCATAAAATTGGTGAAGTTCATGATGGCGCAGCTATCATGGATTGGATGGAACAAGAGCAAGAACGTGGTATTACTATCACCTCTGCTGCTACCACCACCTTTTGGCGCGGTATGGAAGCTCAATTCCAAGATCATCGCATCAACATCATTGACACCCCTGGACACGTTGACTTTACTATCGAAGTAGAGCGTTCATTACGTGTACTTGATGGTGCCGTAGTCGTCTTCTGTGGCGCGTCGGGTGTTGAGCCACAATCTGAAACCGTTTGGCGTCAAGCTGATAAATACGGTGTTCCTCGTTTAGTGTTCGTTAATAAAATGGACCGTACGGGAGCGGATTTTCTGCGTGTAGTAAACCAAATAGAAGAGCGTTTAGGCGCGACACCAGTACCAATTCAATTAAACATTGGTGCTGAAGATGAGTTTGCTGGCGTAATTGATCTTATCAAGATGAAACGCATTAGTTGGAATGAAGCGGATCAAGGCATGTCTTTCAGCTATGAAGATGTTCCTGCAGATATGCTTGAAAGTGCAGAAGAGTGGCGCATTAACTTAGTGGAAGCGGCAGCTGAAGCAAACGAAGAGTTAATGGACAAGTATCTTGAAGAGGGTGAGTTAAGCGAAGCGGAAATCAAACAAGGTTTACGTATCCGCACCCTGAACAATGAAATTGTATTAGCGACTTGTGGTTCAGCCTTTAAAAATAAAGGTGTTCAAGCGGTACTTGATGCTGTTGTTGATTTCTTACCTTCACCGATTGATGTTCCATCAATCAAAGGTGTCGATGAGAATGAAAACGAAGTAGAGCGTCATGCCGATGACAAAGAACCGTTTGCGGCATTAGCCTTTAAGATTGCTACGGACCCGTTTGTGGGTACGTTAAGCTTCATTCGAGTGTATTCTGGTGTTGTAAAAACAGCCGAGACAGTTTACAACTCAGTAAAAGAAAAAAGAGAACGCTTGGGTCGTATTGTACAAATGCATTCGAACAAGCGTGAAGAAGTAAAAGAAGTTCATGCGGGTGATATTGCTGCGGTTATCGGTCTTAAAGACGTGACTACAGGTGATACTCTTTGTGATCAGAATCATAAAGTGATTCTGGAACGCATGGAATTCCCAGATCCTGTTATCCAAATTGTGGTAGAACCACGCTCTCAAGCAGACCAAGATAAAATGGCCATTGCTTTAGATAAATTGGCAGCAGAAGATCCTTCTTTCCGCGTGGAAATGGATGACGAAACGGGACAGACTCTGATCTCGGGTATGGGTGAGCTTCACCTTGATATCATCGTTGACCGAATGAAGCGTGAATTTAACGTTGGTTGTAACGTAGGTAACCCACAAGTGGCTTATCGCGAAGCGATTCGTGGTACAACTAAAGTTGAAGGTAAATTTATTCGTCAAGGCGAACGCAACCAATATGGTCACGTTTGGCTTAAACTTGAGCCATCAGAGCCTGGCGAAGGTTTTGTTTTTGAGAACGAAATTGTGGATGGTGCTGTTCCTAGTGAATACATCAGTTCGGTATCGAAAGGTATCGAAGAGCAAATGATCAATGGTGTGCTTGCTGGCTATCCTATGCAGGATGTCAAAGCAACTTTGGTTGATGGTTCTTACCATGATGTCGACTCAAGTGAGATAGCGTTTAGAATCGCTGCCTCAATGGCGTTCAGGGAAGGTGCACTTGATGCTCAACCAGTACTCCTTGAACCAATGATGAAAGTTGAAGTAACCACTCCAGAAGATTGGATGGGTAGTGTAGTAGGGGACTTAAACCGTCGCCGAGGCATTATTGAAGGCATGGAAGACGGTACGGCTGGATTGAAAGTAATTCGTGCACAAGTACCACTATCTGTCATGTTTGGCTACTCAACAGACTTGCGTTCAGCGACACAAGGCCGTGCTTCTTACTCTATGGAGTTTAGTGAGTACGCTGAAGTGCCGAAGAATGTGGCTGATGCTATTATTGCCGAGCGCGGTTAATAATTTGGCGCAATTAGAACTGATGAAATTTTCAGATCAGTGCGCCTAAATATTGCGCTAAAGGCGTTTGATGCTTAAAATAGCAAATTCTGGCGCGCCTCGACTATTTTCAGTCGTGGCGAATCATAACTAGGAAGGAACACGATCGTGTCTAAAGAAAAATTTGAACGTACGAAACCGCACGTTAACGTTGGTACTATCGGCCACGTTGACCATGGTAAAACAACTCTAACTGCTGCTATCTGTACTACTTTGTCAAAAGTATACGGTGGTGAAGCTAAAGATTTCGCATCTATCGATAACGCTCCTGAAGAGCGTGAGCGCGGTATCACAATCGCTACTTCTCACGTAGAGTACGATACTCCTGAACGTCACTACGCACACGTAGACTGTCCTGGACACGCCGATTATGTTAAAAACATGATCACTGGTGCTGCTCAAATGGACGGCGGTATCCTAGTTGTTGCTGCGACAGATGGCCCTATGCCTCAAACTCGTGAGCACATCCTACTTGGTCGTCAGGTTGGTATCCCATTCATCATCGTATTCATGAACAAATGTGACATGGTTGATGACGAAGAACTACTTGAACTAGTAGAAATGGAAGTTCGTGAACTTCTTTCTGAATACGACTACCCAGGTGATGATCTACCTGTAATTCAAGGTTCTGCACTTGGCGCTCTAAACGGCGAAAAAGAGTGGGAAGACAAGATTGTTGAGCTTGCAGAAGCACTAGATTCTTACATTCCACTTCCAGAGCGTGCTGTTGATCAACCGTTCCTACTTCCTATTGAAGATGTATTCTCAATTCAAGGTCGTGGTACAGTTGTTACTGGTCGTATCGAACGCGGTATCCTACGTGTAGGTGACGAAGTAGAAATCGTTGGTATCAAAGAAACAACTCTTACTACTTGTACTGGTGTTGAAATGTTCCGCAAACTGCTTGACGAAGGTCGTGCAGGTGAGAACGTTGGTGCACTTCTACGTGGTACTAAGCGTGATGACGTTGAACGTGGCCAAGTACTTGCTGCTAAAGGTTCAATCAACCCACACACTAAATTTGAGTCAGAAGTGTACGTTCTTTCAAAAGACGAAGGCGGCCGTCACACTCCTTTCTTCAAAGGTTACCGTCCACAGTTCTACTTCCGTACAACTGACGTAACAGGCGACATCACTCTACCTGAAGGTGTTGAGATGGTAATGCCAGGTGACAACGTTCAAATGACTGTTGAGCTAATCGCTCCAATCGCAATGGACGAAGGTCTACGCTTCGCAATCCGTGAAGGTGGCCGTACTGTTGGTGCTGGTGTTGTTGCTAAGATCTTTGACTAATATTTAGTTAAAATCTGCACACTTCTTCTTTATGAAGAACACGCATTATAAAAGGGAAGCTTCGGCTTCCCTTTTTATTTGTCTATTGGCATAACCCCATCTTTACTTCTTTTCGATTATTTTTCACTCACCTATTGCATCCCGTCTTAGCTTCTGTATAATCCTTCCCACTGACTTAAGTCGGTTGTGAACCAATGAGCACTGAGGGGCTAGGTTATCCTAGGTAACGTATACTCAGCTTATGTTCGCGGTTAATACAATTAATAAAATAGCGTTATGCTACAAGTTAATCGAAAATTAACTGACAATGCTTCCTGATTTTGGAGGCTACGGTTTCACATAAATCAATCGGCATTCCCTTATCTTTTTAAGTGAGAGTGGCGATATTGTTTGTGTATTTAATTATTAATTGGAGCTCTGTCTCATGCAGAACCAACGTATTCGTATCCGCCTTAAAGCTTTCGATTATAAACTAATCGATGCTTCAACTGCGGAAATCGTTGAAACAGCAAAACGTACCGGCGCACAGGTTCGTGGTCCTATTCCACTACCTACTCGTAAAGAACGTTTCACTGTTCTTATCTCTCCACACGTTAACAAAGACGCACGTGATCAGTACGAAATTCGTACTCACAAGCGTTTGATCGACATCGTTGAACCAACTGACAAGACTGTAGATGCACTTATGCGTCTAGACCTTGCAGCTGGTGTTGATGTTCAAATCAGCCTAGGTTAAGGGAGATTAGAATAATGATTGGTCTAGTCGGACGTAAAGTGGGTATGACCCGCGTATTTACCGAAGAAGGCGTTTCTATTCCAGTAACAGTTGTGGAAGTAGAATCTAACCGTGTTTCTCAAGTGCGTACACTTGAAGTTGATGGTTACTCTGCAATCCAAATTACTGCTGGTTCTAAGAAAGCTAACCGTGTAAGCAAGCCAGAAGCTGGTCACTTTGCGAAAGCAGGTGTTGAAGCGGGCCGCGGTCTTTGGGAATTCCGTTTAGAAAACGGTGAAGAGTTTGAAGTTGGCGCTGAGCTAAACGTAGAACTTTTCAATGAAGTAAAAAAAGTAGACGTTACTGGTACATCTAAAGGTAAAGGCTTCCAAGGCGCTATCAAGCGTTGGAACTTCTCTACTCAAGATATGACTCACGGTAACTCCTTGTCTCACCGCGCACCAGGTTCAATTGGCCAATGTCAAACTCCAGGTCGCGTATTTAAAGGCAAGAAAATGGCTGGTCACATGGGTGCTGAGCGTGTAACGACTCAAAACCTAGAGATCGTACGTGTTGACGCTGAGCGCAATCTGCTTCTTATTAAAGGTGCAGTACCAGGCTCAATCGGCGGCAACGTTATCGTAAAACCAGCTGTTAAAGCATAACGTCTAGGAGTAAGTAATGGAATTGATAGTTAAAGGTGCTGATGCACTAACTGTTTCCGAGACTACTTTCGGACGTGACTTCAACGAAGCTCTTGTACACCAAGTAGTTGTTGCTTATGCAGCAGGTGCTCGTCAAGGTACTCGTGCTCAAAAGACTCGTTCTGAAGTATCTGGCGGTGGCGCTAAGCCATGGCGTCAAAAAGGTACTGGCCGTGCTCGTGCTGGTACAATTCGTAGCCCAATCTGGCGTACAGGTGGTGTTACTTTTGCTGCGAAACCACAAGATCACAGCCAAAAAGTAAACAAAAAAATGTACCGCGGTGCTATGAAAAGCATTCTTTCTGAGTTGATTCGTCAAGAACGCCTAGTCGTTGTTGATAACTTCTCAGTAGAAGCACCAAAAACTAAAGAGCTAGTAGCTAAGCTTAAAGATCTTGAGCTTAACGATGTTCTGATTGTGACTAGTGAAGTAGATGAGAATCTATTCTTAGCTGCTCGTAACCTTTATAAAGTTGATGCACGTGACGTTGCTGGTATTGACCCAGTAAGTCTAATCGCGTTCGACAAGGTTCTAATTACTGCTGATGCAGTGAAGCAAGTTGAGGAGATGCTGGCATGATCACTGAAGAGCGTCTACTAAAAGTTCTACGTGCTCCACATATCTCTGAAAAAGCAACTATGGCTGCTGAGAAAGCGAACACTATCGTTTTCAAAGTATCTAAAGATGCTACTAAGAAAGAGATCAAAGCAGCTGTAGAAAAGCTATTTGAAGTTGAAGTTAAGTCTGTAAATACTCTTGTTCTTAAGGGTAAGACCAAACGTCAAGGTATGCGTGAAGGCCGTCGTTCAGACGTGAAAAAAGCTTACGTTACCTTGAAAGAAGGTCAAGATCTTGACTTCGTTGGCGGTGCGGAATAACAGGAGTAGTTAAGAATGGCTATTGTTAAATGTAAGCCGACTTCCCCTGGTCGTCGTCACGTAGTTAAAGTTGTTAACGCTGACCTCCACAAGGGTAAGCCATACGCAGCACTTCTAGAGAAAAACTCTAAGAATGGTGGTCGTAACAACAACGGTCGTATCACAGTACGTCACATCGGTGGTGGTCATAAACACCATTACCGTCTAGTTGACTTTAAACGTACTAAAGATGGCATCCCAGCGAAAGTTGAGCGCCTAGAATACGATCCAAACCGTAGCGCAAACATTGCTCTAGTTCTGTACGCAGACGGTGAGCGCCGCTACATCATCGCACCAAAAGGCATTTCAGCTGGAGATTCAATCCAGTCTGGTGTTGATGCGCCAATCAAAGCAGGTAACACTCTGCCGATGCGCAACATCCCAGTAGGTTCAACAGTACACTGTGTTGAACTTAAGCCTGGTAAAGGTGCACAAATTGCTCGTTCTGCAGGTGCATACGCACAAATCATCGCTCGCGATGGTGCATATGTAACTCTACGCCTACGTTCTGGTGAGATGCGCAAAGTACTTTCTGAAGGTCGTGCTACGATCGGTGAAGTTGGTAACTCTGAGCACATGCTACGTGAACTAGGTAAAGCTGGTGCTTCACGCTGGCGCGGCGTACGTCCAACCGTACGTGGTGTAGTAATGAACCCGGTAGATCACCCACACGGTGGTGGTGAAGGTCGTACTTCTGGTGGTCGTCACCCAGTATCACCTTGGGGTCAGCCTACTAAAGGCTTTAAGACTCGTAAGAACAAGCGCACTGACAAGTACATCGTACGTCGTCGTAACAAGTAATCTATAAAGAGGAATCGCCATGCCACGTTCTCTCAAGAAAGGTCCTTTTATTGACCTGCACTTGCTGAAGAAGGTAGAGAAAGCGGTGGAAAGCGGAGACAAAAAGCCTATTAAGACTTGGTCCCGTCGTTCAATGATCATCCCAACAATGATTGGTTTGACCATCGCTGTCCATAATGGTCGTCAGCACGTACCAGTTTTCGTTACCGAAGAAATGATCGGTCACAAACTGGGCGAATTTGCGCCAACTCGTACTTATCGCGGCCATGCTGCAGATAAGAAAGCTAAGAAGAAGTAAGGAGTAGATGATGGAAGCTTTAGCTAAACATAACTTTGCTCGTATTTCTCCACAGAAAGCTCGCCTTGTTGCGGACCAAATCCGTGGCAAGAATGTTGATCAAGCACTAGAAATCCTAACTTTCAGCAACAAAAAAGCTGCTGTACTAGTTAAGAAAGTTCTTGAATCAGCAATCGCGAACGCTGAGCATAACGAAGGTGCAGATATCGACGATCTAAATGTCGCTAAAATCTTCGTAGATGAAGGTCCTATCATGAAGCGTATTATGCCTCGTGCTAAAGGCCGTGCCGACCGTATCTTGAAGCGTTCTTGCCACATCACAGTTGTTGTTGCAGACGCTTAAGACTAGGAGATAAGCAATGGGTCAGAAAGTACATCCTAATGGTATTCGTCTTGGCATCGTCAAGCCTTGGAATGCTACATGGTTTGCTAATACCAAAGATTTCGCTGACAACCTAGACGGCGACTTCAAGGTACGTCAGTTCCTCACTAAGGAACTTTCAAAAGCGTCTCTTTCACGTATCGTTATCGAACGTCCAGCTAAGAGCATTCGTGTGACTATTCACACTGCTCGTCCTGGCGTTGTTATCGGTAAGAAAGGTGAAGACGTTGAGAAGCTACGCGCAGCTGTAGCTAAAATCGCAGGTGTTCCAGCGCAAATTAACATCGCTGAGGTTCGTAAACCTGAGCTAGATGGTCAATTAGTTGCTGATAGCATCGCGTCTCAGCTAGAGCGTCGTGTTATGTTCCGTCGTGCTATGAAGCGCGCGGTTCAAAACGCAATGCGTCTTGGCGCTAAAGGTATCAAAGTAGAAGTAAGCGGCCGTCTTGGCGGTGCTGAAATCGCGCGTACTGAATGGTACCGTGAAGGCCGTGTGCCACTACATACTCTTCGTGCTGACATCGATTACGCAACTTCTTCGGCTCACACCCAATACGGTGTGATCGGCATTAAAGTTTGGATCTTCAAAGGAGAAATCCTTGGTGGAATGCCAGCAGCTAATGCAGTAGAGCCTAAGGCTGACAAGCCTAAGAAGCAGCGCAAAAGCCGTAAGTAAGGAGACGACAGATGCTACAACCTAAACGTACTAAGTTCCGTAAGGTTCAGACTGGTCGTAACCGTGGCCTAGCTAAAGGTACTGAAGTAAGCTTCGGCGAATTCGGTCTTAAAGCTGTTGGTCGTGGACGTATTACTGCTCGTCAAATCGAAGCGGCACGTCGTGCTATGACGCGTCACGTAAAACGTCAAGGTCAAATTTGGATTCGTATCTTCCCAGACAAACCAATTACTGAAAAACCTCTTGAAGTTCGTCAAGGTAAAGGTAAAGGTAACGTTGAGTACTGGGTTGCTCAAATCCAACCTGGCAAGGTTATGTACGAAATGAATGGCGTACCTGAAGAGTTGGCACGTGAAGCGTTCCGCCTAGCGGCACGTAAACTGCCTATCAAAACAACATTTGTAACTAAGCAGGTGATGTAATGAAAGCACAAGAGCTACGTGAAAAAAGCGTTGAAGAATTAAACGCTGAGCTATTGAATCTGCTACGTGAACAGTTTAACTTGCGCATGCAAGCTGCGACTGGTCAACTACAGCAGACACATACTCTTAAAGCTGTACGTCGTGATATCGCACGTGTTAAAACCGTATTGACTGAGAAGGCAGACGCATAATGAGCGACAAATCCCGTACTTCACTTGGTCGTGTTGTTAGTGACAAAGGCGATAAGTCTATTGTTGTTGCTATCGAGCGCATGGTTAAACACCCAATTTACGGCAAGTTCGTAAAGCGCACGACTAAGATCCACGCACATGATGAAAACAACGAATCTCGCCTAGGCGATACAGTTGAAATTCAAGAGTGTCGTCCATTGTCTAAGACTAAATCTTGGACTTTGGTAAAAGTTGTAACAAAAGCGAAGATTTAATTATCTTTAATTTTTAACAACTTAAAGCGGCTTCCGAATTTTTTTGGGAGCCGCTTATTTTTTGTCTACCCAATTGGGACAAAGGGTGTTACAATTCGCGTCCCTTTAAAGAGGCAGCCCGACCCGAGAGGGTCTAGTTTTTAATATTTAGCGGAGCACTAACAATGATCCAAATGCAAAGTACACTTGACGCTGCAGATAACTCTGGCGCGCGCAAGGTAATGTGTATTAAGGTTCTGGGTGGCTCACACCGTCGTTATGCACATATCGGTGACATCATTAAAGTTACAGTGAAGGAAGCAATTCCTCGCGGTAAAGTTAAAAAAGGTGATGTACTGAAGGCGGTTGTTGTGCGCACTCGTAAAGGCGTACGTCGTCCAGACGGTTCTGTCATTCGCTTCGACCGTAATGCTTGTGTATTCTTGAACGACACTACTGAGCAACCAGTCGGCACTCGTATCTTTGGCCCAGTGACTCGTGAACTTCGTAATGCGAAATTCATGAAAATTGTCTCACTGGCTCCAGAAGTACTATAAGGAGCAGTAAAATGGCAGCTAAAATCCGTCGTGATGACGAAGTAATCGTTCTTGCTGGTAAAGATAAAGGCAAGAAAGGTAAAGTAACTAAGGTACTTGCTACCGGTAAAGTTATCGTTGAAGGTATCAACCTTGTTAAAAAACATCAGAAGCCTGTACCGGCTATGAATGTTCAAGGTGGTATCGTAGAGCAAGAAGCAGCAATTGATGCTTCAAACATTGCAGTCTACAACGCAGCTACTGGCAAAGCAGACCGTATCGGTTTCCGTTTCGAAGATGGTAAGAAGGTTCGCTTCTTTAAATCTAACGGCGAAACCGTTTCTAACTAAAACAGAGTAATTTGGAGTGAACTATGGCGAAACTGCATGATTACTACAAGTCGTCTGTAGTTGCTGAACTTACCAAAGAGTTCAGCTACACAAGCGTCATGCAAGTCCCTAGAATCGATAAGATCACCCTTAATATGGGTGTGGGTGAAGCAATCAATGACAAAAAGCTTCTAGAAAACGCAGCTTCTGATATGGCAACGATCTCTGGTCAAAAGCCACTTATCACTAAAGCACGTAAATCTGTTGCTGGATTTAAAATCCGTGAAGGCTACCCAATCGGTTGTAAAGTAACCTTGCGTGGCGAACGTATGTGGGATTTCTTAGAGCGTTTGATTAACATCGCTCTACCACGTGTACGTGACTTCCGTGGTGTTAGCGCTAAGTCTTTTGACGGACGCGGTAACTACAGCATGGGCGTTCGCGAGCAAATCATCTTCCCGGAAATCGACTTTGATAAAGTTGATCGCGTTCGTGGTCTTGATATTACTATCACGACTTCTGCGAGCACCGATGAGGAAGGCCGAGCTTTGCTGGCTGCCTTTAACTTCCCATTCCGTAAGTAAGGTGAAGGGTTACTGTTATGGCTAAACAATCTATGAAAGCGCGTGAAACTAAACGTGCTAAGCTAGTAGCTAAATTCGCTGAAAAGCGTCGTGCGCTTAAGATCACTATTAGTGATGTTAACGCATCTGAAGAAGAGCGTTGGGATGCAGTTCTTAAATTGCAATCTCTACCACGTGATTCAAGTGCATCGCGTCAGCGTAATCGTTGCAACCAAACTGGTCGTCCACACGGTTACCTACGTAAATTCGGTCTTAGCCGTATTAAGGTTCGTGAAGCTTGCATGAAAGGCGAGATTCCGGGTCTTCGTAAGGCTAGCTGGTAATTGCCACTTAATCATTTGGAGTAAATCGTATGAGCATGCAAGATCCGATTTCGGATATGCTGACCCGCATTCGTAACGGTCAGTCGGCAAATAAAGTTGCTGTAAAAATGCCTTCTTCAAAGCTTAAAGTTGCAATCGCTACTTTGCTAAAAAACGAAGGTTATATCACAGACTTCGCTGTTGAAAGCGGAGCAAAACCAGAGCTAGAAGTTACTCTTAAGTACTTCCAAGCAAAACCAGTAATCGAGCAAATCCAACGTGTTTCTCGTCCAGGTCTGCGTGTCTATAAAAATAAAGACAGCCTTCCTTCAGTGATGGGTGGTTTGGGTATTGCTGTAGTGTCCACTTCCAAAGGTCTTATGTCTGACCGCGCCGCTCGCAAAGCGGGTCTTGGTGGTGAGATCATCTGCTACGTAGCTTAAGGAGTAGAATATGTCTCGTGTTGCTAAAGCACCTGTCGCTATTCCAGCTGGGGTAGAGGTGAAGATTAATGGTCAAGAAATTACAGTGAAAGGCCCTAAGGGTGAACTTTCTCGCGTATTCAACAACGCGGTTGTAGTTTCTCAGGAAGAAAACAACCTAACTTTCGGTCCACGTGAAGGTGTTGCTGGTGCTTGGGCACAAGCAGGTACTGCGCGTGCACTTGTAAACAACATGGTTGTTGGTGTTACTGAAGGCTTTACTAAGAAACTGATTCTTAAGGGTGTTGGTTACCGTGCTGCTGTTAAAGGCAACGCTGTAAACTTAACTCTAGGTTTCTCTCACCCAGTTGAGCACGCAGTGCCAGCGGGTATTAAAGCCGAATGTCCAAGCCAAACTGAAATTGTTCTAACTGGTGCTGATAAGCAACTAGTTGGTCAAGTTGCGGCTGACATTCGTTCTTACCGTGAGCCTGAACCTTACAAAGGTAAAGGTGTTCGTTACGCAGATGAATATGTGCGTACCAAAGAAGCTAAGAAGAAGTAAGGTAACACTATGGATAAGAAAGCATCTCGCATCCGTCGTGCTACACGTGCACGTCGTAAGATTGCTGAACTTCGTGTAAACCGTCTTGTAGTACATCGTACTCCACGTCATGTGTATGCACAGGTTATTGCACCAAACGGCTCTGAGGTTATCGCAGCTGCTTCTACTGTAGAAAAAGCGATCCGTGAGCAAGTTAAGAACACTGGTAACGTTGACGCTGCTAAAGCTGTAGGTAAAGCTATTGCTGAGCGCGCTGTCGAAAAAGGCATCTTGAATGTTGCTTTCGACCGTTCTGGTTTCCAATACCACGGTCGAGTAGCGGCGCTAGCAGATTCTGCTCGCGAAGCTGGTCTTAAATTCTAAGGTAGGGTTGATCGATGGCTAGAGAACAACAACAAGCTTCAGATTTGGCTGAAAAACTAATCGCCGTTAACCGCGTTGCGAAAACGGTTAAAGGTGGTCGAATCTTTAGTTTTACTGCACTAACAGTAGTTGGTGACGGTAATGGTCGCATTGGTTTCGGTTACGGCAAAGCCCGTGAAGTACCAGCAGCGATTCAAAAAGCAATGGAAAAAGCACGTCGTAACATGGTTACTATCGCGCTTAACGAGGGTACTCTTCACCACGCGGTGAAAGGTCGTCATACTGGCTCTAAAGTATACATGCAGCCAGCAGCGGAAGGTACAGGTATCATCGCCGGTGGTGCGATGCGTGCAGTACTTGAAGTTGTAGGTGTTCGAAACGTACTTGCGAAAGCATACGGTTCTACGAACCCTATCAACGTAGTTCGCGCGACTATTGATGGTTTAAGCGGTATGAAATCTCCAGAGATGATTGCTGCTAAACGTGGTCTAACTGTTGAAAATATTTCGGAGTAAGCACCATGGCAACTATCAAAGTAACTCAAACTAAAAGCTCAATCGGTCGTCTACCTAAGCACAAATTGTGCTTACGTGGTCTTGGCCTTCGTCGCATCAACCATACAGTAGAACTTGAAGATACGCCGTCAGTTCGCGGCATGATCAACAAGGTTTACTACATGGTTAAAGTTGAGGAGTAATCAGAATGCGTTTGAATACTCTATCACCGGCTGCAGGTTCTAAGCCTTCTAAGAAGCGCGTAGGCCGTGGTATCGGTTCTGGCCTTGGTAAAACAGGTGGCCGTGGCCACAAAGGTCAAAAGTCACGCTCTGGCGGCAGTGTTCGTCCAGGTTTTGAAGGCGGTCAAATGCCTTTGAAACAACGTCTACCTAAATTCGGTTTCACTTCTCGTAAGAGCCTAGTGTCTGCTGAAGTTCGTCTAGCTGAGCTAGCGAAAGTAACGGGTGATGTTGTAGATCTTAACAGCCTTAAAGCTGCTAACGTAGTCACTAAGAACATCGAATTTGTAAAAGTTGTTCTTTCTGGCGAAATTAACAAAGCTGTGACTGTTAAAGGTCTTCGCGTAACTAAAGGCGCTAAAGCTGCTATTGAAGCTGCCGGCGGTAAAATCGAAGAATAATCTTCGAGGGAAAGGTACAGATGGCTAAGAAACCAGGACAAGATTTTAGTAGTGCAAAAAGTGGCGTTTCGGAACTAAAAACACGCTTATTATTCGTATTAGGTGCGTTGTTAGTATTTCGAGCGGGTTCTTTTGTGCCGATCCCTGGTATTGACGCGGCTGTACTTGCCCAACTGTTAGACCAGCAACAAGGTACCATCGTTGAAATGTTCAACATGTTCTCCGGTGGTGCACTTTCGCGTGCATCTATCTTGGCCCTTGGTATCATGCCGTATATTTCGGCATCGATTGTGGTCCAATTGCTAACTGTGGTTCATCCCGCTCTTGCAGAGCTTAAAAAAGAGGGTGAAGCTGGCCGTCGTAAGATCAGTCAGTACACACGTTATGGCACGCTAGTACTTGCAACATTCCAAGCTATCGGTATAGCAACAGGCTTACCGAACATGGTCGACAATCTGGTTGTTATCAACCAAACCATGTTCACCCTGATTGCAACCGTGAGTTTAGTAACCGGCACCATGTTCTTGATGTGGTTAGGTGAACAAATTACAGAGCGCGGAATTGGTAACGGTATATCGTTAATCATCTTTGCAGGTATTGTCGCAGGATTGCCTAAAGCAATCGGTTCAACAATTGAGCAGGCGCGTCAAGGTGAATTGCACGTACTTCTTCTATTATTGATTGCGGTTATTGCATTTGCTGTTATCTACTTTGTTGTGTTCATGGAACGTGGTCAACGTCGTATCGTCGTTAACTACGCCAAACGTCAACAAGGTCGTAAAGTATATGCGGCGCAGAGTTCGCACCTACCATTGAAAATTAATATGGCTGGTGTTATCCCTGCAATCTTCGCATCAAGTATTATTTTGTTCCCAGGAACATTAGCTCAGTGGTTCGGTCAGAACGGTGAGAGTGCAACATTTGGTTGGTTAACCGATGTTTCGCTAGCCCTAAGTCCAGGTCAGCCGCTGTATGTAATGCTTTATGCGTCAGCAATCATCTTTTTCTGTTTCTTCTACACGGCGTTGGTATTCAACCCGCGTGAGACAGCAGATAATTTGAAGAAGTCTGGTGCTTTCGTACCCGGCATCCGCCCAGGAGAGCAGACAGCCAGATACATTGATAAAGTAATGACTAGACTAACCTTTGCAGGTGCTCTATATATTACCTTTATCTGTCTGATTCCCGAATTCATGATGGTCATGTGGAACGTACGTTTCTACTTTGGCGGCACATCACTACTTATCGTAGTTGTTGTAATCATGGATTTCATGGCACAGGTACAGACTCATCTGATGTCACAACAGTATGATTCTGTGTTAAAGAAAGCAAACCTAAAGGGCTACGGCCGTTAATTCGGTAATAGTTCTGGGTTTCATTTACGGAGTTTAGCAATGAAAGTTCGTGCTTCCGTTAAAAAAATCTGCCGTAACTGTAAGGTTATCAAGCGCAACGGTGTTGTGCGTATAATCTGCAGTGAGCCAAAGCATAAACAACGCCAAGGCTAATTAGTAGAATTTTTTACTTGAAAAATTGGGTAGGTTCGAGTATATTCCTCGGCCTACCTTTTGCGTGCAAAAGAAGTAGTATGCCGCAGCGTATCCTAGACGGGCTCTGCTGCGGATAATTCTTTACATAAGTACTAGGAGTGAATAGTGGCCCGTATAGCAGGCATTAACATTCCTGATCATAAGCATGCTGTGATTGCATTAACTGCAATCTTCGGCATCGGTAAGACTCGTTCTCAAGCTATTTTAGCTGAAGTGGGTATTGCTGAAAATGTTAAGATCAGTGAACTAACTGAAGATCAGATCAATCAACTGCGTGATGGTGTAGCTAAATACACTGTAGAAGGTGATCTACGCCGTGAAGTATCGATGAACATCAAGCGTCTTATGGACCTTGGCTGTTACCGCGGTCTTCGTCATCGTCGCAGTCTACCACTACGTGGACAGCGTACTAAAACCAACGCTCGCACCCGTAAGGGTCCGCGTAAGCCGATCAAGAAATAGTCGGAAGGGTAGAGTACAATGGCAAAACAACCAACACGCGCACGTAAACGCGTCCGCAAGCAAGTAGCAGATGGCGTAGCGCACATTCATGCTTCTTTCAACAACACAATCGTAACCATTACCGACCGTCAAGGTAACGCACTAGCTTGGGCTACTGCAGGTGGTTCTGGTTTCCGTGGTTCTCGTAAGTCAACTCCGTTCGCAGCTCAGGTTGCAGCAGAGCGCGCTGGCGAAATGGCTAAAGAATATGGCCTTAAGAACTTGGAAGTTATGGTTAAGGGCCCAGGTCCTGGTCGTGAGTCAACTATCCGTGCACTAAACGCAGCTGGATACCGCATCACAAACATCGTTGATGCAACTCCGATCCCTCATAACGGTTGTCGTCCACCTAAGAAACGTCGCGTTTAAGTTTCGTTTCTAGGAATATTGGAGAAAGAACATGGCTAGATATTTGGGTCCTAAGCTAAAGCTTAGCCGTCGCGAAGGTACTGACTTATTCCTTAAGTCTGGTGTCCGTGCGATCGATACCAAGTGTAAAATTGATAACGCACCAGGTGTACACGGCGCTCGTCGCGGTCGTCTATCTGAGTATGGCGTTCAGCTTCGTGAGAAGCAAAAAGTTCGTCGTACATACGGCGTACTAGAAAAACAATTCCGTAACTACTACAAAGATGCTGCTCGCCTTAAAGGCAACACAGGTGAAAACTTGTTGCAGCTTCTTGAAGGTCGTCTTGATAACGTAGTTTACCGTATGGGTTTTGGTGCTACACGCGCTGAAGCACGTCAACTATGTAGCCACAAAGCTATCCTAGTTAACGGTAAAGTTGTAAACGTTCCTTCATTCAAAGTAGCGGCGAATGACGTTGTTTCAATTCGTGAGAAAGCTAAAACGCAATCTCGCATTAAAGCGGCTCTAGAAGTTGCTGAACAACGTGAGAAACCAACTTGGATTGAAGTAGATGCCAGCAAAATGGAAGGCACGTTCAAACGTTTACCAGAACGTTCTGATCTGTCTGCTGACATCAACGAACACCTGATCGTCGAACTTTACTCTAAGTAAGGTTTAAACTAAAGAGAGGACACAATGCAGGGTTCTGTAACAGAATTTCTTAAGCCACGTCTTGTTGATATCGAACAGATCAATGCGACACACGCAAAAGTAACTCTTGAGCCATTAGAGCGTGGTTTTGGCCATACTCTTGGTAATGCACTTCGCCGAATTCTTCTATCTTCTATGCCGGGTTGTGCCGTAACTGAAGTAGAAATTGAAGGTGTGCTACACGAATACAGCACTAAAGAAGGCGTTCAAGAAGACATTCTTGAGATCCTACTAAACCTTAAAGGTTTGGCTGTACGCGTAGCGGAAGGCAAAGATGACGTGTTTATTACACTGAACAAATCAGGCTCAGGCCCTGTGGTTGCAGGTGACATCACCCATGATGGTGATGTAGAGATCGCTAACCCAGAGCACGTTATTTGTCACTTAACTGATGACAACGCTGATATCGCTATGCGTATAAAAGTTGAACGTGGTCGTGGTTATGTTCCAGCTTCATCTCGTATCCATACTGAAGAAGATGAGCGCCCAATCGGTCGTCTACTTGTTGACGCAACATACAGCCCTGTAGACAAAATTGCCTACAGCGTTGCAGCGGCACGTGTAGAACAACGTACTGATTTGGATAAACTTGTCATCGACATGGAAACAAACGGTACTCTAGAACCAGAAGAAGCAATTCGTCGTGCAGCAACAATTCTTGCTGAACAACTTGATGCTTTCGTAGATCTTCGTGATGTACGTGTTCAAGAGCCAATCGAAGAGAAGCCGGAGTTCGATCCTATCCTACTTCGTCCTGTAGACGATCTTGAGCTAACAGTTCGCTCTGCCAACTGTCTAAAAGCAGAAGCGATTCACTACATCGGTGATCTTGTTCAGCGTACTGAAGTAGAGCTTCTTAAAACCCCTAACCTTGGTAAGAAATCACTTACTGAGATTAAGGATGTGCTTGCTTCTCGCGGCTTGTCTCTAGGTATGCGCCTAGAAAACTGGCCACCAGCGTCAATCGCTGAAGATTAACCGATATTAGTTAGAAGGATTAGGTCATGCGCCATCGTAAGAGTGGTCGTCAACTCAACCGCAACAGCTCACATCGCAAAGCGATGTTCAGCAATATGGCTAGCTCTCTTGTACGTCATGAAGTTATCAAGACTACATTGCCAAAAGCAAAAGAGCTACGTCGCGTAGTTGAGCCTTTGATTACATTAGCCAAGACTGACAGTGTTGCTAACCGTCGTCTTGCATTTGCTCGCACTCGTGATAACGAAGTTGTGGCAAAACTATTTAACGAACTAGGTCCACGTTTCGCTGCCCGTCAAGGCGGTTATACTCGTATCCTAAAAGCTGGTTTCCGTACTGGCGATAAAGCACCAATGGCATTCATTGAGCTTGTCGATCGTCCAGTTGCTGAAGAAGCTGCTGAATAATAGTTCAGTTAGAACTGAAAAGCCGAGCATTTATGCTCGGCTTTTTTGTACCTGCTGGTTTTTATGAATCATAGGTTCACCAGTAAGGCTTTAGTTATACCAATCACACTAAGTAAGTGATCAGAAATAGCGCAGGAAAAATGCTCGAAAACAAGGCAGAATTTTTCGATAAGTAGTTATTCTACAATCAAAAATTCTAACGCAGTTATCGAGCATTTTAACTAGCTAGAATGACCAGTTATTTAGTACGATTGGTATTATTCTCTGCTTTTAGCTTACTACCCACCCCACAAACTGCTTAGCGAGCCTAACAAGCCACTACTGGCTCCTTCTGAAGTTAAATACTGTAAAATAACGGGTGCAAACTGCGTTACCAGTGCAGGATCAATCCCCAAACCTTCAAATGTACTTTTCACTGAGTCCATATTAGTTATCATGGATGTGAGCCCCGTGGAACCGGTAAAGTTGTTTAGCCCTGGGATAAGAGAGCTTAACTCACTGGAGTTTTCGTCTGAAAGTTGAGTCTGAGCTAGGGAGAGCAGCGCTCCCGCACCACCGGCGGCCTGGGTAGGAGTGACGTCTAATTCATTACTCAAAAGATCGGTGAGCGGTGTACTTTGGCTAGCGCCGAGTTGCTGAGTTATGTGTCCTGTTAACGCTGACATATCTGTAGATTTATCTTTATCATCATCATCTGAGCCAAAGCCAAAGAAAGCATAACTTGGTGCAGAGATAGTCACAGTAGCAATGAGCGCGATGAGTGTAATTCCTTTCATTCCCTATTCCTCTTTATATTGGATCTTTTAAGTCTAGGAAAGGAATGGAATGTTTGCTTATTTTGCCTTCTGTTTCTGGCAATAAAAAACGACGCATAGCGCCGTTTTAATTAGGGTGAATCAATGTGAGGTACAGCTTTATTGATTCAGAGCTTGCTCTAGATCTTGTAAAATATCGTCAATATGTTCAATACCAACAGATAAACGGATCATTTCAGGACTCACTCCGGCGTTTTGTTGCTCTTGCTCGCTTAATTGACGGTGTGTTGTAGAGGCGGGATGACATGCCAGCGACTTAGCATCACCTATGTTAACTAAGCGTTTAAAGATCTGCAGAGCATCATAGAATTTAACACCGGCATCATAACCATCTTTTAGACCAAACGATAAGATACTAGAGGGTTTACCTTGCATATACTTCTGTGACAACTCATAGAAAGGTGAATCTGGTAGTCCTGCATAACTTACCCAACTTACTTTAGGGTGGTTCTGTAAGAAGTTTGCTACCTTAATGGCATTCTCACAATGGCGCTCCATGCGTAAAGATAGGGTTTCTAAGCCTTGCATTAATAAAAATGCATTCATTGGGGATAGTGCAGACCCTGTATTTCTCAGTGGCACTGTGCGTGCGCGCCCAATAAATGCCGCTTCACCAAATGCCTCAGCGTAAATCACGCCGTGATAAGATGGCTCTGGCTGATTGAAAGTGGGAAATCTCTCTTTATGCTGCGCCCAAGGGAATTTACCTGAATCGATAATCATGCCACCCAATGTTGTACCATGACCGCCCACATATTTTGTCAATGAGTGCACAACAATATCGGCACCATATTGG
Source organism: Vibrio rarus (assembly GCF_024347075.1). NCBI lineage: Bacteria > Pseudomonadati > Pseudomonadota > Gammaproteobacteria > Vibrionales > Vibrionaceae > Vibrio > Vibrio rarus. The sequence continues at coordinate 238,363 of NZ_AP024900.1, forward strand.
ATAGGCTTGCATACTGCAGGTGATGCTACCGTATTATCGACAATGACTGGCACGCCTTTTTCATGAGCAAGGGTGCTAATCCCTTCAATATCCACAATGTTACCCGCAGGGTTGCCGATAGACTCACAGTACACAGCTTTAGTTTTGTCATCAATTAAGGCCGCTAGCGTTTCAGGTTTGTCATCCTCGGCGAATTTTACTTGGATACCTAAACTAGGGAACATGTGTGCAAATAGAGTATAGGTTCCACCGTAAAGTTGCGGTGTTGAAACGATATTATCTCCGGCTTGCGCTAGAGTTAGAACCGCATAATGAATGGCAGAACTCCCCGCACTAACCGCAAGACCTGCGATACCGCCTTCTAAAGCAGCCATGCGCTTTTCTAGCACATCGTTGGTTGGGTTCATTATACGAGTATAAATATTGCCGGGTACGGCTAAGTCAAACAGATCCGCACCATGTTGAGCATCATCAAATTCATACGCTACGGTTTGATAGATGGGGGTTGCACAGGATTTTGTGGTTGGATCGGTTTCATATCCATGGTGGATAGCGAGGGTTTCGTCTTTCATAGTTTATTCCTTTCCTTATGATAAGAATAAGATGCCACGTTTTACTATGCTTCGACAAGAGGTGTGATGTCTCGTTTTTGAATGTATACATTTACAAAAAAGGCTTTTCCTAAAGGAAAAGCCTTTTTACTAAGTCTTTGAAATAATTACAGGATAGCCAGAAGTTCTACTTCAAATACTAGGGCTGCAAATGGAGGGATTGCTGCGCCAGCGCCACGCTCGCCGTAGGCAAGATCTTGTGGGATGTACAGTTTCCATTTAGAACCAACAGGCATAAGTTGCAGTGCTTCAACCCAACCTTTGATAACGCCAGTTACTGGGAACTCAGCAGGTTGACCGCGAGATACAGAGCTATCAAATACAGTACCGTCAGTTAGCTCACCGTGGTAGTGAACGCGAACTTGTACGTCAGCAGATGGAATTTCACCAGTACCTTCAGTAAGTACTTCATATTGAAGACCAGACTCAAGAACGGTAACTTCTGAACGAAGTGCGTTGTCTTTTAGGAAAGCTTCGCCATCAGCAGCCGCTACTTTAGCTTGCTCTGCACGTGCAGATTCAGCGCGAGTGTGAAGCTCTTGAAGTGCGTTGTTGATTTCATCAACTTCGATTGCTGGCATGCCGCCAGTCAATGCTGTTGCGATACCCGCAGCGATTGCATCAACGCTTAGTCCGTCAAGACCACTGCCAGCAAGTTGCTGACCCATTTGTAGACCGATACCGTAGCTTGCTTTTTGTTCTACAGTTTCGAATTGAACTTCAGACATAAGAATCTCTCAGTTTTTAGATATAAAGGCGCAAGCATACCAGTTCTCAAAGCAGTTGAAAATTATTGCAGTGGAGAGATAAACGATAGTGTTCAAATTATGTGGAAATTTTCAAATGTTATGCTGCTTTGAGCCTGTCGTTACTGTCTATATGCGGAAATAACTCTCAATTTTGCGCAAATTTGTTTTAATTATGTTTCACTGGGACTGTGAGGTGTGTTCATCGTGGCATTTTTTTTATATCCTGATAGAAATGGAAAGCCGGAGTGAGATAGGATGAATCGACGTACCCGCTCTAAAAGACACACAGAGATACTAGCAGATAAGTGGAACCAAATAGAGTGGATGGCGCTACCTTCAAAATTTAAGGGGATGTTTACAGCATTACCTAAGCTACATAGACGTGCCTTAATGGTCATAGTGCCTGTTACTTTGATATTAGTGATGATGCCAGAGCCGAAGACATCTACTGAGGTTAAGTTGGCTAAACCTACCGATCAAAGAGTATCGGTGCCCATTAATACACGTGGTCTAAGTGAGCAAAACTCAACTAGCTCAAACACTTCAAATATTACGCTCTCTAGTGAGACCTCAAGCAATGGCCAGTGGATTGAATATACGGTTAAAGCTGGTGACACTCTGGCTAATGTATTTCGTGCCAATCAATTAAGTATGACTGACTTAAACGCATTAGCGAAAATAGAGGGGATAGACAAACCTTTAAGTCAGATTAAACAAGGGCAATTGGTGCGCTTTAAGCGTGATGAACAAGGGCGCTTGGATATTCTTCAATTAGAAAGAAGCAGCGATTCAGTTATGTTCTTCCGTTTGTCTAACGGTGGCTTTGGGCGCAGTAAATAATCGTTAAATTGCGGCTAGGCAGTTAACACTCTACGCATATCAATATGGGGAATGCCATCCTCAAGGTAGGGATCCGAGATAGGCTCAAAACCATGTTGTCGGTAAAAATTTTGTAAATGGGCCTGAGCGCCTATTTCTATAGGTTCGTTTGGCCATAAGCGTTGACACTCGGTAATGGCTTTAGCCATTAACTGATGTCCCATAGCGTGTTTTCTGGCGCTAGGGCACACCACTACTCTACCAATGCTTATTGCGGGATAGGTGATGCCAGCAGGGAGCAGCCTAGCCACGGCTATGACGCGTTGATTTGATATCCCAACTAAATGGTACACCCCTTCGGCATAATCGTTGCCATCAAGCTCTGGGTAAGCACATTCCTGTTCTACAACAAATACATCCACTCGTAATTTAAGTATTTGATAAAGAAGTTGGTTATCAATGTCATTAAATGACAACACCTGCCATTGAATCATATTTATAAAGACCTATAAGCGAAATACAACACCTAGAAGGTTATCATAATTTGCAGGGGATGGAGTAAACCTCGTCAATGGCCTATTTTTAAGTCTATAAAGTAATAATAGATACAAATATAGAATTTCCAGTTATAAAAGACGCACGGCATAATCATCTTAACCTTATGACTAGGATGTTATTATGCTCGATACCGTTGTGCCTCTTGGACCTCGCTCCGCGGTGGATTCTAAATTACCTTACACTGCTCTGAAATCAGGAGAGGTTGCTCTTGTTGGTGCAGGCCCTGGGGATCCTGAACTGTTGACCATCAAAGCGCTGAACATGTTAAGACAAGCAGAGGTGATACTTTATGATTACCTTGTTTCTGATGAGATCATGTCGTTGGTTTCTCGGGATGCCATTTTAGTTTGTGTGGGTAAGCGTGCTGGCGCTCATAGCGTGCCACAGCAGAAAACCAATCAACTACTGGTTGATTTTGCCAAGCAGGGTTACCGAGTAGTGCGGATTAAAGGGGGCGATCCTTTTGTGTTTGGGCGAGGTGCTGAAGAATTAGAAGTACTAGTGGATAATGGTGTGCAATTTCAGGTGGTGCCAGGTATCACTGCCGCCTCAGGTGCAACCGCGTACGCTGGCATACCATTAACACACCGTGACTATGCACAGTCGGCCATGTTTGTCACTGGGCATTTAAAAGATGAGGATGCTACGGTGGATTGGTCTACGCTTGCTCGAGCCAACCAGACTCTAGTGATTTATATGGGATTGATGAAAGCATCCCTTATTGAGCAACAATTAACTCATTACGGACGAGGGAGTGATACGCCTATTGCCATCATTGAAAGAGGCACGCAATCCTCACAGAAAGTGCTTTATGGTTGCCTTTCTCAACTTAGTGAGTTATCACAACAAGCAGCTGCGCCGGCACTGATAGTGGTAGGTGAGGTGGTAGCTTTAGGGAAAAAATTAAGCTGGTTTGAGAGTCAGCAGAATCAACAGTCTGCTTATGCGCAGTAAATTGATCGATACCATACTGGCCAATTAGCGTGGCCAGTATGGATTTGAGCAGGGATTAGTCGTCGTAAGGTTCCAATGCCACCCCATTCAATAAGTAGCCCGTTTCGGCTAATTCATGTTCTACCGTTTGCGCTTTTAGTTCACCCACCACATAAACAATGTCCCAAAGCTTTTGTATTGGCGCACCACTTGGGAACTTCACATACACAATTTGGTTTGGTGGCGGGGGTGGCACGTGGATGCAGGCACCAAAATAAGGCACTAACAAAAACTCGGTGACTTGATTAGCATCCCCTTCTAGAGGGATAACAAACCCGGGGATCTTCACTTGGCTCCCATCTAATTCGGTTCTCACAGATCCAACCAAAGACTGCGGTGCAGCTCCTCCATTATGGGAAGTAGCAACGGGCATTCCTTGATGATCAAATTGTGCACGCTCTTTTTCTGGAATGAGATCAATCCAGTTGAGTGTAAGTGGCTCAGCGTAAGCGGCCACTGATGACATAATTAATGTCAGTGCCAAAAAACATTGGGCTAGTTTTTTCATTATTTCTCTCTTAAATTCGAATTGTCATACCGTCAGCAAGTGACTGGCGATATGCTCTAAACGCTGGGATAAACCCGATGATGACACCTGCACCTAACACTAAACCAACTAAAGTCCATTCATGTGGAGTCAACATACTCAGCTCGATACTTATACCATAGAGTCGCTGTACAATGGGATGTATTATAAGCAGTAATGCATATAAGCCTGCGATTCCGGTTACAATACCCGCTAAAGTAAGTGCCGTTGCCTCACTAATGAGCAAGGTAAAGATGTGTCGTGGACGTGCGCCCATAGCTCTTAATATGGCCATTTCACGGCGACGCTCTTGTAAGCTGGTCAGTAAGCTACTGAGCATACCGAGCAATCCCGATACCACCACAAAACCAGAGACGATTAACAGAGCCTGCTCGGCTACAGACATCATTCCCCATAATTCATGTAAGGCAATGCCAGGTAAAATGGCACTTAATGGTTCTTTATTATAAGTATTGATTTGGCGCTGTAGAGCAAAGGTCTGTATTTTGGATTTTAGCCCTAACATAAATGCAGTAATCTGTTTGGGCTGAAATTCGATGGTTTTTAGCACCTCTGCACCAGGATTGCCCCCCATATTGGCACCGGATTCCCAACCGACGTGAATAGCTTCAATCGCTTTTAATGACACGTGCACAGTCTTATCTACCGGTGTCCCTGTAGGCTTAAGAATTCCGACTACTGTAAATGGGAGGTTATCATGCCGAGCAAAACTGACATCGGAAATACCGTGAGCAATAATAATATTAGTGCCAATTTTATAGCCAAGGGCTTTGGCAACATCAGAGCCGATAACGGTCTCAAATAACCCGGTAAACGGGTGGCCGTCTTTAAATTCTATGTGCTGTTTTCTGCCATATTTATAGTGGTCAAAATAGGCTTGGGTGGTCCCCATAACTCTAAAGCCTTTGTGTGAGTCCCCTAGTGAGATGGGAATGGCCCAGTCAACAACAGGGCTATCTCTAAATTCTTCGAAGCTTTTCCAGTCAATATTATTGGTGGCATTACCGATACGAAATACCGAGTATAAAAGAAGGTTTACCTGACCTGAACGGGCTCCAACAATTAAGTCGGTTCCAGATATAGTGTTGGCAAAGCTATTTTTAGCTTCGGTGCGAATGCGTTCTACACCCAATAATAAAATGACAGAGATAGCGACGGTTAAAATGGTCAATAAAGCCGTTGTTTTCCTGTTGGAAAGGCTTTTCCAAGCTAAATGGGCAGTGCTGTTCATTGGCTTACTACTCCAACTTTAATTTTGTTGATGTCTTGCAGGTTGAGGCGTGTATTGAAATGCGCTTCAAGGCTTGGATCATGGCTGACAAACACGAGGGTGGATTGCGCTTGCTCAGCCTGTTCCATAAGCAATTCGATAAACGCACTGCGATTAGCAAAGTCCAATGCAGACGTCGGTTCATCGGCAATGACAAGACGGGGCTTGCCAATGAGTGCTCGTGCGGCAGCAACACGCTGCTGCTGGCCAATACTGAGATCAACTACAGGTTTATGCAATAGATCTTCGGCAAGATGAAGGCGTTGCAACAATTGGCAGGCTTGCTCTTTTAAGTTCCCATCAACGGCTTGCTTTCTTTTGCTTGAAAAATGGCAAGGAAGAATAACGTTGTCGATAACTGATAAATAGGGAAGTAAATTAAATTGCTGAAATATATAGCCGATATTGTCGGCTCTAAACCGGTCTCTTTGCGTCTGAGAAAGTGTTGCTAACTCTGTACCCAGTACATGTAGATCGCCACTTTCACAGGTTGAAATGCCCGTAAGTAGACTTAATAAGGTTGATTTACCACAACCACTCGGTCCTTTAATAAAGACATGTTGCCCTTGTTTAACGGAGAGTGTCGGTATATCTAGTGTCGGAGTAGGGTTACCCGGCCATGAGAAACGAACATTGTTTAGTTCGATTACGGTATCTAGTTGAGAATGTTTAGCCACTGTATTTCCTATGACATTTACTAAAGTAACGAAAAACGGTCACCCCAAAGAGGTGACCGTTAATACTAAAGTTTAATGATGCTGTTGTCTTTAGTCAGTTCCGAAGCAAGTTGTGCTGTATCTGTTAGTAGGTTCACATGAACGACGTGTGTACCGGTAAATAGCTCAAACCAGTTGGTCTCAATGTGGCTTAGCTTGCTGATGTCTTTACATTGATATTGGTAAGCAATGTTAAATGCACCGTGGCCATCATGGTGATCATGGTTCTCGCCTTCGTGCTTATCGTGGTCGTGTTTGTCATCATGGCCGTGGTCATCATGATGATCTTTATGATCGGCATGGTCGTGATGATCCCCATGTTCGTGATCATGGTGCTCGCCTTCATGCTTATCGTGGTCATGTTTGTCATTATGGCCGTGGTCATCATGATGATCTTTGTGATCGGCATGCTCATGTTCATGATCTTCATGGCTATCACCAGACAGTTTATGAGTGACCGTTTTTGAGGCTAAAGTACATCCAGCGTCAGCACTTAAAGTCAAAATAGAGTCGGCAGAGTTTAAGTGAGTCATTGCTGTATCTAGTACTTTCTGCTGCTTGTCATTCGTTGGAATGTGTTCAAAACCAATAACATCCGCACCAGGAGCTAAGATTTCAACTAATAGGTCGTTGCCATCTTGAGCAATGTTAAACTCAACACTGCCATGAACATGAGCAGCATGCTGACGAAAATGTTCTTCAGCATGAGTAGAAAGAGACGTTACAGCGAGTGCGAGTACGCTGAGCGGAAGTAGGGGTTTCATTACTTTAATCATGGGTATAGTTACCTATCTATTCAGACTTTATTTATTATATTACCTAAGTCTTTCACTAATATTTCTCTGTGGTATTTTTATTTAAATACTCAGTAACGCCTTGTATTTAAATGGTAACGTACCAACAGAACGAAGAGAGAAGCATGGTCAAAGTGAGTTTACAAGTCGCTCTTGATGAGAGTGATAACGTGTTTTATCTCTTGAGGGGTTAACTCACCATCCTTGGCCCAAAGAATCGTACCATCTTTACTTTGCACAGCAATCATTGATGTTTTAGCTTGAAGATCCCACGCTTTAGCAACTACTCCATTTTTATCCAGAATAATTGAAGAGTAAGAAAACTCTTTTTTACTGTCTTCTGCACTCGACTTCACGAATGAACTTGTACCCCAAATAGCATCGTCTTGATTGATGATCGTAGTGGTTTGATACTTATCCTTAGGCAGGTTCGCATCGATAATGGCGTCTATCATAGGCTTATTTAAAGCCTTAGCCGCAGAGCGACCTGCGATAGCTTGAATGACTCGGGTTTTACCAACCATGCTTGCTGACTGCCATTGATGATATGTTATATCATTACCCTTTACTATGGCTTCTCCATAATCAGCGACACTTACTGTAGGCACCTTATCACCGGTCTTTAGGTTGAGCGCCCATGATGACAAAGGCGCAGCGAGTGCGACTACGGCGATTAAGTGTTTTATCTGCATATGTGTATCCATTATTGTGTTAGAGAGTTGGTTGGCCTTAAGTATATGTTAAATGGTTATATTTACATCTACTATTACTTTTTATCTGCCGGGAAGCACACTCCAGTACCACCAATACCACAGTAACCATCAGGATTTTTAGCGAGATATTGCTGATGGTAAAGCTCTGCAAAATAGTAAGCCTTAGCAGGGGCGATTTCAGTACTAATGTTAGATTTTCCATCCTGATTAAGTAACTGTTGATATCTGTTTTTTGATGCCTGTGCAATAGCTAGTTGTTCACTGCTATAAGTGTAAATTGCGGAGCGGTACTGAGTACCTGTGTCATTTCCTTGGCGCATTCCTTGGGTGGGGTCATGCTTTTCCCAAAAAGTGTGTAGTAGCGTATCTAATGAAACCTGTGTGGGGTCGTAGATAACTTTGACAACTTCTGTGTGTCCGGTTTTTCCCGTGCACACCTCTTCATAAGTTGGGTTTGGTGTGAAGCCTCCCGCATAACCTACGGATGTCGAAATCACGCCTTTAGTATTCCAGAAAAGGCGTTCGGCTCCCCAAAAGCAACCCAATCCCAGCAAAATTTGCTGACACCCTTGCTCAGGCTCGGCAGTTAAATCGCTTTGGTTAACAAAATGCTGTCCCAGTTTTGCAACCGAATGCTCACGTCCTGATAGGGCATCTTCCTTTGAAATCATAGTTTGTTTGTCAAACATGTGCTCTCCTAGCCAAAGTAAGTGTTTTTTTGAATTTTTTATCGTGGATCAATCCTTTATACTACTTATCATGACCCATGAGGAAACTTTCGACTATACCTCTGTTTCGTGACAGGAAGTACAGTAGCAATTAAATAATGAATCAACGCGTAATACGGATATTTATCGCTTTTGTCCTTTTGGTGTTTAGCCAACTGAGTCAAGCTGAAGCTACTCTCAACGTTAATGGACTTTCTGGTAAGGTCGAAGATAACGTTGAAGCATACCTGTCGGCTATCCCCGAAGAAGAGTACTCAACCTCCCTTCGCTTCCAGTCTCGTATTGAAAGTAGCATTACTCAAGCGGTAAGAGCGTTAGGATATTATCACCCTAGCATTCACTTTACTGTGGATGAAGATGATCAAACGCTTAATGTCGATGTTGAGCTCGGAGAACCTGTGGTTATTGATACCATGGATATTGAGATTAGTGGTGAAGCAAAAGACGATCCTCAATTTCTCGGTTTGATTGAATCGAGCAAGTTAAAGCCCGGAGCGGTATTAAGTCATGGGGATTATGACGCGCTTAAATCGGGGTTGCGTAATCTTGCTTTGAAACGAGGCTACTTTGAGGGAGACTTCAGCGTTTCCCGTCTTGAAATTGCCCCTGAACTGAATAAAGCCTTTATACATCTGCATTACGCCAGTGGTATTCGATACCACTTTGGGCACACTCAAATATCGGGCTCTCAAATTGAACAAGACCGTGTCTATTCGCTGATTCCTTTTAAGCAAGGTGACCCTTACTCTGCGGGTAAAATTGGCCAACTAAATCAAAACTTATCCAGTACCTCATGGTTTTCAACTGTCTATGTTGAACCTGACTTGAGCGGCGTTGGGGAAGGTAATCGAGAGTTACCTATGACGATTCAACTGTCTCCTCAATCTCGTAACCAAGTGGATACGGGGATTGGTTATTCAACGGATGTGGGCGTTCGAGGCTCCCTCAGCTGGCGAAAGCCGTGGCTCAATGCCCAAGGGCACAGTTTTGATAGTAGCTTCTCTTTATCAAAGCCAGAACAACAAGTGGTCCTTGGTTATAAAATCCCCTTACAGGATGTGTTGCGTGAATATTATCGTATCCAATATGGTATGAAGTATTTGGATAACAATGATACAACCAGTTTAGAGTCGAGCTTAGGCCTAGAAAGGCACTGGCAACTAGATAGTGGATGGCATCGTACATTGTTTATTCGTTTGCTAAATGAAGATTTCACCCAAGGTGCTCAGGAAGATACTTTTACCATGTTATTGCCCGGTATTTCGTTTTCAAAAACACGTACCAGAGGCGGAGCAATGCCTACTTGGGGGGATAAGCAGTCAGTGACGCTTGAATATGGCGATCCGGCAGTGATTTCTGAAGCGCGCGTATTACGTGTGCTCGGTAGGACGACTTGGATCCGAAGTTACAATAGAAATCACCGTGGCATATTTTATATCGGGGGCGGGGCAAACTTTACGGAATCCGTGTTTGATTTGCCGCCATCTTTGCGTTTCTTTGCTGGTGGTGATAACAATTTACGTGGTTATAAATATGAGTCGATTTCCCCCAAAGACAGTAAAGACAAACTGACGGGCGCTAAGTATATGGCAACCACGAGCCTAGAGTACCAATATCGGGTGTATGGGAATTGGTGGTTGGCGACTTTTGTCGATTATGGTGATGCATGGAATGAAACGCCACAATGGAAAACCGGTACTGGTGTTGGGATTCGCTGGGCTTCACCTGTGGGGCCGGTAAGGCTCGACTTTGCCTTTGGTTTAGATGCTGAAGAGGGGACGGATAAGTTCCAACTTCACTTTGGTTTAGGTCCGGAGTTGTAATGAAGAAAGAACTACAACAGAGCAGTGAACAAGCACCACCGGAACCGGTAACCGCAAAAAAACGCCCCTTATGGCGTCGAATATTGTGGACAATTACCCACATATCATTGGGAGTAGTCGCTCTCATCGTATTGATATTACTCTTGCTTTGGGGATTGTTATTTACCAACCCAGGTTTAAATAGCATCTTGTGGAGCGCAGAGAAGGTGGTGCCAGAATTGACCGTTGACCGCACAGAAGGTGCGCTGTTAACGGATTTTCAGCTGTATGGCATTCATTATGATAACCCTGATCTCTCTGTAGCCTTAAAGGCCAAGAAATTACAGATGGATATCCAGCTGCGTTGTTTAGCTGAAGTTAGGCTTTGCGTTAAGACTTTGGGTATAGAAGGCGCTAATTTTTCTCTTGCACAATTGCCTGTTAGTGAAGAACCTGAGCAACCTAGCGAGCCTATTCGCAGTATCTCATTACCTTTTGGTATGGGTGTTAAAGTCGAGCAGCTATATTTAAATAACATCCATTTAGATGTGCTTGGAAATAAAGTCGCATGGCGAAAATTTGAAACGGGCGCAGAGATGCGTTTTGGTGCTGTTACTTTAAGTCCTACTCACTTTGATGGCGCCAGAATCAGTCTGGCAAAACCGTCTCCAGCCACAGAACCCCAGGTACAGAAAACACAAGTCGCCCCTAACAAGGTGAGCAGTAAAATTGTGTTGCCAGAAGTATGGATTCCGCTTAATGCGACCATTCAAGACATTACCGTTACCGATTTCAAATTAGCGGAACCTGCGGTGCAAATAGACCGAGTTCATTTAGTGGCTTCGGCCCAAGGTAACACGGTTAATATTGAACAATTTGATCTTGATACGCCAATGGCAAGCCTGAATTTAGATGGCGAAGCCGAGTTAAAGGGAGATTACCCATTAACGGTCAATATAAGTGGCAAAGTAAAACAAACCACTCTTGCAGGGCAAAGCCTCTCTCTAAATGCCAAGGGCAGTGTGGCCAATTTAGAGGTCAAAGCTGGGTTGAGAGATCTTATCGTTGCCGATATTGATGCTAAGTTGCAACCTTTAGAGCCGACCTTTCCTTTTGATGTTGATCTCAGCAACGCCAAGGCACAGTGGCCATTGCATGGTAATGCGGATTATAAAGCGCAAATTGACCGATTGCGTAGCAAAGGAACGCTTAACCAATACCTAGTTGAGCTACAGGCTGCAGCTCAAGGTAAGCAAATTCCAGATATTAAATTGGCGGTGAACGGTGCAGGGGATTTACAGCAAATCCAATTAAAACATATTGATGTGAAAACCTTAAATGGCGCAATTAAAGGGAGCGTATTGGCAAATTGGGCCAGCCCCATTAATTGGCAAGCTAAATTAAACTTAGATCATATCCAACCTGGCAGTTACTGGCCTCAAGCGGAAGGAGATATCAGTGGCAACTTAACCACCACAGGTCGGTTACCTGCAAGCGGAGGTTGGGAGGTTGAACTGCCACATATGGATATTGATGGCATTTTCCGCAACTATCCTCTTAACATTAATGGGGTATTGCAGGCGAAGGATGTGAGCGGGAAAGGTGATTTTCGCTTCAATACACCCGGTATCGTGCTTGCCCATGGGCAGAATAACATTCGAGTTTCGGGGAGTTTAGCTAAAAACTGGAACATAGACACTAAGCTCGATATTCCGGCGATTGATCATACCGTACCGGATGTAAGTGGTGCCGCAATTGGATTAATTAAAGTAAGAGGGGCGTTTGCTACGCCAGAAATCATCACGGATTTAACGGCAACGAAAATAGCTTGGCTTGACCAGTTGAGTATTGCGTCTATTTCCTTAAAAGGGGACGTGAATCCGTTACCTGCTCCACAAGGAAGTCTCGATCTAGTAGTGAAAGATGTGAATCATCTTGAGCAAAAAATAAAGAGCAGTGAGTTTAGCTTCAGTGGCTCAGAAAAAGATCATCGAGCATCATTTAACATCGACTCCGATATCGTGCAAGGCGGTCTTACAGTTACCGGTAGTTTACAAACTAAAAATGGGCTGAAATGGCAAGGATTGCTGAAAAATGCCAGTTTAACTACGGTGCAAGGTGAATGGCTTATCGATCATAGCCCTAAATTATCTTATGACGGCAACACACAAGAAGCCTTTGTAGAAGCACACTGCTGGTTGCAAGCCAATGCTAAGTTATGTCTCGATAAAGACGTTAAAGCGGGGCAATCAGGAGGGGAAGTGTTTGCTAGTATTCAGCATTTCGACTTTTCTCAAGTGGCTGCTTTGCTACCAAAAGATATTGTATTAGCGGGTCAGGTGGATGCTAACGTACGGGCTAAGTGGGCAAAAAATCAGTTACCTGAAATAGAAATGAAGGTGGGCTTACCTAAAGGCAGTGTCACTCAGCAATTGAGCCCTCCACTGGTGGTGGGATGGAACAGTGCCGATTTTAATGCCAGCCTGATTAAGGATGACTTGAAAGCGCATTGGGATATTGACCTCACGGATAATGGTGCTATGCACGGTAAGGTCAATCTCGACAAGGTATCACAACACAATAAACAAATTGATGCTCGTATTCAGTTGCAAAAAATCACCTTAGATATGTTGTCCCCATTATTTGGCGAGTTTAGCAAGGTAAATGCGGATATAAACTCCGATATACAGCTAAAAGGGCCCGTAGATAAACCACAGATATTTGGTGATTTTCGCATTGAAAATATGCTAGCTACCGGTGATGTCAGCCCCATAGAGGTTACCGGAGGACAAGTGATAGCTAAGTTCTCAGGGTACCAAGGGAACTTAGATGCGAAGGTGGCAACCCAAGAAGGGGATTTGCTGATGACGGGGGATGGTGATTGGCAACATATGGATAAGTGGCAAGCTAATCTTAATGTCACCGCCGACCAACTGTTAGTCGAAGTGCCACCTATGGTTAAGGCGAAAGTAGAACCCAATATTAAAATTGCAGTTACGCCAGGCTTAATTAATGTGCAAGGGGATGTACGTCTACCTTGGGGAAGAATTACCGTTGAAGAACTTCCTCCTTCGGCTATTTCCGTCTCTTCCGATGAAGTGATTGTTGATAAAAATCTGCAACCGTTAGAGAAAAGCTCTAAGTTCCCATTCAAGATACAAACCGACATAAAAGTGATCATTGGTAATGATTTCTTGTTAAGTGCTTTTGGTTTGAAAGGCGGTCTTGTGGGTGAGATTAATGTATCGCAAAAGAATAATGCTCCGTTTATTCTTGGCGAGGTCAATATCGTAGACGGTAAATACCGCTCCTTTGGACAAGATTTGCTTATTGAAGAGGGTAAAGTACAGTTTAATGGCCCTGCAGACTTACCCTATCTATCCATTAAAGCCATTCGTAACCCGGATAATACCGAGGATGATGTTATTGCGGGTATTAAGGTGACCGGTCCTGCCGATGAACCTAATATCGAAGTGTTCTCTGAACCGTCGATGCCACAGGCAAATGCACTATCTTATATATTAAGAGGGCAGGATATCGACAGTGACTCAGGGGGCAATGCCATGACCACCGCATTAATTGGCCTGAGTTTGGCGAAAAGTGGCCGAGTTGTGGGTGAGATTGGTGAAGCGTTTGGCGTTAGTGATTTGCAATTAGATACCGCAGGAAGTGGTGATGATTCACAGGTAACGGTCAGTGGGTACATTTTACCTGGCTTGCAAGTGAAGTATGGCGTAGGCATCTTTGAGTCAATTGGTGAATTTACCTTCCGCTATCGTTTAATGAAAGATCTCTATCTAGAATTAGTATCAGGAACAGATAGCGCAGTTGATTTGTTGTACCAGTTTGAGTTTGATTAATGACAGGGAGAAGGTATAGGTATGCAGCATTTGGTTTTTGTTTATGGCTCATTAAGGAAAAATGAGGTGAATCATTACTTTTTACAAAAGAGTGAGTTATTAGGCCTGTTTGAAACGCAACCGCAATATGCTTTATACGATTTTGGCACAGTACCCGGTCTTGTTGATGGTCATAGTGCCATCGTAGGTGAGGTGTATAGGATCACCGACAGCGTATTGGCACAATTGGATGCATTTGAAGATGTGCCTATTGAATATAAAAGAGAAACAATAGAGACCACCTTTGGTGAAGCATGGATCTATATTTATCAGGGAACGGAGCCAGGTAAAGCCATAGAATCGGGTGATTGGAATCTGAGAAATTAATTGTAATCAGTCGGGTACAACATTAACCATAAGACAAGGATGTGTTTATGAAGTGGATGATCACTGTGTTGAGTTGCGCTGTGCTTATGGGCTGTGTGACGAAACCGCAACAGGTGAACCCTGTACAAAATTTTCAATTACAGCGTTATTTGGGGCAGTGGTATGAAATAGCTCGTTTAGATCACTCTTTTGAGCGCGGCATGACTCAGGTAACGGCTGAGTATTCGATGCGAGAGGATGGTGGAGTACGAGTGTTAAACCGTGGCTACAATAGGCAAAGTCAACAATGGAGTGATGCTGAAGGAAAAGCTTACTTCGTCAAATCAGAGGATTTAGGTTTTCTAAAAGTCTCTTTCTTTGGGCCTTTTTACGGTTCATACATAGTATTTGAGCTGGAAAAAGACAACTATGATTATGCGTTTGTCTCCGGACCGGATCACTCTTATCTATGGTTGTTATCTAGAACGCCTCACGTTAGTGATGAGTTAAAGCAGAAATTTAAAAGCCAAGCTGGTGAGCTTGGCTTTAATATCAATAACCTAATCTGGGTTGAGCAAGATTAGTATTGGTGTTTATTTTGCTCAATGAAACCATGCAAGGTTTCAATCATTGCATTTGAACCGACAAAAAATGGCACACGTTGGTGTAATTCTGTTGGTTTGATTTCCATGATGCGTTTTTCGCCATCTGTGGCAGTACCGCCCGCTTGCTCCATCAAGAATGCAATAGGGTTGCATTCGTAAAGAAGACGCAATTTACCTGATGGGTAAGTGCGAGTGCTTGGGTAAAGGAAGATACCGCCCATTAGCAAGTTTCTGTGAAAGTCAGATACAAGAGAGCCAATGTAGCGAGACGTGTATGGACGGTTCGTTGATGTATCTTCTTCTTGGCAGTACTTAATGTATTTTTTCACGCCAAGTGGGAATTTAACGTAGTTACCTTCGTTGATAGAGTAAACTCTACCTTCATTAGGAATCGTCATATTCTCATGAGATAAACAGAATACACCGATAGAAGGATCGTATGTAAAGCCGTGAACACCTGCACCTGTAGTGTAAACTAACATAGTAGATGAGCCGTAGATAACATAGCCAGATGCTACCTGCTCAGTCCCAGGTTGTAGGTAATCTTCTTTTTGAGTTGGCGAACCAACTGGAGAGATACGACGGTAGATAGAGAAAATAGTACCTACAGAAACGTTCACATCAATGTTGCTTGAGCCATCAAGAGGGTCCATTAGTACAACATATTTCGCGTTTTGGTTGCGAGCATTTGTAAAAGACACTTCTTCGTCTTCTTCTTCACTAGCAATACCACATACTTGGTCGCGAGCTTCTAATGCACTTTTAAAAGTATCATTAGCTAGCACATCAAGTTTTTGCTGTGCTTCACCTTGAATATTTTCAACACCAGCTGCACCCGCAATATCAACTAAGCCAGCTTTGTTGATTTCACGGTGAACAATCTTAGCCGCAAGACTAATAGAAGAGAGTAATGATGATAATTCACCACTAGCCGCAGGGAAGTCATTTTGCTTCTCTACGATAAATTCACCTAACGTTCTTAAATTGGACATGGGGGATTCCGTTTAATTGTATGACAAGTTCTTTTTTTAGCCAAATATACAGCACAAACCACATTATCGCACGTAAACTTGCGGATCTATTTCACAGTTTTCTGACTTTCATCACTGGGATTGCTATGGGCTCGAATCCATAATCTAGTTAAGATTAAATTATACAGGTCTACCTAAGTATTTATAGATAGGCTTACTGCTGAAAATAATAGGAACATTATGCATATTCATATACTGGGTATTTGTGGCACCTTCATGGGTGGCGCAGCAGTACTAGCAAAGCAACTTGGGCACAAAGTCACCGGAAGTGATGCCAATGTTTATCCTCCTATGAGCACTCTGCTTGAGTCGGAAGGTGTGGATATCATTCAAGGCTACGATCCTAAGCAGTTGGAGCCTCGCCCCGACTTGGTTGTTATTGGTAATGCAATGAGTCGTGGTAACCCTTGCGTCGAATATGTATTGGATAACAATCTACGTTACACCTCAGGGCCACAATGGCTACAAGAGTTCTTACTTCATGATCGTTGGGTGCTGGCTGTTGCAGGGACTCATGGGAAAACGACCACCGCGAGTATGGTGTCGTGGATATTAGAGGCATGTGATTATAAGCCAGGGTTTTTAGTAGGAGGCGTACTAGGCAACTTTGGACAGTCAGCGCGCTTAGGCGAAAGTATGTTCTTTGTGGTTGAAGCCGATGAATACGACAGTGCCTTTTTTGATAAACGCTCTAAGTTCGTACACTATCATCCTCGCACACTGGTGATGAATAACCTTGAGTTTGATCATGCTGATATTTTTGATGACCTAGAGGCGATAAAGCGTCAGTTTCATCATTTAGTTAGAACCGTTCCGGGTAATGGCCGCATTTTTTCTCCGTCGGATGACGAAGCATTAAATGATGTGCTAGCGCGTGGTTGTTGGAGTGAAACAGAGTTTTCTCACAAAGATTGGCAGGCGAAAAAGCAGCAAGTGGATGGCAGTCATTTTGATGTTTATTTTGCTCAGCAAAAAGTGGGTGAAGTGAAATGGGATTTAGTCGGTGATCACAATGTGAATAATGCTCTCATGGCGATTGCAGCAGCACGTCATGTTGGTGTTGTGCCTGATCTAGCCTGTGAGGCACTAGGGCGCTTTATTAATACTAAGCGTCGTCTTGAGTTGAAAGGGGAAGTGGGGGGGGTTGCTATTTATGATGACTTTGCCCACCACCCAACCGCGATTGAACTGACTTTAGGAGGTTTGCGTAATAAAGTCGGTAAGCAAAGAATATTGGCAGTATTAGAACCAAGATCAAGCACCATGAAAATGGGGGTTCATAAAGAAACTCTAGCGGCCTCTTTAGCGGTGGCAGATAAAGTCTATCTTTATCAGCCGGATAATATAGATTGGTCAGTGGATGATGTTGCTCAGCAATGTTGTCAAGAGACGTTCACTGCAACATCAGTAGATGACATTGTGAAAACTCTGGTGAAAGAGTCTCGTACTGGTGATCAAATACTCATCATGAGTAATGGCGGTTTTGCAGGCATCCATAATAAACTTTTACAAGCACTACAGGCAGCAGAGAAAATATGCAGCTAAATCCGCGACAAAAAAGCATTACCTTAGCTATGACGGGAGCATCGGGTGCTCCCTATGGTTTGGCACTACTAAAAAAGCTGTTAGAGGCGCAATACCAAGTGTATTTCTTAGTGTCTTCGGCGGCCAGAGTCGTACTGGCCACAGAGCATAACCTTAAACTGCCTAGTGGACCGGATGCGATAAAACGTGCGTTAGTGGAGCATTTAGGTTGTGATGATTCACAGCTGGTGGTATGTGGAAAAGAGGACTGGTTCTCTCCTGTGGCTTCAGGATCGGCTGCACCTAAGCAGATGGTTGTTTGTCCTTGCTCGGCGGGAAGCTTGGCTTCCATCGCTCATGGTATTTCAGATAACCTTATTGAGCGCGCAGCGGATGTGGTCCTCAAAGAGCGTGGGCAGTTGATTTTGGTGGTGCGTGAAACGCCATTTTCCACATTACACTTAGAAAACATGCTTAAATTGTCAAAAATGGGTGCTACGATCATGCCCGCCGCACCGGGCTTTTATCATCAGCCACAATCTATTGAGGACTTGGTTGACTTTATGGTAGCGAGAGTACTTGACCATATAGGGGTCAAACAAAGTTTAGTACAACCTTGGGGCTATGATAGGCGTCAGTAGGGTTGAGTCGATGCACAACGCCAACGTACAGGCTGGCGTTGTGACTTTCATGAATTGTGACTCAATATACCTACTTACAAATTTTCTTCTGCAAACTCAGCTAAGCGACTGCGTACGACACCATTTAAGTGCACATTTGCAGAGCCTTCAAAGTGTTTAAAGCGTTCGACCATATAAGTGAGTCCAGATGTCACCGGGGTTAAATAAGGTGAATCTATCTGCGCCAAATTACCGGAGCAAACGATTTTAGTACCTTCACCGCATCGAGTGATGATGGTCTTTATTTGTGACGCGGTGAGGTTTTGACACTCATCAAGCAATACAAATGCATTTTGTATGGAGCGACCCCGCATAAAATTGATGGATTTGAACTGAATATTGGCTTTATCACAGATATAGCGCAATGAACCTTCGGTACAGTGATCATTTTTATGTAGTGCTTCTAACGTATCGGTGACCGCAGCAAGCCAAGGGAGCATTTTCTCTTCTTCATTGCCGGGTAAAAAGCCGATGGACTCACCAATATCTGGTGTGTTACGTGTGACGATGATTTTATCAAACATGTTCATTTCTACGGACTGCTCTAGGGCGGCAGCCATTGCCAGCAAGGTCTTGCCACTTCCTGCCGCACCAGTAAGAATAACCAGGTCAATATCGGGGTCCATTAGTGCATCCATCGCCATCCCCTGATAAATATTCTTCGGTTTGATATCCCAAGCGCGGCGATTCATCATCTTGTCTCGACTTAAATCTTTTAAGGTAACGGATTCAGAATTTAAGTCAGAGACTCTAGCGGCAAAGTCGCTATCAGAATCAAGGATGTATTGGTTTATGTAGGCTTGCTCAAGGTGAGATTGATGGATTAAATGGTGCGCTTTTCCCGCCAGAGCGATGGAGTTTACCTCACTAATGGTATCCCAAAATGTTCCCTCATATTGAACGAAGCCTTTGGTGAGATACTGAACATCATCAATGAGTTGATCGGTACGATAGTCCTCAACATGGCGAACTCCGGCTCCTTTTGCCCGTAAGCGCATATTGATGTCTTTCGTTACTAACACTACCTCTCGAGGTGAGCGCTTATTTTGTAGATGGATGACGGCATTTAAAATCCGGTTATCCCCCGCTTTGTCAGCAAAGGCTTTAACGGTTTCCTGTAGCTCAAAGTCAGCCAAAATGGATAAAGTTCCCGTCGAATGAGAGTCATTGTTAAAGCGTATTCCTTCTGATATTTGATCTGGGGTCGCTTCACGAAAAATATCCTCTAAGGTCCGAATCGCCACACGGGCATCACGAGCCACATCGCGCTTGCTGTCTTTGATTCTATCGAGCTCCTCTAATACGGTCATAGGAATGACCACGTCGTGTTCGTGAAAGGAAAAAATAGCGTGAGGTTCGTGCAGTAGGATATTGGTGTCGAGTACAAAAATCTTGCGTTCGCTATCACTCATAAGCGTCTCCTTTGCTTATTTGATACGTGTATCCAAGCGATCTCAAAACTCAGCATGTCCGCTGACGAAGAGAGTTCCATTGGAAATTGATAACCCCTTCTATTTTGAGTCTAGTTTGATTTCAATTGTTTGACAGTTTGATTGCACAATTTATACCAAGCAAAAGTAAGGTTTTACGTGCTCAAAATCGGTCAATGTACTATTATTACGCCCTTTTTCTCATCGGAAACTTAGCCAAGTTTGCGCGGTTTTCTTCTACTATTGTTAGAGTCAAATTTACAAAAGGGTTTTAGCTTAATGGCATTTGCGATTGGTCAACGTTGGATTAGTGATACAGAAAGTGATTTAGGACTGGGAACGATAGTGGCTATCGACACGCGAACAGTTACCGTAATGTTTGCCGCCTCGGAAGAAGAGCGACTGTATGCCATTAACGATGCACCAATTACACGTGTGACCTTTGCGGTGGGAGATACCATCGAAGCCCATGAGGGCTGGTCTCTTCTGGTGAGTGAAGTGATCGAAGACAAAGGGGTGCTTTGCTACCTTGGTACCCGTGAAGATACCGGGGAGCAGGGCGTTGAATTGCGTGAAATATTCTTAAGCCACCAGATTCGTTTCAATAAACCGCAAGATAAGTTGTTCACCGGTCAAATTGACCGTATGGATAATTTTGTGTTGCGCTACCAAGCATTGAACAATCAATACCAGCAGCATAAAAGCGCACTAAGAGGATTAACGGGAATGAGAGCGGGATTAATTCCGCATCAGTTGTTTATTGCCCAAGAAGTAGGGCGTCGATATGCGCCACGCGTTTTACTTGCCGATGAGGTTGGCTTAGGTAAAACCATTGAGGCTGGCATGATCATTCACCAGCAAGTGTTAGCCGGTCGCGCAGAGCGAATTCTGATTGTTGTTCCCGAAACATTAACCCACCAATGGCTGGTGGAGATGATGCGTCGTTTTAACCTGCACTTTTCTGTCTTTGATGAAGAACGCTGCGTTGAAGCGTATGCGGATGCGGCGAACCCATTTGATACCCAGCAGTTGGTGCTCTGTTCTTTAGACTTCTTAAAAAATAGCCCTAAGCGTCATCAGCAAGTGTTAGACGCAGATTGGGATTTATTGGTTGTCGATGAAGCACACCACCTTGAGTGGAGTGTGGATGCCCCTAGCGCGCAATATCAAGCCATTGAATCGCTGGCTGAAAAAATACCGGCCGTTTTGTTGTTAACCGCAACACCAGAGCAACTCGGGCGTGAAAGTCACTTTGCGCGACTTCGTTTGCTCGATTCAGATCGTTTTTACGATTACCAAAGCTTTGTTGACGAAGAAGAAAATTACGCTCCAGTTGCCGATGCTGTCAGCCAGTTACTATCTGGAAACACCCTGTCAAACGAAGGCAAAAACCAAATTACAGAGCTGCTATCTGAGCAGGATGTTGAGCCTATGTTTAAGGCGATTGCAGATACTGCGCATCCAGAACAACAAGCTATCGCCAGACAAGAGCTGATTGATAATTTAATGGATCGTCATGGCACGGGTCGAGTGCTGTTTAGAAATACTCGTGCAGCGATTAAAGGGTTCCCTAAGCGTCGCGTGCATCTATTGCCGATGCCGTTACCGGAGCAATATGCTCGAGCCATTAAAGTATCTAAGATGTTTAATGTGGATCTTTCTTTGGAAAAACAAGCGGGCATCATGCTTTATCCTGAAGAGGTATTCCAAGAGCTAGGTGATACCGGTGCCTGGTGGAACTTTGATAGCCGTGTGGATTGGCTGATTGAGAAGGTGAAAGAAAAGCGCGCTGAAAAGATTTTGGTGATTGCCTCTCGTGCTACAACCGCATTGCAACTTGAGCAAGCATTACGTGAGCGAGAAGGTATTCGCGCTACGGTATTCCATGAAGGTATGTCCATTATCGAACGAGATAAAGCCGCCGCATACTTTGCTCAAGATGAAGGGGGTGCACAAGTACTGATTTGTTCTGAAATCGGCTCTGAAGGACGCAATTTTCAGTTTGCGAATCAGCTCGTGATGTTTGATCTGCCATTTAACCCGGATCTCCTTGAGCAACGTATTGGCCGTTTAGATCGCATTGGGCAAAACTCAGACATTGATATTTTTGTGCCGTATTTAGAAGGCAGCTCCCAAAGCGTGCTGGCTCATTGGTATGATGAAGGGTTGAATGCGTTTGCTGAAACCTGTCCTACCGGCCGTACTGTGTATGAGAAATTCTCTTACGAATTAACGGAAATGATCGCCACAGGCGATAGCTCCGAGTTAGCTAATGTGATCGCTCAATCGGCTAAAATTAACCAGCAATTAAAACAAGATTTAGAGCAGGGGCGCGACCGACTGTTAGAGATGCACTCTAATGGCGGCGAACGAGCACAGCAATTAGTGCAGCAAATTTCGGCCAAAGATAACGATACACAGTTTATCAGCTTCGCACTTAGCCTATTTGATTGCATTGGATTAAACCAAGACGACAAAGGTGAAAATGCGTTAGTGGTGACCCCATCCGAACATATGCTAGTACCGAGTTATCCTGGGCTTCCTTATGATGGAGCCACCATCACCTTTTCCCGTGATACCGCCTTATCTCGTGAAGATATGAACTTTATGTCTTGGGAGCACCCAATGATCCAAGGTGGTATTGACTTATTGCTGAGTGAAGGTGTTGGGGCATCTGCTGTATCTCTATTGAAGAACAAAGCATTGCCGGTTGGCACTATGCTTTTAGAGTTAATTTACTTAGTGGATGCGCAAGCGCCTAAGCGTAGCGGTATTGCTCGTTTCTTGCCACAGACGCCTATTCGTCTAATGTTAGATGGCAAGGGTAATGATCTTTCTGAGCAAGTCGAGTTTGATAGCTTCAACCGCCAGTTAAGCCCAATTAATCGTCACATGGCAAGTAAATTGGTCACTTCGGTTCAAGGGCAAGTACAAGCTCTGATTGCCGCGGGAGATGAGAAAATCCTACCCAAACATGAATTAGTTAAGCAGCAAGCTAAAGCTGAAATGGAAGCCAGTTTAAGTGCCGAGCTAGAGCGATTATTGGCGTTGAAGGCGGTGAACCCGAACATTCGAGATGAAGAAGTACAAGCCATTGAATTGCAAATAAAGGAATTGGACGGTTTTATCTCGCAAGCACAAATCCAATTGGATTCATTGCGTCTGATTATTGTTTCTCACAATTAGAGTGGAATAAACTATGGCCATGATTGAGTACCATCCCCCAACGGATCCTTGGATAGATATTGTCTATCAAGATGAGCATATACTAGTGGCAAATAAGCCTGCTGGGTTATTGTCCGTTCCAGGACGAGAAGCGAAGCATTATGATAGCTTGTGGAGCCGGCTGGTGGCTGAGTATTCTGATATCCAAGTGGTACACCGCTTGGATATGGCCACCTCTGGTTTAATGCTATTTGCCCTGACCAAAGAGGCCGAGCGCCATTTAAAGAAGCAATTTCAGTATCGTTTGACGCATAAGGTGTATTACGCACGGGTGTGGGGACAGTTAGAAGAAAAAGAAGGGATTGTTGATTTACCCCTTATTTGTGATTGGCCCAACAGACCAAGACAGAAGGTGTGTACTCAGGACGGAAAACCGTCACGTACTGACTATCAAAAAGTGCAACAAGAAGAGAAAACTTGTGTGGTGCGCTTATTGCCTATCACTGGCCGCTCCCATCAACTGCGTGTGCATATGAGTGAGATGGGACATGCGATTGTCGGTGACGAGTTCTATGCACAAGGGGAAGCTCAGGCCTACTCTGACCGTTTACAGTTACACTCTACCGAACTGAGCTTTTATCATCCAAAAGACAACCAATTAGTGAGCATGTTTGTGCAATGTGATTTTTACCCACAGGCGAAGCCTTTGGTGTTGGAACTTTACTCGGCACAGAGTACATTACCAGACTATAAAACCTTACCTAAGCATTAAGGATGACAGATGCCCGAGTCGTTACCAAAGGTCGTTTTTTTAGATAAAGCGACTATTCCATCGCATATCCAATTTCGAACATTGAACTTCCCTCATCAATGGTTGGAGTTCGATTATACCTCTGCAGAGCAAATCGATGCCCGCTTGCAAGGGGCGAGCATAGTGATCAGCAATAAGGTGGTGTTGAGTGCTGAAACTTTAGCTAAGCACCCTTCAATTCGATTAATTGCGGTATCGGCCACTGGAACCAACAATGTTGATTTGAGCTACTGCCGTGAAAATAGTATCTCGGTTTGTAATATTCAAGGCTACGCTACCCGCTCTGTTCCTGAGCATGCTATCGGTATGATCTTTGCTCTGAAACGAAATCTGTTTGCTTATCATCAAGACATTGCGAACGGTGTTTGGCAGAAAAATAAACAGTTTTGCTTCTTTACGCACCCCATCACTGATGTGGCAGGTTCAACCATTGCTGTGTTCGGTAGTGGGAACTTAGGCCAAGGGGTCGCTTCTCTCTCGCAAGCGTTAGGAATGCAGGTTATCTTTGCTGAGCGCAAAGGTATTAACGAAGCGCGTGAAGGGTATGTTACTTTTAAAGAGGCTTTGCAACGTGCGGATATTGTCACGCTACATTGCCCACTTACAGAGCAGACAACGAACCTGATTGCTCGTGAAGAGTTGGCCATGATGAAGCCTAGTGCCATTGTGATCAATACAGGGCGAGGTGGCTTAGTTAATGAAGCGGATTTGATTGATGCACTTAAAGCGGGCACGATTGCTGGGGCTGGATTTGATGTGTTCACCCAAGAACCTGCAGATGAGTCAAACCCACTGCTAGCTAACATGTCATTACCTAACTTATTGTTAACGCCTCATGTGGCATGGGGAAGCGATTCTGCTTTGCAGAGTTTAGTGGACATCCTGCTCGATAACATAGATAACTTTATGGCAGGAACCCCATCAAATACCGTGGTTTAAACTTGGTCTGTTCTTAACAAAAAATGGGCGCCATAAAGGCGCCCATTTTTTAATGTAGAACAACTACTGATCAAAAATAGCGCCTTGTTCTCAAGTGTTTTTCCTGCGCTATTTCTGACCACTTAATTACTGTGATTGATATGACTTACCCTTGGGGTTTAATGACCAATACATTAACAGGGGAATGCTGTACTACTTTACTGGCCACTGAACCGAGCACAACATTATCAATTCGAGAACGCTTGTGGCTTGGCATTACGATGAGATCAGCACCGAGCTTTTCGGCATAATCAATAATCGTAGTGTATGGCTTTCCTTCAGCAATGTGTACGTGATAAACCAGTTCAGGATCGATAAGTTTATCTGCAAAACTTCTCAGCTGAGCCTCCACATCCTTCTTCATATCTTGTACGGCATCTTGAGGAAAATAAGTCGCCACCATGGACATATGTATCCCTGGTAGTACGTTCAGAAGATGCAGTTGAGCATTACTGTTTTTGGCATGCCAAACGGCCGCCTTTAATGCTTTATCACTGAATCCTTTTTCATTTAGGTCAACGGGGACCAAGATCTGTTTGTACATGGAAAGTGCTCTTGATTGTTAGTCTTACTATTGCCCCATAGTGCTGTCTATGGGGCATTGAGCCAAATCAAACTATGCGACGATAGACTCTCTAGCCAAACGTCGTTTTTGATTTAGCCCCATTAATATCACTAGGATCAGTGCTGGAACGAAAACCCACTCTTTCATTGGGCGTTCAGCTTTTTGAATGATATGTTTTATTTGCCAGTCAAAGTCAATGCCAGCCGCTTCTGCTGGGCTACCAAATTCCACCATATCAATGAAAACCTGTTGCTCATTGTGCGTTAACATCAAACCCATCGATGAAATACGATCCGCAGCCGTAGTTGCATCATCTTCAAACGGTAAGCGCACGGTTTTACTCATAAACTTACCTTCTAAGTTCTCGCCTTCCACGCGCATTTCCAGAGGTTGCCCAATAGGCATAGCTTGCACGACATTGGCGATCTCTGATGCTGGGACTTCGATCTTCGCTGGATACACTTGATCCCACCAAAATCCGGGGCGGAAGAATGTGAAGGTAAGTAGTAGTAATGCGATCGTTTCCCACCATTTGTTTTTAGTGAACCACCAACCTTGTGTCGCCGCAGAGAAAAGCAACATGGCGGCAGTGGCCGAAAGTATGGTGAGCAACAAGTGCCACCAACTGTCGATTCCCATCATTAGAAGTTGAGTATTAAACACAAACATAAAGGGTAAAATGGCAGTACGTATATCGTAGGTGAAGCCTTGGATACCTGTACGAATAGGGTCTGATTTAGCGATTGCAGCCGCTGCGAATGCGGCAAGACCGACAGGGGGGGTGTCATCGGCAAGAATACCGAAATAGAACACAAATAAATGCACCGCTATAAGAGGAATGATCAGTCCGTGAGCTGCGCCTAAGGTGACGATCACTGGTGCCATTAGGGTGGAAACAACAATATAGTTTGCTGTGGTGGGGAGTCCCATTCCCAGTATAAGACTGATGATGGCGGTGAACAGCAACATCATGATCACGCTACCGCCGGAAATAAATTCAACAAAGTCCGTCATGACCAGACCAATGCCGGTCAGTGTGACGACTCCGACGACAGTGCCTGCCGCCGCTGTTGCGACACCGATGCCTATCATGTTTCGCGCCCCTGAAACTAGGGCTTGTAATAGATCATTAACCCCTAATTTAAAGGCGGCAATGGCGCTGTTCTCTTTATTAAATAATGCCATAAGCGGACGTTGTGTCAGCAAAATAAACATCATAAATACGGTTGCCCAAAATGCCGATAGACCAGGGGAGAACCTTTCTACGGTAAGACACCATACTAAGACAACAATTGGCAATAAGAAGTGTAATCCTGACTTAACAGTAGCACCTACCTCTGGTATTTCAGTGAGATCAGGATCCATCTCGGCGTATTCTTGGTAGCGAGATGAGATACGTACTAAAGCCACATAACATAATAATAGAGCCACGGTCACTATAGGTGTGGCAGCTGCGCCAAATACATCTTTAGTCCAACCGATACCGTAATAAACAATGGCACTGATCACACATAGACCCACAATGGTGCCGACGAAGGAGGTAAGGCTTTGTAGTTTCGTTGGTGTATAGCGACGTGGTAAGCCTTGCATACCCGCTTTACAGGCCTCTAGATGCACAATATAAATCAGAGCAATATAAGAAATGAGTGCCGGAAGTAGAGCCGCTTTTATCACTTCTACATAAGAAATACCGACATATTCAACCATTAAAAATGCGGCCGCACCCATAATTGGTGGGGTGAGCTGACCGTTGGTTGAAGCGGCAACTTCTACTGCGCCTGCTTTGGTGCCAGGGAAGCCAACTCGCTTCATTAATGGGATGGTGAATGTTCCTGTCGTGACGACGTTAGCAATCGAAGAGCCGGATACTAAACCGGATAAGCCAGAGGCAACCACTGCGGCCTTAGCCGGCCCGCCACGCATATGACCAAGCAATGAGAAAGCGACTTTTATAAAGTATGCACCTGCGCCTGCGCGCTCAAGCATAGCGCCAAACAAAACAAACAAAAAAACAAAAGAGGTCGACACGCCAATGGCGACACCAAATACCCCTTCGGTAGTCAGCCACAAGTGGGACATAGCTTTATTTAAGCTAGCGCCTTTGTGGGCAATGACATCGGGCATGTGTGGGCCAGCAAAGGTGTAAGTAAGAAAGACTGCCGCCACTACCATTAATGGTGGACCCAATGCACGGCGTGTTGCTTCCAATAGCAAGATCATTCCGGTCACCGCGGCCACAATATCCAAGGACGTTGGAGCGCCGGAGCGTTCGGCGAGCTGAGTATAGAAAAGATAAATATAGCCGGCAGCCAAGCTACCTAGTAAAGCTAAAGCCCAATCTGCAGCAGGGATACGGTCTCTAGGGGAGCCTTTCAGCGCAGGGTAGGCGGTAAACGCGAGAAAAATAGCAAATGAGAGATGAATAGAGCGAGCTTCGGTATCGTTTAAAATAGCGAAGTTAAATATAAAGGGCAGTGGCGATGCATACCAAAGCTGGAATAGCGACCAACACAGGGGCACAAACCATAGAATTCGCCCAGCCATACCGGAAGGGTTTCGCGCTCCAGTATCGGCTTCAGCGACGATATCTTGCGCTTCTTTAGAGGGGGTTGTTGATTGTGTCATTAGTGTGTCCTAATTCTGTTGACGCGAAGGCTGGACTGGCGTGTACCTTTGAGGTACTCAATAACCGTAGACCAAGCCAAAATACTAGCCAATAATTAAAAATAGAGAGAGTGTTGCCAAATGGTGGCAAACGAGAAACCCCATTAGGGATGGGGCATTGACTAGTAAACATGTAGGGTTAGTTACCCTTTGTCTGTAGTTGATAATGTAAGGAGGCCTATGTGACCTCCTTATCTTTTCAGTGCTACTTAATTAGACCAACTTCTCTGTAGTATTTCTCAGCACCTGGGTGCAAAGGAATAGAGATGCCGTCTTTAACCATGTTCTCTTTCTTTAGGTTAGCAAAAGCAGGGTGCAGGCGTTTGAATGTGTCGAAGTTTTCAAATACCGCTTTCGCAACGGTGTAAGCCACTTCATCGGAAACATCCGTGGTTGTGACCATCGTTGCCGCAACACCAAAACTATTCACATCTTTATCCGTACCGCGATACATACCAGCAGGTACAGTACTGAATGCGTAGTAAGGATTATCCGCTACGATTTTATCGATTTTAGGACCTGTAGCGGGTACTAACTTGGCATTACAGGATGTCGTTGCTTCTTTGATAGAACCATTTGGATGACCCACCATATAGATGAAGGCGTCAATCTTGTTGTCACAAAGTGCTTGCGAACGCTCAGAGCCTTTAAGCTCAGAAGCGAGTTTAAAGCTATCGTTAGTCCAACCCATTGCATCCATTACCACGCCCATAGTTGCGCGGTCACCTGAGCCAGGGTTACCGATATTCACACGTTTTCCGACAAGGTCAGTCACATTGTTAATACCAGAATCTTCACGAGCAATAATGTTAAAAGGTTCTGTATGAAGGGAGAATACTGCGCGAAGTTTTTTGTAAGGACCTTGTTCTGAAAATTTGCTGGTTCCGTTATAGCCATGGAACTGCCAGTCAGATTGTACGATACCAAAGTCCAGTTCCCCAGAGCGCATGGTGTTGACGTTGTAGATTGAACCACCTGTGGATTCAACGGAACAACGAACATTGTGGTCATTACGATCTTTATTAACTAATTTACAGATAGCGCCACCGGTAGGGTAGTACACCCCTGTCACCGAGCCAGTACCTATAGTGATGAACTCCTGAGCTGAAACAACGCTTGCACCTACAACAGCAGCAGTAATTACACCGAGTTTAATTACCTTTTTAAATGCCATGATGTTTTCTTCCTTATGTCCATGATCATACCAGCAGTCTTTTTTATTCTGCTGAGGTTTCCTGTATGGAAACGGCATCTTTTCCAACTGAGGTCGCTTTAAGCTTGCGATGGATGTTATTAAATTGTTTTAACACTATCTAAGGCGTCTATTTTATGGCCATAAAAATGGTTAAAAAAACATCACATCAACTTAGGGCTGAGTCGGAAAAGTGGCTGCATCATAGCAAATAATGGCCAGAAATAGAGTGAGTTTGAGCGAGAGAAATAAGAAATTGAGCGCATATGCAATTAATTTCATTAAATTTTCGGATATAATTGCTTTTAAAACAGCAGTTTACTGTAATTTTGTGGGGTTTTGTATTATTTAAAGAAACTGTGAGTGGTATCACAGCCTAAGAGGATAGACTGTGAGTTAACTGTAGGCGTTTGCGTTATCCTGCGTATTCAAAAAGTTCACAAACAGAGTCGAAAAGTTGTTTTGTTGTAATGTCTAATGTTGGGGTAATGAAAATCGTATCGTCCCCAGCCACCACACCTAAAATCCCTTCAGATTTACCTAATGAGTCGAGTAGGCGGGCAATTAATTGTGCCCCTGCAGGACCTGTATGTATAACGACTAAGGCGTTGTTGTAATCGATATCTAAAACTAATTCTCGTAACGAACTTGATACAGTAGGAACGCCCAGCTCAGCCGGTAGACAGTACACCATCTCCATTTTTGCATTGCGGGTACGAACAGCACCAAACTTGGTCAGCATTCTAGAGACTTTGGATTGGTTTATATTTTCAAACCCTTCTAATTTTAGTGCCTCTACTATTTCACTCTGTGAGCCGAAACTTTCTTGTTTCAAAAGGGATTTAAACTCACGGACCAGGCGATCTTGTTTTTCGTTGTTTCGCATTAGTTGTTCCAAATATTATTAATTCTATTTTCCCGAAGATAAATGTCTTCTTGCAATGCAGTGTCTCATATAACTGAGATATACCCAAGTAAAGGGAATAAGCACTTTATTAAAAGGAGGGGTAGGTCGTATGTTATTTAGCGTGCTCGTTTTTGCATATCATTATCTCACTTTTATGAGTGAGAGAGGTCGCAAAGACGGAGTTGCGCATTTGTAAAGGTAAAGTAAATATTATAGTTTCGTGTGTATATAAAAAGGCAAATAATTATTACATTTATTTTACCCAAGGAGAACACAATGAAAGTAGCTGTTATTGGAGCTGCTGGTGGTATTGGACAAGCACTAGCCTCACTATTAAAAAATAACCTTCCAGCTGGTTCAGACCTAGCGCTTTATGACATTGCACCTGTAACTCCTGGAGTTGCGGCCGATCTCAGCCACATACCTACACCTGTCTCTGTAGTGGGTTTTTCTGGCGAAGATCCTAGCGCTGCTCTCGAGGGCGCTGATGTAGTATTAATTTCGGCTGGTGTTGCTCGCAAACCGGGTATGGATAGAGCGGATCTATTTAATGTAAATGCAGGGATCGTTAAGTCTTTAGCCGAGAAAATAGCCGTTGTTTGTCCAAAAGCCTGTGTAGGTATTATAACCAACCCTGTCAATACAACAGTAGCGATAGCGGCGGATGTGCTTAAAAAAGCGGGTGTTTATGACAAACGTCGCTTATTTGGTGTCACTACTCTCGATGTTATTCGCTCAGAGACCTTTGTGGGTGAATTAAAAGGTATCGATCCTACGGAACTCGACGTGCCAGTCATTGGTGGTCATTCAGGTGTGACTATCTTGCCTTTGCTTTCTCAAGTGAAAGGGGTTGAGTTTACCAGTGAAGAGATCGCCTCTCTTACGACTCGTATTCAAAATGCAGGTACGGAAGTGGTGGAAGCGAAAGCGGGTGGCGGTAGCGCTACATTGTCTATGGGGCAGGCTGCTTGCCGTTTTGGGCTCTCTTTAGTACGTGCATTACAAGGTGAATCAAACGTTGTTGAATGCGCCTATGTAGAAGGTCGTGGTGAGCATACGCGTTTCTTTGCGCAACCTATTCTACTCGGAAAAGAAGGTGTTGAAGAGGTGCTGGATTATGGTGTGTTAAGTGAGTTTGAACGAGCAGCACTCGATGGCATGCTAGAAACATTAGTGGATGATATTGTCATAGGTGAAGAGTTCGCAAAATAAGCGAGTGGCAATGTAATCGGAAGGGCATTTAGTCTCATCATAAAAAACGGATCATAGTGATCCGTTTTTTTTATAATAGAAACTCATGTTTCTCGAAAGTACCCAAAGTAGTAAAAAGCGTCGTAACGAGTAAATTCAACGGCGAACTACGATGGGTATTGTCGTGTATAGATTACTTATTACGTTTTACCGCTAGATGAGCTATCGCCTGTAGTGCTTCTTTTTCAGCTGAGTCTGGTAAGAGTGCTAAGGCGTTAATGGCTTTGTCGGCTTCTTGGTTGGCGATTTTAATCGTGTATTCCAATGCGCCAGTTTGATGCATAGTGGCAAGAATATCGTCTAAGCTGTCCATACCATTGGCTTTTTCAATAGCATCAACAATCATGGCTCGTTGCGCTTCTGAGCCATGCTGCATCGCGTATAATAAGGGGAGTGTAGGTTTACCTTCTGCAAGGTCATCTCCTACGTTTTTACCCATCTCTTTGCCGTCAGCGGTGTAATCGAGTACATCATCAATTAATTGAAATGCAGTTCCTAGATGGCGACCGTAGGTTTGCATGGCGGTTTCTAGTGCAGGATCGGCATTGGCTATAATCGCTGAAATTTGTGATGCAGACTCAAACAAACGTGCTGTTTTTGAATAAATAACCTGCATGTAGCTTTCTTCGGTTGTGGAAGCGTCATTACAGTTCATTAATTGCTGTACTTCACCTTCGGCAATGACATTTACCGCTTCACTCATTAGCTCTAAGATCCTTAAAGATCCTAGGCTAGTCATCATTTGAAAAGAGCGAGTGTAAATATAATCCCCAACGAGCACGCTCGCAGCATTGCCAAAAGCCGCATTAGCCGTTTCTTTGCCACGTCGCATATCAGATTCATCGACGACATCGTCATGCAGCAAGGTTGCTGTATGAATAAACTCAATGAAGGCAGCCGCTGTGATGTGCTTGTCACCTTGATAGCCTAAAGCACGGGCCGATAGCAGGGTGATAAGAGGCCGTAGACGCTTTCCACCACCACTGACAATGTAACAGCCCAACTGGTTGATTAGAGCCACGTCAGAGTTCAATTGAGCGTGGATTGTTTGGTCTACCTTTTTCATGTCGTTGGCGGTGAGAGCCTGAATAGCGCTAAAGTCCATGTTACTTCCGGTTCTGAGTCGCTACAAAAAGGTAGCTAATATGATAATGAGTTTCGAATTTTACACTAAAAAACGTTGCTAAATACACCTGTAAAAGGCATCATTCTCTCACTTTTATGTGGCGATTATCTTTTCGCCAATTTTTTTAAAATATGGCTTGTTTTATGTGATGCGTTCACGTAGAATCTGCGCCCTATTGATGAATTAGTTAGCGCACACCCAAACTGCTTAAAATAAGTTAAAGGCTGTGCGGAAAAAGCGGAGTAAAATATGTACGCTGTTTTCCAATCTGGTGGTAAACAACACCGTGTAAGCGAAGGCCAAACTCTTCGTTTAGAGAAATTGGACGTTGAAACTGGTGCAACTGTTGAGTTTGACTCAGTTCTTATGATCGCTAACGGTGAAGAAATCACTGTTGGTGCACCTCTTGTTGAAGGTGGCAAAGTTGTAGCTGAAGTGGTTAAGCACGGTCGTGGCGATAAAGTAAAAATCGTTAAATTCCGTCGTCGTAAGCACTCTCGTAAGCAACAAGGTCATCGTCAGTGGTTCACTGAAGTGAAGATCACTGGCATCAACGCTTAAGTTATAGGAGAGTTTAACAATGGCACACAAAAAAGCTGGCGGTTCTACTCGTAACGGTCGCGATTCAGAAAGCAAACGTCTTGGCGTTAAGCGTTTTGGTGGCGAATCAGTTCTAGCGGGTAACATCATCGTTCGTCAACGTGGTACTAAATTCCACGCTGGTAACAACGTTGGTATCGGTAAAGACCACACTCTTTTCGCTCTTACTGAAGGTAAAGTGAAATTTGAAGTTAAAGGTCCTAAGAACCGTAAATTCGTTAGCATCGATTCTGAGTAATTACTACTTAGTTTCAAGCTGAATTCAAAAGCCCTGCCGATTCGGCGGGGTTTTTTATTTATGGGATACTAGGTTTCTTAGTTCTAGGTCCTAGGTGATACCCTAGGGCCTATAGCCCAGAATCCCAGATCCTGTTTAGAGTTATACCAATCACACTAAGTAAGTGATCAGAAATAGCGCAGGAAAAATGCTCGAAAACAAGGGGGAATTTTTCGATAAGTAGTTATTCTACAATCAAAAATTCTAACGCAGTTATCGAGTATTTTAACAAGCTAGAATGACCCGTAATTTAGTACGATTGGTATTCGATCTGCTAAAGTAGATCCTAGCGGGACATTCGCCCCAATGCGGAGTGAGAAATGAAATTCGTAGATGAAGCAACAGTTAAAGTAGAAGCAGGCGATGGCGGTAACGGTATCGTAAGTTTCTGGCGTGAAAAATTTATTACTAAAGGTGGCCCAGACGGCGGCGACGGCGGTGATGGCGGTGATATTTACCTTGAAGCCGATGAAAACCTAAATACTCTTATTGATTATCGCTTTCAGCGTTTTTATGCTGCAGATCGTGGTGAAAATGGCCGTGGTGGTAACTGTACTGGTAAACGCGGTAAGGATCTTACTCTTAAGGTTCCTGTGGGTACTCGTTCAGTAGATATTCATACCAACGAAGTTGTCGGTGAAGTTGCAGAGCATGGCAAAAGAGTGATGATCGCTAAAGGCGGTTGGCACGGCTTAGGCAATACTCGCTTTAAATCATCGGTTAACCGTGCACCTCGTCAAAAAACAATGGGTACGAAAGGTGAAGTGCGTGAACTTCGCTTAGAGCTATTGTTGTTAGCTGATGTGGGTATGTTGGGTTTACCTAATGCGGGTAAATCTACCTTTATTCGTTCAGTGTCTGCTGCAAAACCAAAAGTGGCTGATTACCCTTTTACGACACTTATTCCAAGCTTAGGCGTAGTGAGTGTGGTTCCGGAAAAGAGCTTTGTGGTGGCGGATATTCCAGGGCTTATTGAAGGCGCAGCTGATGGCGCAGGTCTTGGTATTCGTTTCTTGAAGCACTTGGAACGTTGTCGCGTACTGTTACACATGATCGATATTATGCCCGTGGATGAAAGCGATCCTGTACAAAATGCACTAACGATCATTGATGAGTTAGAGCAGTACAGTGAGAAACTCGCAGGCAAACCTCGCTGGTTAGTATTTAATAAAGTGGATCTTATGCCAGAAGATCAAGCCAATGAAGTGATCCAAGAGATCCTTGATGCGCTTGGTTGGGAAGAGCAGTACTTCAAGATCTCTGCGATCAATAAGCAAGGCACCAAAGAGCTATGTTATAAACTGGCTGACTTTATGGAAAGCTTACCTCGTGAAGCAGAAGAGGTTGCCGAAGAAGATAAAGTTGACTTCATGTGGGATGACTACCATAAAGACGCAATGTCAGGTAGCAATGTGATCACTGAAGACGACGATGATGACTGGGATGACGAAGAAGATGACGGCCATGTTATTTATGTACGCGACTAGTCTTCGCTAGACAATGAATTAATTTGTAAACATAATAAAAAGAGCCTGATTCTAGGCTCTTTTTTTATGTGTTCGGCCTCATCTCAAGGACCTGAGATCATGTATTTGAATCAAAAAATCTCCAATCTTGATGCGTTTATTTTTGCTCGTTATCGCATTGTGCATGGTGCTCGTATTGCGGTCGCCTTTGTTGCGACCTTATTTATCACCTCTTACTTTGCACTTCCAGAACGCTCATGGATTCTAATTACCTTGTTTGTCGTTATTGGTCCAATGTCTTATCTAGGTAATGTTATTCATAGAGCGTGGCATCGGGTACTGGGCACGACCATTGGTGCCGCATCAGGGATTCTCGGTATCGCACTGGGTCAGCACTCAATGCTATTAATGTACCTATGGTGTAGTGTGATTATCTTTCTGAGTGGCTACTTTGCATTAGGTAAAAGGCCCTATGTTGGTATCTTAATTGGTATCACTTTAGGGGTGACATTAGGAGCGTCAGATGCTGATATTTCAGTGGCGATTTGGCGTGGTTTTGATGTGGCTATTGGCTGTGTTATCGCCGTGCTATTTTGCCTTATTCATCCTCAGAGAGCATTTATACATTGGCGGTTGCGAGTATCGAATACACTCGTCAATATCTCTAAGTTATATCATTTATCTTATTCTCTGAATGTTGTAGAAAAACCGACATTACAGCCTTTTCAAAATACCATACTTAAAGAGATGACGGTGATTAACACCTTAGTATCCCCTTGTATTAAAGAAACAAAACTCAAGCGTCAAATGCTGGATGCTATTAATAATAAACTGCGAAGCTTACTTAATACTATTGAATTACTGAATCACTCGTATTGGAGTGATCGAGAAAGTCATTTAAATATGGTTTGGACTAAGTCATTGAATAGTTGTCAAAAGCAGATAGAGCAAGAGTTGAAAGACTTGGCTTATTTGGTGGAAAAAGGTGAAATTCGTGGTGGGCTAAAAATTGAAGGGGCAGACGAGATAACCCAAGAGTTAAAGGATAATATTTCTGAATTGGGAGGTGATGAATCGAATATTTATGGTTATGTTTGGTTAAACCTTAAATTAATCGAAGATCTTGGTGATCTTAAACGACTGTTAATATTTGCATTGAACTTGTCTCATAAGTAGTTGTGGTATTTTATTGTTTCTATTCGTTTGTTTTTAATCAAGTTACTTTTAAATATGAGTATAGTTTTACTTGCAAACCCAATAGAATGTTGGCTTTATTTTAAGCAGTTTTAAGAAAAGAATGGAATCTAAACAACGAGCTATCTCCCGCTTAATTGCTCAGGCTGGGCAAATGTTACACGCCCATGGTGCTGAAAGTGCTTTGATCGGGGGAATAATACAAAGAATGGGTTTGGCGTGTGGTATGGATGAGGTAGAAGTCTCTCTTTCGGCCAGTTCACTCGTCGTCACAACCGTTACCCATGAACAGTGCATGACCACCGTTCGTCGTTGTCCGGATAGAGGGATCAACATGCGTGTTGTTACCGAAGTCCAGCGAGTGTGTATCATGTTGGAAAAAGGAATACTTGATTATGAGTTGGCACAAAATAAGTTAGATAAAATCACCCCCGAACGTTATAACCGTTGGCTCGTGGTCTTTATGATTGGTCTGTCTTGTGCCGCATTTAGTCATCTTGCAGGCGGTGATATTGCCGTATTCTTTATGACTTTTGTCGCTTCTGCTATTGGAATGATTGTGCGACAAGAGATTGGTCATCGTCATTTTAATCCACTGCTTAACTTTGCCGCTACCGCTTTTGTGACCACTTTTATCTCAGCGCAAGCTGTCGTGTTTGAGATTGGTAACGATCCAAATGTGGTGATGGCTTCA
Source organism: Vibrio rarus (assembly GCF_024347075.1). Classification (NCBI taxonomy): domain Bacteria; kingdom Pseudomonadati; phylum Pseudomonadota; class Gammaproteobacteria; order Vibrionales; family Vibrionaceae; genus Vibrio; species Vibrio rarus. Next base: position 275,028 of record NZ_AP024900.1, read on the forward strand.
TCTGTGCTTATGCTCGTTCCCGGATTCCCTTTAATTAACTCAGTGGCGGATGTGTTAAAAGGGTACATTAATATGGGCATTGCGCGTTTTGTCATGGGGAGTTTACTCACTCTCGCCACCTGTCTAGGGATAGTGGCTGTGAGCGGAGTACTGGGCATGTTTGGAGTGACACTATGAATGAGTTGATGACGCTGCTAATAGGCTTACTCGATGACATGTTTTTTGCTGCTATTCCCGCGGTGGGCTTTGCTCTGGTCTTTAATGTACCTAAGAGTGCTTTGTTTTACTGTGCAGTCGGCGGTGCGATAGGCCATGGCTCTCGGTACTTCATGATGCAGTTTGGATTACCTATTGAGTGGGCGACCCTATTTGCCGCCAGCTTAGTTGGTTTTATTGGTGTGGCTTGGTCACATCGTTATTTGGCGCATCCCAAGGTCTTTACTGTGGCGGCCATGATCCCTATGGTACCTGGGGTATATGCTTTTAATGCGATGATAGCTATGGTTGAAATTAGCCAAACAGGCTATAGCGATTTATTGTTCTCAAGTTTAATCGAAAACTTTTTGTCAGCCATGTTTATTATTGCCGGATTGGCCGTTGGGCTTGCTATGCCTGGATTGATAATTTATCGTCGTCGCCCTGTCGTTTAAAGGAACAACTACTATGATCATCAGTATGATTGCTGCTATGGCTAATAACCGAGTTATCGGTAAAGAAAATCAAATGCCATGGCATTTACCGGCTGACTTTGCTTGGTTTAAGAAGTGCACCATGGGTAAGCCTGTGGTTATGGGTAGAAAAACCTATCAATCTATCGGTCGTCCACTACCTGGCCGTCATAATATCGTGATCAGCCGCAATGCTGATTTGCACATTGATGGTGTGACAACAGTGGGCTCTATTGAGGCTGCGCTACAAGTTGTAGGCGCAGAACCAGAAGTGATGATTATTGGTGGTGGCTCTATTTATGAGCATTGCTTACCGTTAGCAAATAAGCTTTATCTTACCCATATCGATCTTGAGGTTGAGGGTGACACACAGTTCCCTGATTGGGGAGTTGCATGGACGCAGAGTTATAGCGAACACTATCCGGCCGATGAAAAGAATGCACATTCAATGGAATTTATTATTTTAGATAAAGTGTAATAAATCTCTCCTCACTTATTGGACATCGCATGGCAAAAAATCGTTTTAATAGTCTGGATCTCAATTTATTGAAGACGTTATTGGTGTTGTCGCAAGAGCTGAATATGCGCAAAGCCTCAACGCGACTCAATGTCAGCCAGCCTGCGATCAGCCAAGCTTTACAAAAATTACGCCATCATTTTGATGATGAATTGTTTGTTAAGGTGAGAAGTGGCTTGGAGCCAACCAGGTTCACTTTAGACTTAGTTCAACGCATTAGCCCTTATATGGATGGTTTAGCGCAAGCGGTGAATGGTATCGATGAGTTTGACCCAAGAGCGGTCAATCAAAGTGTGACCATTATTGTGGCAACAATTGCTGAGTTATCCTTGGCTGGGCGACTTTATGAACGGGTAAAAGAGCTTGCGCCTAATTTGCGATTGGAATTTGCCAGTTGGGGAGAGGATGCTCTACAGCAAATAATAAAAGGCAAATCCTGTATTGCCATCGGCAATGAAAATAAAAACTATAAAGAAGTGTATGGGCAAAAATTACTTGATATTGAAGGTGTGCTCATTGCACGAAAAGACCATTCATTGATTGGTGAGCGAATCGATATTGAGCAATTAGCGCAGGCGGAAATTGCTTCATTTGTTATACCTGGGTGGAATGACAACCGTGTCATTGTTGCCGACGTACTTGCACAACACAATATCGATGTTCAAGTAAAGGTTCGCTCAACATTAATTTACCCGATTATTAATATTGTAAGGCGTAGTGATGCCATTACGGCTCATTCAAATATATTCCCTTTTGCTGATTTTCCTGACCTAGCTCCAATTAAGATGAAGGTGGATAAAGTCTATTCTGGCGGCTCTATTTATGCTCATTATCACGTTAAAGATAGGGAGAACCCTTTGGTTAATTGGCTAGTGGATCTTATTAGTAAAGAACTCAAACAACAAGTATCTGATAATCAATGCTTATTATCGTGATAAGCCATTGTGATTTCTGCTTATCATAAATGCGATTTAAACTTCTGTTCAAATCAAGACGCAAGATGCGCATAGTTACCTATGGAAGGTGCTACCATTTTATTGATGAGACCAGAAATGAACAAAATTACTCGCTTACTTCCTATTACTGCACTTCTTTCATTTTCAGCTTTTGCCGAGCAAAGCATGGAAATAAAACCAGAAGCTAAAGGGCACCGTGTTGGTATTGGTTTCTCTACGACACAAGATATTACTCATGATAATAATAAACTGGGTACAGGTGTAAAGCTGGAGTATGGCTACGAATTTAATAATATTGTAGGTATCAACCTTTCTTACGCACAGTTCAGTGATAGTGAATCGATGGAAGGTATCACCTTAAAAGTAGACGGTTCTACTTTTAAGCTCGACACCGATATTGGCTACACTTTTCACTTTGAACAATTTTCCATTAAACCTTATGGCGTCATTGGTGTTGTTCACTTAAAGGAAGAGTGGGATTTATTTGGCCTTAAACAAGACTTTGATGATACGACGATATTTTTAGGTATTGGTGCTAGAGCCACTATAAAGCAACATTACTATGCAGATATGAGAATTGAAGGTTTTGCCACAGACTACGCCGATTATGGCCAATTTTCTATGACATTTGGCTACCGATTCTAAGCCATATTTACTCGCGGATAAGAGCGCTATTTACAGCGCTGCTTGAGTAAAGTAGCGCTTGTCTTCCCAACGTAACATGGTCATATAATTACCCCACACGCAGCCAGTATCTAAGCCAATAACCTGTTGAGAATCAATCCCCATTAAAGCCGCCCAATGCCCAAAAACGGCGGTTTTTTGCAATTTTTTTCTACTGTTTAGCTCAAACCAAGGCACGAGTACTGCACTATCTTCCAACTCAGGAGGTTGCTTACTGGCCATGTCTAAACGCCCGTCATGATAGCAATAACGCATGCGAGTTAATGCGTTAATAGCAAAACGTAAACGGGGCATGCCACTGAGTGACTCTTGCCAGATATCTGGAGAGTTACCGTACATCTGCTGGATGAGTTGTTGCCAGTGTTCGCCGGACAACATGCTTTGTACTTCCTGTGCTGCTTCTCTAGCTTGTTGTAGCGTCCAAAGAGGGTAGATGCCTGCGTGGGTCATAACAAACTCTGGGTGCTCAACTAACAAGGGTTGCTGGCGAAGCCAGTGAATGATCTCTTGGCAATCAGTGGCTTGTAAAATCGCTAAAGTTTTATCTTTAGGATTGGCTTTATGCAGGCCGAGTGAAATGGCAATAAGATGCAAATCATGATTGCCTAGCACAACGTTAACGGCATCCCCCATAGATCGAATAAAGCGTAACGTTTCTAGGGATTTAGGGCCACGGGCTACCAAGTCACCTGCAATCCATAGGGTATCTTTGTCAGGATTAAACGAGACTTGCTCAAGGAGTAACAGGAGTTCATCCAAGCAACCTTGGATATCTCCAACAAGGTAGTTGGACAAATGCAGACCTTAACTAATTAATGATATTAGGAACAGAAAGATTAAACGGGGCTATTTGGGCGTTAAACTGTGCGTCGTCTTCCCCTTGCATAACATAATGCCCCTGCATGACACCAACAGGCGTTTCTAAAACGGTACCACTGGTGTAGGAATAGTCATCATTGGCAGCAATAGTGGGTTGTTCGCCTACCACTCCATCACCTTCAACGGTCATTTGCTTGCCATTACCATCGGTGATCAACCAACGACGAGATAAAAGTGTCACTGGAGTTGGGCTTAAGTTCCGAATGGTAATCATATAAGCAAATACATAGCGGTCGTTTTCTGGCTCAGATTGCGCCTCTATGTATTTGGTTCGTACGTGGCATTTGATACAAGGTTGACTAACGTCCATGTGTGGTCTCCTTGCTAAAGTCTTATGACCTTAGTGATTATCTGCAAGCCAGTTAGCCATATCGACAAACTGCTTCAAAGTGAGGTTCTCTGGACGCATGCTTGGATTAATATCCAATTGCTCCATAACTTCGGTGCTGATCAGTGAGCGGTAGCAATTGCGAATGGTTTTGCGACGTTGATTGAAACCATCACGACACACTCTGTCTAACCATTTTAGATCTTTGGCTGGGTGTGGCAGCACCTCATAAGGCATCAGACGTACTACAGCTGAATCTACCTTAGGGGGTGGAATAAAAGCGGTTGGTGGCACTTCTAATACAGGCATTACTTTACAGTAATATTGAGCCATTACCGTGAGGCGACCATATGCTTTTGTGCCAGGCCCTGCGGCTAAACGATTGACCACCTCTTTTTGCAACATAAAGTGCATATCTTCGATGTCTTTGTGAAACTCGAATAGATGGAACATTAATGGCGTTGATATGTTGTAAGGCAAGTTACCGAAAATACGCAGTTTATTGTCTGGCTTTACTAATTGAGTAAAGTCAAAACGCATGGCGTCCCCTTCATGAATGGTTAATTTTTCACTCAGTTGTGGGTGGTTGCGCAAGCGCTCTGCGAGATCTCTATCTAATTCAATAACCGTTAGTTTATCAACCAGTTTGCCTACCGGTTCTGTAATTGCGCCCAAACCTGGGCCAATTTCAACCAAGTTTTGACCGGGTCTTGGGTTTATTGATGAAACGATACCGTCGATAATGTACGGGTCGTTTAGAAAGTTTTGACCAAAACGTTTGCGCGCTTTGTGTCCTAAGTGGACATCGTTACTCATTGTTTTTTCTCAACTAATTCAATCGCGTGGGAAAGTGCAGTTTGGAAACTTCCTGTATCCGCTTTACCTGTGCCGGCTAAATCCAAGGCGGTGCCATGATCGACAGAGGTTCTTATAAAGGGTAGACCGAGTGTGATATTCACTGAGCTTCCAAAGCCTTTGTATTTTAGCACTGGAAGTACTTGGTCGTGGTACATACCCAAAACCACATCTGCATCTTGTAAATACTTGTGGTTAAAAATAGTGTCAGCGGGCAGTGGACCTATGATGTCCATGCCTTGTTCTCTTAGTTTATCTAAGGCTGGAGAAATTGTTTGAATTTCTTCTTGGCCTAAGCAGCCATCTTCTCCTGCATGCGGGTTTAAGCCGCACACATAAATGCGTGGGTTATTCAGGGCAAATTTAGTGACCATGTCTTTATGCAATATTTGCATTATTTGCTCTATTCTTTCGGCGGTCACCGCTTTTGATACATAAGCCAATGGAATGTGTGTGGTCACCAAAGCCACTTTTAATCCTTCTGTGGCGAGCATCATCACGACCATTGGCGTGTCTGATTGCTCAGCAAAGAATTCAGTGTGACCGCTAAAGGCAACCCCAGCTCGGTTAATTACGCCTTTGTGTACAGGGCCGGTTACTATAGCGGCAAATTCACCACTCATACAGCCCTGTGCTGCTCTTTCTAGGGTTTTTAGTACATAGTGGCCATTGGCTTCATTAAGTTGGCCAATGACCGCTTCCTTGGCTAAAGGAATGTGCTCAACAACTAATGTGCCTTGGCGATGGGGCACAGGTTTGTCAGTGGCACAGTAATCAATAAGTTCAACATCGATACCTAAGTGTGAGGCCCGTTGTTGTAGCATGTGTTTATCCGCACAAACTACCAACTGTTGTGGGTAATCGCGGTAGGCTAACGAAAGAGTCAGGTCTGGACCGATACCAGCGGGCTCTCCAGCGGTAATGATAATTCGATTACAGATCATTGTCAGCCGCCTCTTCGTCCGCTTGTTTATCGAGTCGTTCAATAAAGGCACTGGCTCTTAGCTCCTGCATCCACGCGCTCGCTTCTTCATTAAATTTACGATTAAACAAGATTCGATAGGCTTTATTGTTCATAGCACTATCGGTTTTGTCTACTTGGCGACGATCCAACACTTCCACTATATGCCAGCCGTGAACGGTTTCGAAAGGTTCGCTGATTTGACCTATAGGTAAGGTTTCCACTTGGTGTTTAAACTCTGGTACATAGAGGTCGGGTGTTTGGTAACCTAGTTCACCATCGCGAGATGCAGAACCTGTGTCTGCGCTGTATTGGCGTGCCAGTTCACCAAATGTCGCCTCGCCAGATTTGATCTTGCGAATGAAGTCATTCAGTTCACGCTTAGCGCCATCATCACTTAAGATGACGGAGGTTTTGATGAGAATATGACGGGCATTCACTTCAGTGACTGCTACGGTTTCTAACCCTTGAACATCCTTTATTTTTAGGATGTGGAAGCCAACACCACTACGAAATGGACCAATAATCGCCCCTTTTCCTTGTACGGTGATTTGGTCAGCAAAGATGGTTGGCATTTCTTCTTTGTGCATCCAGCCCCAGTCCCCCCCTTCTAAGGCTTTGGGGCCCTTTGAGTAAGCGATGGCAAGGTCAGAAAATTTCTCACCATTTTTCAAACGTTCAACCAGAGCATTGGCCGCTTTTTCGACGTCATCTTTCGACTGTTCATCGTTAAATCGAAGCTGAATATGACCAACATGGTAGTTCACGTTTTTATTGGTTTCTTTAGCTAGCATGGCTCCCATTGTCTCAACTTCGGCTGGGAGGATGTTAATGCGACGGCGAACTAGCGCATTGCGAGCTTCTGAAATGGAGACTTCCTTGCGAATCTCTTCGCGAAACTCACTGTAAGTCAGTCCTTGAGAGCGAACGCTCGCCTCTAGTTGCGCCGTGGTTTGATTATTTTTTTCAGCAATACCTTTGATGGCTTGATCAAGGCGATTATCGTCAATCCTAACGCCAATGCGCTCTGCTTCTTGAGACTGCAGCTTATCCATGATCAACTTATCAATGACTTGCTCTCTAAGAACGTCAGCTTCAGGTAGAGCTTGCTGGTGTTCATGAGCGTTGAATTTTAGGGTTTTCATCGCATTGTCAATGTCACTTTGTAAAATTGCGCCATCGTTAACGATGACAACAACTCGATCTAACTCAACGGGTGCTGCCAAAGTCATAGCAGGGACCAGTATTAGGATCATCGAAGCAATGAGTCGTTTAAACTTATTCATTATTTTTCCAATACATCTTATTGATCACCGGTGTATTCCAGTGACAGTTTAGTTATTCAAATAGAAAGGACGACCGTAACCCAGAGCGTTACCCCCGTCACCATAATCCGTGCCAAAGTTAGTGCCAAATCCAATAATGCCGATATTGAAGCTAATATTCTCTTCATATTCAGGGCCTGGGGATGGAGCACCTACGCCTCCTGGCCATGAGCGTAATTGGTCGGTATAGGTGATACCGGCATACCAACAATCTGAGGTGTATGTAACTCGCGCCAATGCCTCGAGCATAATATCTTCTGTTGTATCGTGAAAGTACTGTGCATTGACATTCCAATTACGGTTGATCTTATATCCCCCCAACAGACCGACCTGTGAAATACCGTCAGTGGTAATTGTGTCTAGGTTAATGGACTCACCAACGGTTTTATCGAGATAATTTCTCGTCACATAACGATAATTCGCTTGGATGTACCCTGCACCTTGTCGAAATTCAATGGTGCTATCGGCTTGTTGTACTTCTTCATCGCTAATATCGTATTGGATGCCACCATGATAGAAAAGGTAATCATTGAAGTTAAAATCACTTTCTATAGCCCAAGCAGAATAATTGGAATCACTCGTGTCTGTATTGCTGGTTTTATTTGAGTTTATGTAATAAATCTGGCCAAAAGAGAGGTTCATTCTTTCTTTATAATTAGAGTCATAAAAACGGGTTGTCGCACCATAGCTCAATTGGTTAGCTGCCGCTATTTTATCGACACCACTGTATTTACGTGCTCTAAATAAACCATAATAGTCTGTTTGCAGTAGGGTAGTATCGTAGTTGTAGATGTTGCTTTGGTCTTCATAAGGCACATACAAATATTGAATCTTTGGCTCAAGAGTTTGTGTGTAACCTTTCAGTATCTCTGTATTTCGTTCGAAATATAGAGTACCTAAACTGCGAAACTCAGGAATAAATCGAGACACATTCGTATCTAAATGTCGGGTATCTTCTCGGCTTAAATCTACTCCCCACAAATCTTGATGGTAGTAGGTACCCATTAATCGACTTTCCGTTTCCCAACTACCCCAAGTGGTATTTAGTGGGATAGTAAACCCAGGTTCAATATGCAAACGGGTGGCTTGTGATGGTTTTACACCACGCTCATCTTGAGTATCAAAATGCGTTACATGGCTAATAACATCAAAATCAAGGTTTTTAACTAAGTCGGGATAAAAGTAATGGGCGCTTAGCTGCGGTAACATCCGATACGGTAAGTTATCGGTCGTAGAGAGCAATTGAAAATCACGTACCAGTAAGCGGGTATCCCAGTGCTCATTACGATATGAAACCGACCCTTGTTGGGTTAATTGACCATCTTCTCGTTCACCAATACCTGAAGAGATATCTCGGAAATAATAAATATCACTGACTTTGGCATAATCGATATTTAACTTCCAGTTACGATCAAAGATGCCATTGTGTGTGTAACCCACACCCCAGCGGTCACCAAGCTCAGGGTACTTTTGATCATTGGCGAGGTACTGGGCATCAATCTGTCCCGTACCCCAACCGCTTAGATAGCGGAATTTAGCGTCAGATTGTAACCCACGCTCAGACATATATTTAAAGGTTGTTTCTAAATCATAGTTGGGTGCCAGGTTCCAATAAATAGGCACTTCAAGCTCAGCACCATCACTGGTACCGTAGGCCACTGTTGGATAGAGGAAACCTGTTTTACGCGAGTCCCCAATAGGGACGGTAAGCCAAGGCAGATAAAAAACAGGAACCTTTTGAATTTCAAATCTTGGGTTATACAGAGTGGCTTCTTCAGCGTCCTGATCGATTTGAATGGAAGAGGAGACAAGTCGCCATGAATCATCCTCTTCAGGACAAGAGGTAATTGAGCCGTCTTGTAGTTCGTAATATTGCTTACCTGAAACTCGAATAACCTTCGCATCACCTCGGCCGTTCTGACACAGCAATTGATAGTTTGCCATGTCTAAGGTGGTAACATCATTGTCGAGATTGGTAGTGGCTTTTTCTGATACAGTCTTAATTTGACCATTGGTCATCTTTACATTGCCTTTGGCGACAATGGTATTTTGTTCTTGATAAAGCGTCACCGTATCCGCATTGACGCGTTTAGTGCCCTGGGTCACTTCTACGTTACCGCTATAGGTCGCTTCTGCACCATTGACCCCCGACAGAGAGTCCGCCTCAACATGTGTTGGCTCTGATTGTTCTTTATCTGGGTCTTCAGGTGCTAGACACTGTGACGTGAGATCAAAGGTTTGCTCTTTTGCTGCAGAAAGCAACGCAGTTAGCTCTGCTGCAGATTCTGAATGAGTCTCTGCAGTGGGGTTATCTGTGGCTTGAGTCTGAGAGTCGCTAAGATCAACGTTTGAAACTGAGTCTTGATCTTGTAGGGAGTTCTCCTGCACACTAGTTTCTGCCTGCACATTTGTAACCCACAGTGCTGTGGTTATAGAAAGAGCGAGCCAGGTGCGGGGAATGTTTAACATCGAATAGAAGCTTCCTTGATGATGAATAAGTCCGTAGACTGTAATTGACCGTTTACTCGGCAGAACGTTCCTTATGATAATAGAATTTGGAGCGTCAGGCACTAAAAGAGCACATTACTCTATAAAAATTAGTAGATTGAGAAAAAGCATGCATTTTTTTGGCAAAATTTTAGGCGCATTTTGTGGTTTTTTGTTCGGTGGACCCGTTGGCGCGTTAATTGGATTATTTATTGGACATCGCTTTGATAGGGCAAAAACTATCAATCAAGCGCGTCGTGGTGGTTTTAACAATTACCAGAGAGGAGCGAACCCAGCCCAGCAGGCTGAGTTTTTTCAAGCTGCTTTTTCGGTTATGGGCCATGTCTCCAAAGCCAAAGGCAAAGTCACGCAAGAAGATATTCAGCTAGCAACCATCATGATGCAGCGAATGCAATTGAATGAAAGCCAACGGCAAGTCGCTCAAGAAGCGTTTCGCAAAGGTAAATCGGCCTCATTTCCTCTTCGCGATGTATTAAATCGAGTGAAGGAGGTGGCGAGTCGCAGACGTGACCTTATGCAGTTCTTCCTTGAGTTGCAGATCTCAGCGGCTTTTGCTGATGGAAGTATACATCCTAATGAGCGTGATGTTTTACATATTGTAGCGGAAGTGCTTGGATTTAGTGCGGAACAATTAGAGCGTCGCCTAAAAATGCAAGAAGCGGCGTACCGTTTTCAGCAAGGGGGTGGCCATGGGGGGTATGGTGGCCAATATTCCGGTGGCGGTTATCAGCAACAGGCGACCAGCCAAGACCAATTGACTGCAGCGTATGAAATTTTAGGTGTAGAAGCCAGCGCCGAAGCAAAAGAGATCAAAAGAGCCTACCGTAAATTGATGAATGAACATCATCCTGATAAATTGTCAGCGAAAGGCTTACCACCAGAGATGTTAGAAGTGGCAAAAGAAAAAGCTCAAGATATCCAAAATGCTTATGATGTAGTGAAGAAAGAGCGCGGTTTTAAATAGCAAGAGTTGCATGAACAGGGAGTGAGATGATGGTTAATTATGGTGCGGTTTTAAAGTTTTGGTTTGAGGAGTTAGATGCGAAGGATTGGTTTTCCTCAAGCGTTGCACTGGATAAAAAAATAGAGCAGAAGTTTTCAGGCTTGCACCAAAGGGCTATTCAATGTGAATTGGTTAATTGGCGTAGTTGTGCCCAAGGACGCTTAGCTGAAATTATCGTATTAGACCAATTTTCTCGTAACATGTTTAGGCACTCACCTTTAGCATTTGCCCACGACTCACAGGCCTTAGCTCTTGCCCAAGAAGCCGTCATTATAGGGGCCGACCTTGAGTTGCCACCTGAGCAACGTGCTTTTATCTATATGCCTTACATGCATAGTGAGTCCTTACTTATTCATGAGCTTGGTTTACAGCTATTTAGTCGAAGTCAGCTACAAACTAATAAAGAGTTTCATTTAAAACATACGGCTATTTTACAGCGGTTTGGGCGTTATCCTCATCGAAATAAAGCGTTAGGCCGTCAAAGTAGCCCAGAAGAGATCGAGTTTCTGACACTACCAAATTCCTTTTTCTAAGGAGCTTCATTGAGCTGCCAATTGTAGTCGTAAATGATCTTACCTTTAAAGGCTGCGACATCGTCTCTATATTGAGATAAATGCTGGAGCAGCTGTTCTTTACCTGCAAAATCCACCGCAAACCAGTCATAAATATAGGAGAGTTGCAGCTTTCCTTTACTTAATTTCACGCCTTTATCACTATTAATAAAGGCTTTAGCGCTGTGCTCTAAAAGTTGCTGAGTATTCTGTGCAGTAAAGGCTTGTGATTGCAGGTTAGGACAACCTAAACTGGCGCAATTGACGGCGTAATGAGTGCGAGGATCATTCCAAATAGGGCGTAAAATTCGATGCTCAATATCATTCAGAGTTAAGGGTTTTCCAGCCACTTCAATTATCTCTTTATCCCAAGGACCAAAGCTAAACAAGCCACCTAGTTTCGTGATGGATTTTGTTGGGTAGTTATCCAAAATTAGCTTGACCGTTAGGCTATTGTAGAGATTCACCCAGTAGGCGTATTGCTGTGCTTTTGTATATTGGCGCGGGTCAATATTAGCCAGTGAGGAAAGGTAATTATTAAGGGCTTGCTTATCTTGGGAAGTAACGGAAGCGTATCGAAATAGGGTATTGTCACCTTGCGTTATCAAGTAACGATCCAATAGCGCCTGCCACTGTCTATGGTCAATGCTGTTCTCGCTTTGAGTGTGCTTGTCCCAATAAGGCCAAAGTTCAGACTTAGGAGCAGCAAGGCTATGAAACGATAATAGTGTGATAATGAGCATCCATACTTTCAGCATGTGGTTCTCCAGTTGTACCAATCGTACTAAATAACGGGTCATTCTAGCTTGTTAAAATTCTACCTTGTTTTCGAGCATTTTCCCTGTGCTATTTCTGAGCACTTACTTAGTGTGACTGGTATTATTTCCCGCCAAGGTAGACAGGAATAGAAATAAAAAAGGCCTTGTATTAACAAGACCTTTTCACGGTAAATTCTATTTCAAAAAATGACGATTAACGCATAAATGCGGGGATCTTTTGCTCATATTGTGAAATTTTATCAGCGTGCTGCAGAGTTAGGCCAATATTGTCCAAACCATTTAATAGGCAGTGACGACGGAACTCATCGATTGCAAAACGGTATGTTTTATCGTTTGCCGTTACGGTCATTGCCTCAAGATCAACGGTGATCTCTGCCCCTTCATTTGACGTAACAAAATTGAATATCTCATCCACTTCAGCTTCAGTTAAACGAACGGGAACCATCTGGTTATTGATGGAGTTACCGTAAAAAATGTCCGCAAAGCTAGGAGCGATCATAACCTGAATGCCGTAATCGGCCAGTGCCCAAGGTGCGTGTTCACGAGAAGAACCACAACCAAAATTTTCACGAGCTAATAGAATACTTGCCCCTTGAAAACGAGGTTCATTCATAACAAATTCTGGGTTTGGCTGTTGACCGGCATCATCTAAAAAGCGCCAGTCATGGAATAAATGCTGACCAAAACCTGTGCGAGTCACTTTTTGTAGGAACTGCTTTGGAATGATGGCATCGGTATCAATATTGGCGATATCAAGAGGAACGACTAAGCCTGTGTGTTGTTGAAAACCTGACATGTTATTTCCTCTTATTGTTGTTCAAAAGAACGAATATCAACGAAGTGACCCGCGATAGCCGCCGCCGCCGCCATTGCAGGGCTAACTAGGTGAGTACGACCTTCACGACCTTGGCGACCTTCAAAGTTACGATTGCTGGTGGAAGCGCAGCGCTCCTTTGGCCCCAAACGGTCATTGTTCATAGCGAGACACATAGAACAGCCAGGTAGACGCCATTCAAAGCCTGCTTCGATAAAGATTTTATCGAGTCCTTCGGCTTCGGCTTGTGCTTTTACTTGCTCTGAACCAGGTACAATCAAGGCTTGAACATGACTTGCTACTTGACGTCCTTGCGCCACTTTTGCCGCAGCGCGCATATCTTCGATGCGAGAGTTAGTACAAGAGCCGACAAATACTTTGTCTACAGGGTAGTCAGAAAGTGATTTTCCTGCTTCTAGCCCCATATAAGCTAACGCTTTCTCGGCAGAGGCTTTTTCTACAGGGTCGGTAAAGCTGTCAGGGTTAGGAATTGGCGTATCCACAGAGATCACTTGTCCAGGGTTTGTTCCCCAGGTCACTTGAGGTTTGATTTCAGTAGCATCTAACGTCACCACAGCATCAAACTGGGCGTCATCATCTGATTTCAAGCTTGACCAATATTCAACTGCGTCATTCCAGTCATTGCCACTAGGAGCGAATTTACGTCCTTTGATATAATCAAAGGTGGTTTGGTCTGGAGCAACAAGGCCGGCTTTAGCACCTAGCTCAATCGCCATATTACAGACCGTCATACGCCCTTCCATCGAAAGGTCAGTAATGGCTTCGCCACAGAATTCGACAACGTAGCCTGTACCGCCAGCAGCGGTTGTTTTGCCAATAATTGCCAATACGATGTCTTTGGCGGTAATGCCGTTAGCCACTTTCCCTTTGACCTCAATTTTCATGGTTTTAGCACGTGATTGTTTTAGGGTTTGGGTGGCAAGAACATGTTCCACTTCAGAAGTACCAATACCAAAGGCAATAGAACCAAAAGCACCGTGAGTGGCGGTATGTGAGTCCCCACAAACAATGGTCATGCCAGGTAGGGTAATGCCTAGCTCAGGTCCCATAACGTGAACAATGCCTTGATATTGACTGTTAAGATCGTACAGGCGTACCCCAAACTCAGCACAGTTGTGAGAGAGTGTCTCCATCTGAATGCGAGCCATTTCACCGGAGGCATTGATGTCTTTAGTGGTGGTCGATACGTTGTGATCCATAGTGGCAAACGTTTTGCTTGTTTGACGAACGCGACGTCCTTTTTCACGCAAACCATCAAATGCTTGTGGTGAGGTCACTTCGTGCACTAAATGTCGATCGATGTACAAGATAGGGTTTTCACCTGCCGCTTCCACCGCAATATGAGCATCGTAGATTTTTTCGTATAAAGTTTTAGCCATTATTGCTTCCTTACTTCCCCCAATCAGAAAGTGCTTGGGGGAATTAATCTATCCATTTATTAAGAGTTAATCACGTACTGCGCGATTTTATCACCCATCTCAGAAGTGGTCAGTGCTGGTTGGTTACCCGCTAAATCTGCGGTAAGTTCACCGGCTGCTAAGGCAAAAGATACGGCTTGTTCAATATCTTTTGCCGCCGCTTCTTCACCTAAGCTGTAACGTAGCATCAGTGCGGCTGATAGAATTTGTGCCACAGGGTTAGCAATGTTTTTACCCGCAATATCAGGAGCACTACCGCCAGCAGGTTCGTATAGACCAAAGTTACTTTCGTTTAGGCTAGCAGAAGGCAGCATACCCATTGAACCTGTGATCATGGCGCACTCATCGGAGATGATGTCACCGAAGATGTTGGAACACAGCATGATGTCAAATTGCGATGGATCCTTGATTAATTGCATGGTCGCGTTATCAATGTACATGTGGTTCAGTTCTACATCAGGGTACTCTTTAGAGACTTCTTCTACGACTTCACGCCAAAGAATAGAGCTTTGTAGAACATTGGCTTTATCGATGGAATAGACGTTTTTGTTACGTAAGCGTGCTGATTCAAAAGCAATGCGAGCAATACGTTCAATTTCGTAGCGGTGATACACTTCAGTATCAAAAGCTTTCTCATTAGCGCCTTCCCCTTCGCGACCTTTTGGTTGACCAAAGTAAATGCCACCGGTTAATTCACGAACGACTACGATATCGAAACCGCGATCTGAAATATCAGCACGCAATGGTGAGAAGCCTTGTAAGCCTTTATGAATTTGTGCTGGGCGCAGGTTGCAAAATAGCTGAAAATGCTTACGAAGAGGAAGTAAAGCCCCACGTTCTGGTTGGTCATCAGGGGGAAGGTTTTCCCACTTTGGACCACCAACAGAACCAAATAAGATAGCATCAGCGGCTTCACAGCCATCCAGTGTTGATTGAGGCAGTGGTGAACCGTGATTATCGATAGCTATGCCACCTACATCAAACTCGCTACGCTCAAATTTAAGTGAATGCTTACTTTCGATTGCATTCAGAACCTTATGGGCTTGTTGCATTACTTCTGGGCCAATACCGTCACCGGGCAAAACGGCGATCTTGTAAGATTTATCTGCCATGAAATGGTCTTCCTTAATATTATTGTTTGTGCCTCCCTTTATTGTTATCGCTAAAGGGAGTACGGATTTAAACGGTTGCTGTTTTTCTTTTTTGTTTCATCTCTTCGATTTGATCGGCTCGATGAACGCTATTGATTACGTGAAGTAGTGCTTGACCAGAGGCTTCAACAATATCAGTAGCAAGTCCTGTACCATGATATTTACGGCCTTTATAGTTAGCGATGATGTCCGCTTGACCTAGACCATCTTCCCCTTCGCCTTTGGCAGTTAGGTCAAACTTATCTAGAACAATGTCATAGCCCGTTAAGCGATAGATGCATTGGTATAGAGCATCCACAGGACCATTACCCACCGCCGCTTCGCATTTTTCTTCGTCACCACACTGCAATTTGATGCTAGTAGTGGCCATTACGCTGCCTGATTGAACGCTAAGGTAGTTCAACTTAAAGAAGTCATCTTCGTCACGTAGGTTGGCGAAGTGCATTAAGGCTTCTAGGTCATAGTCGAAGACTTGACCTTTGCGGTCAGCCAATTTTAAGAAATCGGCGTATAAGGTATCTAGGTTATACTCTTCTTCCTTGTAGCCCATGCTGTCCATGTGGCTTTTTACCGCTGCGCGTCCAGAGCGACTGGTAAGGTTAAGCGCTTGGTTTTTAAGACCTATTGACTCGGGAGTCATGATCTCATAAGTGTTCTTATTTTTTAGCATGCCATCTTGGTGGATACCAGAAGAGTGACTAAAGGCATTGGCTCCGACAATCGCTTTGTTTGCTTGCACTGGCATGTTGCACAATTGAGAGACCAATTTACTGGTACGATGAATTTCATCGTGTTTCAGGTTGGTGTTAACGCCTAGGAATTTATCGCGAGTCTTAATGATCATCGCCACTTCTTCTAAAGAGCAGTTTCCTGCTCGCTCACCAATGCCATTCATAGTGCCTTCAATTTGACGGGCACCGGCCTGCACTGCGGCAATAGAGTTGGCAACGGACATACCCAAGTCATCATGGCAGTGTACGGAAATAATGGCTTTATCAATGTTAGGAACACGATTAAACAGTGTTGCGATTATGCCACCAAACTCGTTAGGTACTGTGTAGCCTACGGTATCAGGGATATTGATAGTATTTGCACCGGCATTGATAGCGGCTTCGACCATACGACATAGATTATCAATAGGGGTGCGACCTGCATCCTCACAAGAAAACTCGACATCATCCGTGTAATTACGCGCATGCTTAACGGCATTGACCCCCATTTCAATCACATCGTCGTAGCTACGACGTAGCTTGTCTTGAACGTGAATTGTGGAGGTGGAAATAAAGGTGTGAATGCGGAATTGGTCTGCAACTTTTAGCGCTTCAGCCGCAGCATCAATATCTTTGGCTACCGCACGTGCTAACCCACAAATGCGACTGTTTTTAATATGTTTTGCAATGGCCTGTACTGACTCAAAGTCGCCTGGCGAAGAAATGGGAAAGCCGGCTTCAATAACATCTACACCTAAGCGTTCAAGAGCGTAGGCAATTTGCAGTTTTTCTTTGACGGTAAGGCTTGCAGAAAGAGCCTGTTCGCCATCTCGTAGGGTAGTGTCAAAGATAATGACTTTATCGCTCATGTTGGCATCCTTTTTCCATCGTTGTGATAAATTTTTAGTACAAAAAAACCCGCATTCTAATTGCGGGTTCTTGTTCATCTTGGTGGTTTTTTCTCATCCACTAGCAACCCGCGTGTTTATGTCACGATCAGGAGGAGGAGCAGAGAGGTTAAAATGTTAAATTTCATATTAAAAAAATAATCCACCAAATAAGTTAACAAATTAGTACCGCAATTTACCTATAAACGTCAAGAGGAAAGTGAAGATTTCTTGAAAGCAATTGTTACTATTCATATAAGTAATGCTTATTAATTAAATAAACCATTGAATATGCTAAATTAATCACTTTTAGCATAATTGATTAATTTAACTCATTTATATTCTTATACCTATGCAATTATAATTAATCAAATGAGTAATTAATTGCGTGGTGTCAACGCTCATGTCAAGAAAGGTCGGTCGCCCAGTGGCGAAAACAGCAGCGAGAGAGCATTTGATCACAAGTGCTAAACACTTATTTAGTTGTATGGCTTATGAAAAAGTGTCCACACGTTTGATTGCGGAAAAAGCCGGTGTGAATTCTGCAATGATAAGGTATTACTTTGGCAGCAAGGAAGGCTTGTTTGAGGCCATGATTACCTCTGCTATGACGCCCATTATTGAGAGTATGCACTTGCATAATAAAAAGCCCAGCGCGCATTCATTAGAGGGGATTATGCGTGCTCACTATCAAGTGATGAGTCAGGATTTGGAATTCCCTCGGATGCTTATTCGTATCATGACGCTTCCTTCTTCCGATGTGCAAAGGCAACTGACTGAGAAGTTATTTGACCAACTCACATCCACTATTAGTGACGAGGTATTTTTTGCGTTACACGATGGAAAAACACTGCGCGCGGATCTGGATATTAAAAAGTGTAAGCTGACATTTATAAGTATGTTAATGTTTCCATATATTGCACCCCCTATTGTGCTTGCGAAGCACAACATCGAACTTACTCCTTCTTTTCTTGAAGAGATGCTGCAACATAATCTGAGTGTAATATCATCAGGAATGCTTGAGAAAACCGCTCTAGATCAAGGACTTTAATCCATGAAACTTAATCGTAAACTGCTTTTTTTCCCAGCTGTAGCTATTGGGATTATTGTATTATTCATCATGATAGAAACTCGCCCAGAGGTGCCAACTAAGCCAGCGGGGGACAGGTCTAAGTCGGTAGAAGTGATGACGATGAAGCCCGTAGCCATTGCGCCAGAAGTGATAGGTTTTGGGCAAGTTTCGCCTAAGTTTGAGTGGAAAGCCATTGCTGAAGTGTCCGGTAAAGTGGTGTATCGCCATCCTGATCTGGAGCGAGGTAAGATACTACCTAAGGGAACGGAAGTATTAAGAATTGACCCTTTGGATTATCAGTTAAAGTTGATTCAAGCTCAGGCAGATCTCAGCTCCAGTGAGACTCAGTTGAAAAAGCTAGCCTTGCAAAACAGCAATAATAAGAACAGCCTTAAAATCGAAAAAAATCGTCTCGAATTGGCCAATACAGAGTGGCAACGTATTCAAGATTTACGGAGAAAAAAACTCTCGTCTCAATCTGATGTAGATGCTCAGCAACAAACGTACCTAGCCCAGAAAAAACTGGTTCAGGATATAGAAAATGAAATGACGTTATATCCCGATGAGAGAAAAGTAGCACAAGCTCTAGTTAAGGTGAATCGCGCTAAGGTACAGGAAGCAGAACGTGCGCTAGATAAAACCAAAATCGTACTGCCTCGTGATTTACGCATATCTTCGGTTGATGTTGAATTAAATCAAGTGGTGAATATGCAGCAAGAAATGATCACGGCTCAAGGTTTAGACGTTATGGAAGTGGAAGCGCAGTTATCCATTCATGACATGCAGTTACTCACGCAAAGTATTCACAGTGACGAGCGTGATGCCGTTGGCTCACCATTGCCGAGTATTTCACACTTAAAAGCACAAGTAACATTATCTAGCGGTAGCTTTAAGGCCGTATGGCCAGCCAAAGTAGCTAGAGTCAGTGATTCTATCGATCCTATTCAAGCGACGGTTGGCGTGATTTTAGAAGTGGCGCAAGACTATACGAAAATGACCTCGGCCAGTCTTGCTCCTATCGTGTCAGGTATGTTAGTTCGAGCTAGCATTGAGGGTGAAGAGTCTCCTGAATGGGTCGTTCCTGAGCGTGCATTGCACGGGGATAAAGTGTATCTGTTTAAGGATAATAAATTAACAATTTTGCCAGTGACAATTTTGTATCGACGAGATCAAAAAGTGATCATCCAAGGGGATATCTCGAGTGGCGATAGCTTGATTTTAAATGACCTATTGCCTGCAATACCTGGGATGTCATTGAAATTAGAGGCGCTAAATACCCCTTCACCAGTGTTGGAGGTTGAGTCGTGATTCGTTTTTTTGCAAGGCACCCGACAGCCGCTAACTTATTAATGTTACTCATTTTCTTGGTGGGCGTACTCTCTTTACCTAGCATCAAAAGAGAGACGTTTCCTGAGTTTTCTCCCCCTTATATCATGGCAACGATCGTTTATCCTGGTGCCTCGCCCATGGAAGTGGAAGAGAGCCTATGTGTGCGTATGGAAGACGCAGTGGATGGTTTGTCTAATATTGAAGAAACCACCTGTGAAGCACTAGAAGGGAGCGCAAGACTAACATTAAAGTTAAATAGTTCAGCAGACATTGGCCGCATGCTGGTGGATGTGCAGACTCAGATTAATTCCATTAATGATTTTCCAGATGAAATCGAATCACCAATAGTGCAGGAGCTTGACTGGAATGAACCTGTGGTTGACGTGGCGATTACTGCAGATACCAGTTGGCCAGAATTAAAAGCTTACGCAGAAAAATTAAAACGCATCATGAAGCTGGATTATGGCGTTTCCCTTGTGGATGTTTCGGGCTTCTCCGATCATCAATATCGAGTGGAACTGAACTCCTATGTGATGCGTCAACTGGGGTTAAATGTCAGTGATATTGCGGCGCAAATTGGCAAGCAAAACGTAAAATTGCCCAGTGGTAATGTGGAAACACCGGATAAAAACTTATTAATTCGCTTTGATGAGCGACGAATAACGCCACAACAGTTAGAAAATATAGTGGTGGGCTCAGGGCCCAATGGTTCCTTGGTGCGCTTACGTGATGTGGCGACGATTACTGACCGTTTTGAATTAGATGAGCAGAAAGTACTATTTGATGGCAAGCCATCGGCCATATTGAAAGTCAGTAAAAATAAGGAAGACGATGCATTAAGGATCAAAGATGATGTGGTCCGTTTTGTTAACGATCAGCGCGCAATCGCTCCAGATGGCGTCACAATCAGTATGACCAATGATCTCTCTTCTGTGCTTTGGGATCGTTTGACTATGATGGTGAGCAATGGTTGGCAAGGGATTACCTTAGTCTTTGCAACCATGTGGTTATTCTTTAGTTTACGTTACTCATTTTGGGTGGCAGCTGGCCTTCCTGTCGCCTTTCTTGGCGGTATTTTCCTGATGGCCAATTTAGGGATCTCAATTAATATCATGTCGCTAGTCGGTTTGCTGATGGCCATTGGTATTATGATGGATGATGCCATTGTGATTGCCGAGTCCATTGCCTCTCATTTAGATAAAGGGGAGGAGATAGACGATGCGGTGTACAACGGTGTGAAAAAAGTACTACCTGGGGTGGTGTCTTCATTTTTAACCACTGTGTGTATTTTTGGTAGCTTACTGTTTCTCGATGGAGAGATGGGTGCCGTACTGCAAGCGGTTCCTCAAGTATTGATCTTGGTGTTGAGTTTAAGCTTAGTTGAGGCTTTTTTAATATTGCCACATCACTTAGCACACTCGATGCACAGCCGCAAAAAAGAGCGTCCAGATCTTAAATTTAAAACGGTCTTCTTAGCTAAGTTCGAAGCATTTCGCAATGGCACTTTAGTGCGCGCTGTAGATAAGGCGGTAGAGTATCGTTATTTATTTATGGGCTCAGTGGTTGCCGCGTTATTGGTTTCGATATCGCTACTCGCAGGGGGACATTTGAAATTTGTTCCCTTCCCCGATCTCGATGGAGATATTGCTGAAGCGCGCATTATTTTACCTCCAGGCTCGTCACTCAACCAGACAGAAATTGTCGTTGACCGTTTGGTTAAATCTGCGGAAAAACTCGATAAAGAGTGGACGGAGAAAGTGGAGAATGGTGTACCGCTTATTCAGCATATTACGGCCAGTTTTAATACTAATGCCGATGCGAATGAATCGGGTCCACACATTGCCACAGTGCGTTTAGATTTACTCGGTGCGGAGCAACGTAATACGCGATTAGATGAATTTATTGATGCTTGGCGAGCGGATGTTGGTGACATTGCTGCGCCTATTTCTCTGGTCTTTAAACAGCCTACTATGGGCCCTGGAGGACGAGCTTTAGAAATTCGTTTGCAGCATGATGATCTTGAGTCACTCAAATCAGCGTCCATCGATGTTCAATCTTATTTAAATGAGTTTGATGGCGTGCATGGGGTGCTAGATGACATGCGCATGGGTAAGGAAGAGGTGTTGGTCAAGTTGCGCCCTGGAGCGGAGACGTTTGGGGTGAATGGACAGATGATTGCCAGTCAACTGCGGGCCGCTTTTTATGGTGATACGGCGGACGAAATTCAGTTGGGCGTGGAAAACATAAAAATTGAGGTTCGCCTAGATAAAAAAGAAGCCGGTAACTTAGAGCGCTTAGCCAACTTCCCGATTATTATGCCCGATGGGGCTCAAATACCGTTAGCGACAATTGCGAGCTTTGAATTTCAGCGTAATTACGTGCGTATTCAGCGCATTAACGGTATGAGAACGGTGGCGGTATTTAGCGATCTCGACACCGCTAAGGCAAGCTCTGGTGAGATCATAAATAAATTTAGAACCCAAGAGTTACCTAAGTTACAGCAGAAATACCCCGGCATTCGAATTGATTTTGAAGGGGAATCTAAAGACACCGCGAAAACCAGTTCTTCAATGGGCAAGGGCTTTTTAGTGGGGCTATTTGGCGTGTTTGCTATCTTAAGTTTTCAATTTCGCAGCTACCTCGAACCCTTTGTGGTGATGCTAGCCATTCCTTTAGCGTTTATTGGCGTTATCTGGGGACACTTCTTACTTGGGCATAACATGAGTATGCCAAGTATCATGGGGTTTGTGTCTTTGGCGGGGATTGTAGTGAACGATTCCATACTGCTTGTGCAGTATATTCGTTTCCATGTGGATGATGGAGATGAGGTGCGTGATGCGGTGGTTAAGGCCAGTAGAGAGCGTTTTCGTGCTGTGTTTATTACCTCGTTAACAACAGCCGCTGGGTTGTTACCACTGTTGTTAGAGACCAGTTTACAGGCACAAGTTATTCAGCCTTTGGTTATTTCTATCGTGTTCGGTATTTTTGCTTCCACGGTGTTGGTGCTGTTTATGGTGCCGTGTGCTTACGCAATATTGGCGGACTTTGGCAAAATAGCTAAGCACGAAAAACTCCCTCGTTCATAACAAGCAATAAGGGGTGAGTCGAGTACATAAAAACATGTTCAAAATGTAACTTGATATCACTCAAAACGTCACTCTCTTGTCATTTAATTTCCTTAGTTTGGTATAAACAAATTAAGGAAGTTGGCAGGGAGGGCGCATGAGTAGTTTTGATTTAGATGGTCGTGGTGTACAACGATTTAACCCTATTGTTCGTTTTGATCTCGCATTTTCGTTATTTTTCTTAGAGCACAGATACGCCAATCAAGTGAGTTTGCTGAGCCGTGCCATATCTCACTCAGGAGATGGGCATCTGTATGTGGCTATAGCGCTGATAGTGTATATGGCTGACCCAGTGTTAGGTGGGATGTTTCTTAGTTGCGGTTTAGTGGCCTTTATTTTTGAATTGCCCATTTATTGGCTGGCGAAAAATAGTTTCCGTCGCCGTAGACCTCATAATTTATCATCACGAATCAATAACTTCATAGAACCCTCTGATAAGTACAGCATGCCGTCAGGACATACTGCTGCTGCCACAATTATGGCAACCTTAATTTATGCTTTTTTTCCTAGCTTGGCGGTAATAGCCATTACATGGGCGGCGCTTATTGCTCTGTCGCGCATCTTGCTCGGAGTGCATTTCTTCAGTGATATTGTGGCTGGAGTATTACTCGGTCTGGCAAGTGCTGTTGCTGCAATGATGATTGTTGGAGGCTAGTATGAAAATATTATATGGAGTTCAAGGCACCGGAAACGGCCATATTGCGCGAGCGCGAGCAATGGCAGAGTCCCTAAAAAACAGGGATGGTGTGCAAGTAGACTTTGTTTTTTCAGGAAGAGAGAAAGCAAAGTATTTCTCTATGGATGCATTCGATGATTACCGTTCTTTTGCGGGTCTTTCCTTTAATTCACATCAAGGAAAGGTGGATTACATTAAGACCATGAAGAACAATAATGTGGTTGAACTGGTACAAGATATCAACACCCTAAATGTGACGGATTATGATCTTGTTTTAAATGACTTTGAACCCATTAGTGCATGGGCCGCCAAAAGAAATGACATCCCATGTATCGGTATTAGTCACCAAAATGCGTTTCGATTTCAGGTGCCAAAGAAAGGCTATAGTTTGCTGGATAAAACCATCATTCATCATTTTGCCCCTTCAGATTATCAAATTGGTTTGCACTGGCATCACTTTGAGCAACCCATTTTGCCTCCCATTGTTCATACGTGTGATATGCAGGGAGTAGAGGAAGAGGACTTTATTTTGGTGTACCTTCCTTTTGAAGACTTAAAGCAAGTCGCGCAGTTGCTAAAGCGTTTTTCTGGTCATTCGTTTCGTTGTTACCACCCTGAAGTTCGGGATGCTGATGACGTTGGTAATTTGCAGTTTCGTCCTTTGTCTTTTACGGAATTTCAACGAGACCTCACTCGTTGTCAGGGAGTTATCGCCAATGGGGGATTTGAATTGCCCTCTGAGGCTTTGTCTCTAGGGAAAAAGTTATTGTTAAAGCCTCTTGATGGGCAGTTTGAACAGCAGAGTAATGTTGCTACTTTAGAGTATCTTGGCTTAGGTAGTGCAATGCTAGAATTAGAGGCGAGTACGATTCGCCAATGGTTAGGGGAGCCTAAACCTGACCCTGTACACTACCCAGATGTCGCCGGAGCCATTTCGGATTGGGTGTTGCAAGGTAACTGGGATCAACAAGAACTTTTGAGCCAGCAACTGTGGAAAAAAGTCAACTTCCCTAGCCATATAACTCATTTATTTGATTGATAGTACGCTGGGCTTCTCGTCCCTATTATTGGTCAAATATATCAGGTGTTAAGATGTGTCAAATGTAGATTAATGAGTTGCAATGATGATTTTAGCTAATTATTTATCATAAATTATCATTTATGTTTTTTTAGATGTGCTTTAAGTTGTTGTTTTGTATGGGTGGTTTTGGGTTTTAGCTAAAATCTACTGATTCTTTATCAATAGGTCTGTTCAATGGTGGTGATTTGAAACATATTGGCGTTACTGATTATTCATCCCGCTGATGATTCGTCGCTTGGTTTGTGCTCGAGCTCTTTGTTTATTGTGAAGAGTTTTGGCTGAAATGACTAAATACACGAATAGCTAACTGATAGAGAGAAGAGTACATGTTAACGAGTAATTCATCTGATTGGCAGCAACCTGTTGTTCACCAAGGAACTACTTTACGTGGTATTGACCTTAATTTATTAACGGTATTTGATGCTGTTATGCAGGAGCAAAATATCACTCGTGCCGCCCATAATCTAAACATGTCTCAACCAGCAGTAAGTAACGCGGTTTCACGCTTAAAAGTGATGTTTAAAGATGATTTATTTATGCGTCAAGGTCGTGGCATATCACCGACTTTGCGCGCGAGACAATTATTTGTTCCGGTACGTCAAGCATTGCAATTGGTGAGAAATGAGTTGCCAGGTTCACTGTTTGATCCTGCCACTTCAAGTGGTACGTTTTCCATTGCCATCGGTACTCCAAACGATGTGCGCTTGGCTCCTGAGCTGATTAAAAATACGGCCAAAAAAGCCCCAAATGTAAAACTAAATTTAGACTCTTTAGGTGGAATATCGTTGCAAAGTCAATTACTGCAGCAAGAAATTGATTTTGTTATCGGCTATACCCATTTTGATAAAGCCGGCTTTGTGAGTACGGAGATATTTAGTGATGAGTTGGTTGTCATCTGTGCAAAGAATCATCCTCGCTTTGCGAATAAGACCTCATTGTCTATGGAGCAATTGTTGCTAGAGCAGCATGCCATACTGTCTTCAACAAGTGATGTTATGAATTTTAACCAGATCATTTATAAAGATTTGCAGGTAAACTCATCTTATAGAGGCAGCACATTGGGCAATTTGATTGAGGTTACAGCACGGTCAGAATTAGTGTGTGTGGTACCTCGTTGGATTAAAGATGTTTTCCCAGCAAGTATTGGTGTTCATGCGATGCCATTCCCTGGAGAGCAAGCTAACATTAAAACGTATTTAACATGGCATGAATCTCGCCAAAACGATGAGGCTCATACTTGGATGTGTGAGCAGTTAATCGCAGTGTGTGATGATGTGTTCAAACAAGAATAACCAAACTAGCTATTCATAACTTTCATTTATACCAGCAAAAAGCACCATAAAATGGTGTTTTTTGCTTTAGTGCATATCGTAACTACTCTTACCAGTATTGAAAAATCCGACCTATATCCAATTTTGCATAATCTAACGCTTATTCGAATTGCGTTTTATATGCTCATAGGTAAACTGTTGCGCTTATTCAGCTTACACGTGTAAGCCAAAAGGTAGAGGTTTATGTCCATTTCAGAATTCCACATTGTAAAAAAAGTTCGCCAACAGGTTGTTGATGGAGGAAGCCGCATAGCACTTAAGCACAAAAATAAAAAAACAGGTGCATGGCAAGGCATTTCTTGGTCTCAATTTGGACAGCAAATGGATGCTGTATCAATGGCACTTTTGGCTCAAGGACTGAATGTTCAGGATAAGATCGGTATCTACGCCAATAACATGCCTAAATGGACTATGGCAGATATTGGTTCTTTGCAAGCTCGTATCGTTACCGTTCCTATCTACTCAACCAATACAGCGGATCAATCGGCGTATGTGATTCAAAATGCTGACGTTAAGGTTTTGTTCGTTGGGGAACAAGAGCAATATGATGTGTCAGTGTCTATCTTTGATCAGTGTGAACAACTGCAACTGATTGTGGCAATGTGTGACAGCATCCAGCTTGCTGATAATGATTTTAGTGTGTCTTGGGATGATTTTGTTGCTACAACAGAGCAAACCAATAGCGCGTTATTAAAAGAGCAATTTGCACAGCGCATTAGCGATGCAAATTTTGACGATCTTGTGACTCTTATTTATACCTCAGGTACAACAGGCCAGCCTAAAGGCGTCATGTTGGATTACGCTAACTTTGCCTCCCAATTAGAGGGGCACGTAGCACGACTTAGTTTAAGCAAAGATGATGTGTCTTTGTGTTTCTTGCCTCTTTCTCATGTTTTTGAGAGAGCATGGACAATGTTTGTATTGTTTACTGGAGCTACTAACGCGTACCTTGAGGACACTATGCAAGTGCGAGATGCCCTTGGGGAAGTGAAACCGACGGTTATGTGTGCTGTTCCTCGTTTTTACGAGAAAATTTTCTCAGCCATTCATGAAAAAGTATCGCACTCATCCGTGATCAAAAAAGCCATGTTTACTTGGGCGGTGAACATGGGAGCACGTGTAGCATTATGTAAACAAGAACAACGCTCACCGTCTTATTTGTTGAAGAAAAGCCACAATCTAGCGGATAAGTTAGTATTGAGTAAGCTACGAGCTTTATTAGGCGGAAATATCACTATGATGCCTTGTGGTGGCGCTAAGCTTGATGAAACTATTGGTCGCTTTTTTCATGCGTTAGGTTTGAATGTGAAATTGGGTTACGGCATGACTGAGACGACGGCAACAGTATCATGTTGGGATGAGCCTGCGTTCAATCCTGATTCCATTGGTACTTCTATGCCTGGAGCACAGGTTAAAATTGGCGAAAATAATGAGATTTTAGTTCGTGGTCCAATGGTGATGCGTGGTTACTACAAACTACCAGAAGAAACAGCGAAAACATTTGATGAAAATGGCTTTTTGAAAACGGGTGATGCTGGCCATTTTGACGAACAAGGTAACCTATATATTACCGACCGTATTAAAGAGTTGATGAAAACCTCAGGCGGGAAGTACATTGCGCCACAAGTGGTAGAAGGGGCTATTGGTAAGGACCACTTTATAGAACAAATTGCGGTGATTGCAGATACTCGTAAATTTGTTTCAGCGTTAATAGTGCCGAGCTATGAAGCGCTAGAAGTGTATGCCAAAGAACTCAATATTAAGTATCACGATAAAGTAGAGCTACTTAAGCATAGCCAAATTGTTGAGATGCTAGAATCTCGCGTAGCCGAGTTGCAGCAGAATCTCGCTAAATTTGAACAAGTGAAAAAATTTAAGCTTTTACCTAAAGCCTTCTCGATGGAGAAAGGGGAGTTAACCCCAACACAAAAATTGCGTCGTAAGGTTATTAATGATCGTTATCAACAAGAAATTGATGAAATGTATGACGAGGCTGGAAAAGTAAAAGCCAAGCCGAAAAAATAATCTTCGCTAAACTGTCGAAAAAAGCCCGCAACTTTATTGAGTTTGCGGGCTTTTTTGTATGCAAAGAAAAGAAACGCTCATTTAGAGGCGCTAAGTCACCGTTGTTAGAAGCTTTTCCTTTTGTAGTTGAGGGCAAATGCATTAATTATGTTAATAAATTGACTGTGTTTGATAGGGTAAGTCATTGTCATTAAATAAGTTGGATATTAATTTTGTTATCAATATGTGTTTTTTGACATGGACAGTAGCAGGGAAAAAACGGTATGGTGGAAAGGTTATCTTACCTCTGCTATGGCAGGGTAAGGACATAGTAGAACAGTTGAATAATTTCATAGGATGGCGTTATTCAGTAAGGGATAGGATTGTTTAGGCTAAAAATAAGACCTAGCTATGTGAAACCAAACAGCTTAATGGACCAAATTTAGTTGTTTATGGTAAGGAGAAATAAGATGGAAATGTTATCTGGCGCAGAAATGATCGTCCAGTCCTTGATCGAGGAACAAGTAGAGCAGATCTTTGGTTACCCTGGTGGTTCCGTTCTGGATATTTATGATGCTCTGCATGCAAAAACGGACAAAATAAAACATGTATTAGTACGTCATGAGCAAGCCGCTACACATATGGCTGATGGCTATGCTCGTTCAACGGGTAAGCCCGGCGTAGTACTGGTGTGTTCAGGTCCCGGTGCTACAAATACAGTCACCGGTATCGCAACCGCCTATATGGATTCAATCCCAATGATTGTGATCTCAGGAAACGTGCCTAACAACCTTATTGGTAATGACGCATTTCAAGAGTGTGACATCGTTGGGGTATCTCGACCAATTGTAAAACATAGTTTTTTAGTCAAGCGAGCCGAAGATATCGCGGAAACGGTCAAAAAAGCCTTTTTTATTGCCTCAACAGGACGACCGGGTCCCGTGGTTATTGATGTACCCAAAGACATCATGAACCCGCAAATCAAACTGCCGTATCAATACCCAGAAACCATCAAGATGCGCTCTTATAATCCGACTACCTCTGGACATAAAGGGCAAATTAAAAAGGCACTAAAAGCCCTGCTAGAAGCCAAAAAGCCTGTGTTATATGTAGGGGGTGGCGCAGTCATTTCTGAATCTGACCAGTATCTTCTTAACTTATCTGAGAAGCTAAACTTACCCGTAGTCAGTACTCTTATGGGCTTAGGTGCTTTCCCTGGAATGCATCGTAATTCCTTAGGCATGTTAGGTATGCATGGTACCTATGAAGCCAATATGGCTATGCACAATGCGGATCTTATTTTTGGTGTAGGAGTGCGATTTGATGACAGAACAACCAATAATTTAGAGAAGTATTGTCCTAACGCCAAAGTTATTCATATTGATATTGATCCTTCATCGGTATCAAAAAATGTACGCGCTGATCTACCCATAGTGGGCTCTGCGGATAAAGTGCTGCAATGCATGGTGTCACTGTTAGAGAACCAAGAGGGTGATAATGATAAACAGGCTATAGATAGTTGGTGGAGTGAGATTCAAACTTGGCGAGATCGTAACTGCTTAGCTTATGAAAAATCGCCAGAAAAAATCAAACCACAACAGGTTATCGAAACACTGCATAAGTTGACAGATGGTGATGCTTATGTGGCCTCTGATGTTGGTCAGCACCAAATGTTTGCGGCGCTGTACTATCCCTTTAAACAATCTCGTCGTTGGATTAACTCTGGTGGATTAGGCACCATGGGCTTTGGTTTACCTGCGGGGATGGGGGTTAAGTTTGCTCACCCTGAAGAAGAGGTGGTTGTGGTGACCGGTGATGGCAGTATTCAAATGAATATTCAAGAGCTTTCAACGGCATTGCAATACGGTATCCCAGTTAAGATCATTAACTTAAACAATCGTTTCCTCGGCATGGTCAAGCAGTGGCAAGACATTATTTATGAAGGGCGCCATTCCAATTCATACATGACATCCGTACCTGATTTTGCCGCTATAGCAGAAGCTTATGGGCATGTGGGTATCCGTATCTCATCTCCTGATGAGTTAGAGTCCGGTTTGCAAAAAGCACTTGATTTGAAAGATCGTTTGGTATTTGTAGACATTAGTGTAGATGAAACAGAGCACGTATATCCAATGCAGGTGAAAGGTGAGGGCATGGATAGTATGTGGTTAAGCAAGACGGAGAGAACATAATATGAGACATATCATTTCACTACTTATGGAAAACCAACCAGGGTCACTGTCTCGCGTTGTTGGTTTGTTCTCTCAGCGCGGCTATAACATTGAATCATTAACGGTTTCTCCTACCGATGATGAAACCCTTTCTCGTTTGAACATCACCACCGAAACAGACGAATTGCAACTTGAGCAAATTCAAAAGCAACTGCATAAGCTTATTGATGTACTGAAAGTTCAAGAAGTGACTGAGTCTGATTTTATTGAGCGTGAATTGATGATGGTGAAACTCAAAGCATCGGGATTTGCTCGTGCTGAGGTGAAGCGAACGGCGGATATTTTCCGTGGTCAAATTGTGGATGTCACCGCATCTCAATACACAGTTCAACTTGCGGGAACCAGTGATAAGCTGGATGCTTTTATTCAAGCTATTTCTGAGATTACTGATGTCATTGAAGTGGCCCGAAGTGGCGTTGTCGGTATTGCTCGAGGTGAGAGAGCACTGAAAGCTTAGTTTTTGTTTAAGTAGTTAAGGGTTATTGAAACTTAAGCGTGTTAGCTAAGCTTTTGAAAGCAAACAATACATTGAAACCATCTCTATAGTTAGAGGTGGTTTTTTTTATTAAAAATTAGAGCTGAAACAAAAAGTCATACA
The DNA here is from genome assembly GCF_024347075.1 of Vibrio rarus. Lineage (NCBI taxonomy): Bacteria > Pseudomonadati > Pseudomonadota > Gammaproteobacteria > Vibrionales > Vibrionaceae > Vibrio > Vibrio rarus. The sequence goes on from NZ_AP024900.1 coordinate 305,490, forward strand.
AATAGCATTGCGTGATGGATTTTTGAACGATACAGTACCTGTAGTGGAATAATTCCATTAATCACACTAAGTAAGTGATCAGAAATAGCGCAGGAAAAACGCTCGAAAACAGGGCAGAATTTTTCGATAAATCGTTATTCTACAATCAAAAATTCTAACGCAGTTATCGAGTATTTTAACAAGCTAGAATGACCCGTTATTGAGTGCGATTGGTATATAAAGTATTGCAAAGTAAGACGCAGGGAATCGGTCACTTCGTTATCATATAGAGGCGCTGTATGTTGAAAAATGCACTTGTTCGAGTTGTTGTTGGTGGTTTGCTTATTATGGCTATGACGCTTAATACCATCTACTTTTTACCTTTGGTCCTGTTGATGAATACGCATCGCCGAGAGTTATTTTCTTATTAGAGACATAAAAAAAGAGAGCCATAGGCTCTCTTTTTTGTATCTGAATCGAACTACAAATTATAGTACGTGTACAGATGCAGTGTTAGTAGTACCTGAAGCAACTAGAGCACCAGAAACCATAACTACGATGTCGCCTTTCTTACCAAAACCAGCGCCAAGAGCGTACTCTTTACCGTTTTTGTAGAACTCATCAGTGTTGTTGATAGACTCAACAAGAACTGGACGAACGCCTTTAGTTAGCACAAGTTGTGCAGCTGTTTTAGGGTTATTCGTTAGCGCTACAATGTTTGCTGTTGGGAAGTACTTACGTACTGAACGAGCTGATTTACCACCTTCAGTTGCAACGATGATAAGAGGAGCAGCCAGTTTCTCAGCAGTATCAACAGCACCTTTACATACCGCTTCAGTGATACGTAGACGTGGGCTATCTAGGCGAGAACCTAGTTCAGCTTTAAGTGCGCCGTCAGTACGGTTAGCAATTTGAGCCATGATAGTTACTGCTTCAACAGGGTATTTACCTTTAGCTGTTTCGCCAGAAAGCATTACTGCATCAGTACCATCCATGATTGCGTTAGCAACGTCACCCGCTTCAGCGCGAGTTGGACGTGGGTTTTGAATCATAGAATCAAGCATTTGAGTTGCAGTGATAACCGTTTTACGAGCACGGTTACATTTTTCAATCATCATTTTTTGAGCGAAGATAACTTCTTCTGCTGGGATTTCAACACCTAGATCGCCACGAGCAACCATGATGCCGTCAGAAGCTTCAAGGATAGCGTCAAAGTTATCAACACCTTCTTGGTTCTCGATCTTAGAGATGATGTGGATGTTTTCGCCACCGTTAGCATTTAGAAGCTCACGGATTTCTTTAACGTCTTCTTCTTTACGGATGAAAGAAGCAGCAACGAAATCAACGCCTTGCTCACAACCAAATTTAAGGTCAGCTTTATCTTTTTCAGAAAGAGCAGGAAGCTGAACAGAAACGCCAGGAAGGTTAACACCTTTGTTTTCGCCTAGTGCACCGTTGTTAAGAACTTTACATTTAACTTCAGTGTCAGTGGTAGCAAGCACTTCCATTTCGATTAGACCGTCGTCTACTAGGATAGTGTTACCAACAGTTAGGTCGTTTGCGAAACCAAGGTAAGTTACAGCAACGATGTCTTTGTTACCCACTACAGATGCGTCTGTAGTAAAAGTGAATTCTTGACCAGCAACTAGATCAACGTCATTACCGTCTTCTAGTTTGATTGTACGGATTTCTGGACCTTTAGTATCTAGAAGGATAGCAAGTTGCTTACCTACAGTAGACATAACTTCACGGAAGTTAGTGATACGGCCAGCATGCTCTTCAAAGTTACCATGAGAGAAGTTCAGGCGCATTACGTTCATGCCTGCATTTACAAGTTGAGTTAGCTTCTCTACAGATTCAGTTTTAGGGCCAATCGTACATACGATTTTGGTCTTTTTCATGGAAAATACTCTCCGGTAAATATTACGTAAATTTAAATAGGATACTGACGGCTATAATACTTCATTTGTAATTAAATTACAAAATCTACAGAGCCCTTATACATTAAGCTCAGAGAGTATAAACAAGTAACCTTGGTGACAGATTATACAAAATTCGTCATATGTAGACATATATCACGACTATTATTCGTTTGTCTTATGGGTAAAGAACAAGGTGTTCATTAATTGTTCAGTGATAGTGCTGAAGAATATGTAATAAAGTTTCGTTATAGCGTCGGATTCTATCACTGATATAAAGGAAGTTCACAGCATAGAATTGTCTTAGAACAAGGTTTTAGCTCAAAATATTTATTTTTAACAATGAAATAAATAAACGGAGCAAAAAGTGCGATTATTCGGCTCTTTTGTGTAAGGAAAGGGCACTTCTTAGGCTGAATAAAGTGGTTAATGGTGGGAGACGGGGGCTACTTATATCCGAACCCCACTAGGGCGGTTGATAGTTAACTCGGTATATTGATGACTGCAATGGTTTTTGTAGTTGAGTTGTCTTATTGTCGGATTAATAACTGTTACAAAATGTATATATGAAGAAGTAAAAGTACATTTGTCGCTTATATAACTAAGGGGAGGTGACTGTGGTAGTCTGTATACCTACATTTATTTGTTGAAGGCGAAATAACATGCATCAAGTAACCCCTTACTCCATTGGCATACAAGGACAGAAATGGACGGATAAAGAGGTTCAGCAATGGCGTAGCAGTCGTAATGTCCAACGCTCTTATCAACAGGAGGTCGTATCTAAAATGAAGACGGTGGGGGCTGAGTTTGAGCGTATTGAATACGGTGAATTGAACTATTCATCAGGACGCTACCCTTTATTTGCCTTCAAATCTAAAGAGTGGAATACCGATAAACCCAATGTGCTAGTGACAGGTGGGGTGCATGGGTATGAAACCAGTGGGGTGCAAGGTGCATTACTGTTTTTGCAAGAAACGGCTTCGCAATACTTAGCCCATTTTAACTTTATTGTTGTACCGTGTGTTTCTCCGTGGGGGTATGAAATTATTAATCGCTGGAACCCAGATGCCCTCGATCCTAATCGCTCTTTTATTAAAAATAGTCCTGCACCAGAGTCCGCCTTGCTTATGCAATTTATGCAGCAGTTGAACATTGAGGTTTACGCTCATATTGATTTGCATGAAACAACAGATAGTGATGAACAAGAATTTCGTCCAGCCCTTGCCGCTCGTGATGGGCAGGTATTTACTAAAGGTTCAATACCGGATGGCTTTTATACCGTGGGCGATACAGAAAACCCGTGCGAAGCCATGCAAAGAGCGATTATCCAGTCTGTTGAACAAGTCACACACATTGCCCCAGCAGATCCTGATGGAACCATTATTGGTTCAAAGGTAGTACAGCATGGGGTGATTAATTATCCACTGCAGGCGCTTGGGTTGTGCGCAGGTTTTAGTAAAGCGCAATACACGACGACAACCGAAGTGTATCCAGATAGTGCTAAAGCTACTGCCGATGAGTGTAATCGTGCGCAAGTGGCGGCAATTATCGGTATGTTGAATTACCTACAATCTTTATAAGGCCATACTATGGGGTGTGAGTGAGTAGCGCCTCTGTGTGCTGTGGTTGGTTGATTAGCGTCATAATATCTTTATACAGCATAGGCGCTACGATCAAAGTGAGTGCTAAATTTGATAAAGGCACGGCCAACCACACGCCATCAACGCCAAGCCATTGAGGCACAAAATAGAGGAAAGGCAATTGTACGGCCATGTTTCCCAGAGATACAAACATGGCTTTTCTTGCTTTACCTACGGCCATAAAGTACACCGAAGCTAAAAATAACAGTCCATCAAGATACAGGGCGCAGGTGTGCAAACGCATACCGGAAATAGTCACGGCGATTAATTCGTGATTAGAATCGCTAAACCAAGAGATAAAAAACTCAGGGAACACATTTAGCACTACGACAGTGGTGATACCTGAGATAAATACCACTTTAATGGCCAACCACAGTGTCCCTTTAATACGTGGGTATCGTTTTTCTCCAAAATCGTAACTCACCGGTGGCTGCATTCCTGCGGCAATACCTTCGGCAAATAAGTAGTACATAGTGGCAAGGTAGCCAATGATGGCAAAGGCTCCAACATGAAGATCACTGCCGTATGTCATGAGCAATCGGTTATGCAATGCAATGACAAACGAAAAGTAGGCAAACATCAGCATGCTTGATGCACCTAACTGAACAATCCGCCATGCTTTATTGAGATTGAATTTTAAGCTGGTGAGTCGAATTTCCCCCTGATGAGAAATAAAATAGATCACTCCTAATAGTGTCACTACGAATTGTGATATAGCCGTAGCAATAGCGGCCCCCTGTAAGCCTTGATGAAGAATGCCCAGATAAAGGTAGTCTAAGGCTATATTGAGTAATGCTCCCAGTATAGTGAGAGCTGTGGCTATTTTGGGGCTATTATCGTTGCGTACCAACATTGGAATGACAGCGGAAAATATCGCCATAGGCGCGCTATAAATAAAAACATAGATGTAATCGTAGCCATGGGTCAGAGAGTCTCCTGCGGCCCCTTGCAGTATCAGTAATTCTCGCCCCCAAATCGCGACAATAGGCATGGATATAACAGAAAAAAGTAAGCTTAAACCAATGGCTGTTTGTAATGCACTGCTGGCTTGTTGAGGTTGCTGTTCTCCTCGAGAAATAGACATAAGGGTGCCTGCACCCATGCCAACTAGAATACCGAACCCCATAATAGTAGCAATGATTGGCCAAGCCATATTGATGCCAGCAAGACCGGCATAGCCAACGTAATGCCCTACAAAAATACCATCGATAATTTGATAGAGCCCATTGATCAGCATTGCGGCCACTGAGGGAATAGTAAAGCGCCAAAAAACTTGGCTTACGGACTCATTATTTTTGATGCTTGTGCAGGTCATGATGTGGCTTAATATCCGTGAGGCGCGATTAGGTAGCAATATATGGTATATGCGTGCAGGTTGCCATCTTAATGAGTTGTGTCGTTATTTATCCTTTAGCCACACATAGCGAAATAGGGGACAGTTAGCCGTGAATTATTAGCGTATTAAAAGGCTCCTTACATGCTTAAGCCATTCTTTTTCAATATAGTACCGATTTTCACTGGCACGCATATTGTGTGACTATGGGGTATTGGTCATAATGAAGGCATAATATTAAAATTTATCCCTTGCTATGACACCTCCTTCGAAAAAAAACAGACCGACCCTACAAGACGTCGCGGATTTAGTGGGCATAACAAAAATGACGGTATCTCGTTATTTGCGTAACCCCGAATCGGTAGCGGAAAAGACCGGTCAAAAAATTGCACAAGCATTAGAAGATATCGGATATATAGAAAACCGAGCTCCGGCTATGCTGTCAAAATCATCGAGCAAAGCCATCGGTGTATTGCTTCCTTCTCTTTCTAACCAAATATTTGCTTCTTTTGTGCAAGGGGTTGAAAAGGTTACAAAAGAGCGAGGCTATGAAATTTTAATTGCTCACTTTGGTTATGATGAAGATGAAGAAGAACGCAAAATAGCGTCTTTGCTCGCCTATCAAGTAGACGGCCTTATTTTGACGGAGAGCCATCATACTAAACGCACATTGCAGATGATAAAAAATGCCAATGTACCCGTTGTTGAAACCATGGAACTTCCTGATAATCCCATTGATATTGCGGTTGGGATGGATCATGCCCAAGCCGCTTATATGGCAGTAAAAACACTGATTAACGCGGGCAGGAAATCCATTGCTTATTTTGGTGCTCGTCTGGATACCCGTACTAAATTACGCATGCAAGGCTATGACAAAGCTTTGCAAGAGGCGGGTTTAGAATTAAAACATATATTAACAACAGAACGCTCAAGCTCTTTATTAAGTTCTGCTTTGTTGGATAAAGCGTTACATACTTACCCAGATCTGGATGGGGTGTTTTGTACCAATGATGATATCGCAATAGGGACGATATTAAGCGCACAACAGCGTGGCATAGAGGTTCCAACACAATTGTCGGTTATCGGTTATAACGCATTAGATCTAGGGCAGGCTATCCGTCCAAGATTAAGTAGTATAAAAACGCCAAGGTATGAAATCGGCGCAACCAGTGCGGATCTGCTGATTCAACGTTTACAAGGGACATTAACCACCAGTCCTAAGGTGGATTTAGGCTATAACCTTATTCAAGGTGAAAGCGTCTAGCATAAAAAAAGGTCAGCAAATAAATTGCTGACCTTTTTTATTTATTGTTCCGTTACCACAAACGTTGCAACTTAGAGAATAAAACTGGCGCCTTCTTCTGCGCTGCTTACTGTTTGACGAATGGTTTTAAACAAGTTTCGACCCCAAGTTTGTTGTTCTAATTCAGCGTTAAAATCAAATGCAGAACGACCGCTAGTGTCTGAAAGATTGTTTAATTCTGATGTTTGGCAGTCCAATCGAATTAGATCGCCTGTTCTGACTAAACCAATAGCCCCCCCACGAATCGCCTCCGGTGATATATGAATAGCCGATGGAATTTTACCTGATGCGCCAGATAAACGACCATCAGTCACTAACGCCACTTTAAAGCCTTCTTTTTGAATGTTACCAAGAATTGGCATTAACTTATGGAGCTCTGGCATTCCGTTTGCAGCAGGACCATTGTGAGTCACAACCACGACACAGTCCTTATTAAGCTCACCGCGATGATAAGCCGCTTCAACGTCATGTTGAGATTGGAATACCACGGCTGGAGCTTCGATGACTCTTTGATCTTCTTTTATTGCGGAGATCTTAACGACAGCACGACCTAAATTACCATGGAGCATTCGAGTGCCCCCTGTTGTTTGGAATACAGCGCCAGAGGCTGAAATGACCTCTGCATCTTCGCTGCCCTTGCACTCACGCCAAACCAGTTTCCCTGATTCTAGATGCGGTAATGTCATTTGATCGGCAAAGCTACCAAAAGCAGGAGTAACATCTTGATGAAGCAGTTCAGCTTGGTTGAGTCTGTGCAATAGTGCTGGTACACCGCCCGCTTCTTGGAATGCATTCATATCGGCAGGGCCGTTTGGATACACTTTAGCCAGCAATGGCACAGTATTAGATAGGTCACTAATATCTTGCCAAGTTAATTGAATACCAGCTGCACGAGCAACGGCCACCATATGAATGGTATGGTTAGTACTGCCACCTGATGCAAGCAGAGCCACAATCCCATTGATGATGCTTTTTTCAGTAACAACTTCAGAAAGAGAACGGAATTGACTCGATCCTGTGGTCATTGATGCAATTTTTTGCGCAGCATACTCAGTGAGTGCATCACGAAGTTCTGATTGTGGGTGAATAAAAGCAGAGCCAGGAAGCATCAGTCCCATAGCTTCAAAAACAAGTTGGTTGGTGTTGGCTGTACCATAAAATGTGCAGGTGCCTGGTGAATGGTACGCTTGGCACTCCATATCCAATAGTGCACTTTTATCTACTTCACCTGCCGCATATTTCTGGCGAACACTGACTTTTTTTTCATTACTGATCCCAGTAGGCATAAGGCCTGCAGGCACAAAAGCGGTAGGCAAATGGGCGAAAGCAAGTGCGCCCATAAGTTGCCCTGGGGCAATTTTGTCACAAATACCCAGCAATAAAGTGGCATCGAACATATTATGACTAAGTGAAAGGGCAGTGGATTGTGCGATTAAGTCACGAGAAAACAGAGACATATCCATGCCTGCCTGACCCTGCGTCACCCCATCACACATAGCAGGAACGCAACCTGCAACTTGTGCAGTGTGCCCCAATTTACTCAGGATTTGCTTAATTTGTTGTGGGTAAGTTTGGTAAGGCTTATGCGCACTTAACATATCATTGTACGCTGAAATAAGCGCAACGTTAGAGTGCGTAAAATCTAATATATGTTCTTTTTCTGATGAGCAAGATGCTGCAACAGCGTGGGCTAGGTTGCCACAAGATAAAGATACTCGTACTTTACCTTGCTGTGCTTGTTGTTTGGTTCTTGCAATAAACGCTGAGCGACTTTCGAGACTACGTTCAATTAAGCGTTCTGTGACGACTTGAACTGTTGGATGAATCATTTTATGCCCTTCTTATACTCATTTATAGCTATTACAGCGCGTTCAACAATGTTGTCGATGGTGTCATCAATGCTAATAACTAAGGTGTTTGGTTCGGAATCGGGCCTTTCTAGTGCGTCAAATTGACTGGTGATCATATTCATTTTCATGAAATGGTTTTGACGTTGCTGCATACGCGTAGTGATCAACTCTAAGTCGCCGTCTAAAAACAGAAAAACAACGTTGTTATTGCCAGATCTAATTTGGTCACGATACTTCTTTTTTAAGGCTGAACAAACGATGATGCTATGTTCATTTTTGCTTTCTAGGCTATACGCTGCATCACTAATTCGTTCTAACCAAGGAATACGATCATCGTCATTCAGTGGTGTTCCGGATGCCATTTTTTGGATGTTGCTACGAGGATGTAAGTCATCACCATCAATAAACTTATATCCTAAACGTTGTGCTAATTGAGCGCCGATAGTGCTTTTTCCACAAGCACTCACACCCATAACAATAATACTGCCACCTGCCATAATTCTTCCTTTTATATCGTGTTCACGTGTGACCTCATTGTGTGATTTCACCGAAAAACAGAGGCTAATTTAAGTTACTGATAACATGTTACCCGTAACTTTGTGGGTTGTAAACCTCTGACCGTCACAATAATTGGCATAATAAATAGTAAAGCAGTGATGAAATGCAATAAGTCACACAGTAAATGGAGTCTTACTAAGTCTATTATTTGTATCGTTTTTATGCTGATTATCACTGTGTGATGATAGGGAATTTGCACAGCAGCGTGTTGTGATTGTTTTATCAAGAATGAGAGATAGAGCGGATAGGTATTGATGTGATTAGAGGTAAAAAAGCCGATGGAAGAGGCTTCCATCGGCTACTGCTTTTTAATTGTCGAATTAGTTAGCGGTAACGGCCGTGCTTAAATCTTCAACTTGTACTGTGCTGTGTTTTTCGGCTCTGTTTGCTTTAACAATCAACACCAATCCAATTAGAGGGACAATGGCCGCCGCGTATGGAATCATGCTAGCACCTAATTGTCCGTCAAGTACCATACCCCCTAAGAATCCACCGAATGCATTGGCTAAGTTGAAGGCTGAAATATTGGCGGTTGCCGCTAATTCTTGCCCTTCACCACCGTGGTTCATTACACGTAGTTGCATGGCAGGTACGTTGGCAAATGATGCGATACCGAAGATAAATAAGGCACCAATAAACAGAACTTTACTGCCGGTAAATACGCCCACTAAAAGTAGTGAAGCAATCATAGCGGTAGCCCAAAATAGTGACGCTTTTGCTAAGCTTTTATCTGAAGAGCGACCACCTAAAGTATTACCAATGATTAAGCCCACACCAACTAGGACTAAAATCCAAGTAACTGCGTCTTGTTCAAAACCTGTTACGTGCATTGCGATAGGGGCAATATAACCATATAGAGTCATGAATCCAGACCAGGCGAAAGCGGTAATAGCCAAGCTAATCAATAGCATAGGGTTTTTAAATGCTTGTAGCTGTGTTTTGATGCTTTTCGCTTCACTGTGCCCAGTTGAGCGGATAGAGAGCATGATGAATATCATTGCGACAGCCCCAAAAGCGGCGACGGTGAAGAACGTGGTGCTCCAGCCAAACGTTAAGCTAACCCATGTACCCGCCGGCACACCGAGAACGTTGGCCAAGGTCAATCCTGCAAACATTTGGCCTACGGCACGTCCGGCCATTTTTTCAGAGACTAAGTTCGTGGCAACCACAGCTCCAATGCCATAGAAAGGCCCTTGTACTAGGCCTGAAATGACACGGCTCACTAATAGTAAAGTATAGGTTGGGGCGAGTGCTGAAAGCACATTACCTAAAATGAAGAGTGCCATAAGACCAATAAGCACATTCTTTTTATTAAATCGAGCCAAGTAGATGGTTAAGATTGGACCACCGATTACAATGGCTAAGGCGTAAGCACTAATTAAGTAACCGGCCTGTCCTTCAGTAATGGACAGTGAGGTCGCTATTTGGGGCAGAATCCCCGCAATAACAAATTCTGCAGTACCTATGGCAAACGCAGCGAGTGTTAGTATCCATACCTGCATTGGCATTTTTTGTTGTGTCATAGTCAGCTCCTGCTGTTCAATTAAGTGATTTCATAGTGACATAGATCAATGTTTTGATAATTACTGAGAAATTGAATACATTATTCATTCTGGATAAATGATGGGGCGAATATGAATAAACTTTCAGATATGGCTATGTTTGCCACAATTGTTAAGCTGAAAAGTATGGCTGGAGCGGGGCGAGAGCTCGGTATGTCGGCGGCTTCAGTGACCACACGCTTGCGAGCTTTAGAAGATCGCTATGGGGTAAAACTGCTCAATCGAACAACCCGACATATCTCATTAACCGATATTGGTGAAATCTACTATCGCTCTTGTTTAGAGATTCTTGATAGCGTGAATGAGACGGAGCATTTAATAAAACAGGGCGTAAGAGCTACTCAAGGTCCCATTAAGATCGTAGCCCCTAAAGACATCAGTAAATTGATTATTTTGCCGATATTGTCAGAATTTATCGCCGAGTATCCAGAGGTGACGCCCCACTTATATTTTGATGACCATGTGCATAATATTGCTGATAGAGGAGTGGATATTGTTATTCGCTACGGTGAGCTGAATGACAGTAACGTCATTTCTAGGCGTTTAGGTAAGAGCGAAAGAACGCTGTGTGCCTCTCCTGAATATTTAAAAGAACATGGTATACCTCAAACCCCGAACGATTTGCTAGAACACGACGCATTAGTGATGTCCAGTGATCATGAAGCATTAAAAACGTGGTATTTCAGAAAAGGTTCAA